>CAZYRG010000068.1:0-14420 GCA_964650425.1 uncultured Flavobacteriaceae bacterium
TTATCGCATTTTCGACCTTCATAACGAAGTTTTAATGCATAATCCAGGTTAAAAATACGCCCGTAACTGTACATTACCTGTATGGATTGTTGTTGAGGTTTCACTCTTCCTACCTTGATAGGTTAGATTCAAATCTAAGTATTTTGTCAATTTCTTTTGCGCCAGTAGCGACCAGGTATAATTAGTGCCGGGTTGTAAACCATTTAATAATTGGTATCCAACCGGAGAAAAGGCATTTCCTTCAAAATCATTGATAAAAGCATTGAACTCCGTAGTAAGCGATATTTGTTGCTTATTAGCATAAGAAAAAGAAACGCCTATTTTTTGCTGAGCTAATGATTCGAGATTACTCAATACATTTTCTTGCGTATTATATAGATAGAAGAGACTAAAGCGTGTTTGTTCTGATAGCAAATAAGAGAGCTTGGGTTCTCCTTGATAGCCTTCAACCAGAAAATTACGATTCGCAAAATTTTCTGCAATACTCTCGGTATTATTTAAGACACCTCTCATTTCCACTAACCAGCTTTCTCCAAACTTATGTTGAAAATTGAATTGATGATCCAGCTTAATCGTTTCTTGGAGTCCTGTAACCAGAAAAGCGGTGTTTTTTGTAGATAAATAGGTGTAAGAGGTCGTATAGCGTTGCTTCCCTCTGTTGTAGAAGATCGTATTCCTAAAATTAAGATTCAGTGCTAGTTCCTTGTCGCTACTTGCAAAAGGATTAAGCTCAAAATCATCCGTATCTCTTCGAATTTTACGATCTATGAGATACGAAGTTTGATTATAAAAATGTGAAAAGAACTTTTTGGTTTTGTTTTTTACCACTGCCCACGGTTGCAGATTCAAGGTAAGGGTTTGACTCAACTTGTTTTGGTGTGTTTTAATAAATACCTGATTGGGCAATAATACTCGCAAATATGTCGCTTGATCCTGAAATTGCGCTACCTCAAACTCTTCTAATTCTTGAATGCCATTACTATTGTAATCGTTCCAAGTATAATTTCCCTCTCCCGGGTCTACCTGGACATAAGAAAACTCTTGTTGGGGGAGGGTACCACTATTGGTTTCATAAACGGTATTCCATAACACTTTTCGGTCAAAAAATTGCTGATTGTACAAGATTCGAGAATTCAAGGTTTGCTCATCTTCTCTGGTGTCATCTTCATTATTCAAGTTTCGGTAATTGACAAAAAGGGAGAGTTGCGAAGTATTGGTGTTTAGTAATTTTGATTTAAGAAAATAGGTGTTTGAGGTGCTAATTTTTTGAAGTTTGGCATTTTGCACACTATCATTAATACGATACCGATATCCTAATTCTACAAATATTTTGGTGCTATCACCCATTCCAGTATATACCTCATGAGAACTAAAACGTTGGCTGTTTAGCGTGAGTTGCTGAGTTGCTTTATTCGTTTGTTGGTTGTCTTCAATCCATAGTTTGGTGCCTACCCAATTTTTCGAAAAACTATAGGTGATCCCTGTTTGTAGTCTAAAAAAATTGGTGTTTAGATTAGTGCTACTACTTTGCATGGTACTGCTTTGAAATAAGATCCCGAGATCTCGGAGATTCCATGTAGAACGAAGCTGATGCCGAGTACCATTATAATTTTCTGAATAATTGAGGTGTTGAAATTCATAACGTGTAGTGCCCTTTCGCGGATGCGAAAACACCAAGCCAGCCGTGGTATAATATTGATCCCCCAAAGGGTTTTCTAGGTTCCAATCACGTTCAAATTCGATGTTGTAGATCCGTTGTGGACTCCGATAGCGTTGTTGAATATAATCTACCGTTCCAATCGCATTTAATGCCCAACTACTATCTTTTTTAATCAGCTGTTGCTGAAAATTCATCTGTCCTGCAAAGCCATCATTATCGCCATCATCCAAATCCGAAAATAGATTCTGATCACTTTTACTTCCTGCCAACTCAAAAGTAATATCCGTTTTTTTTGAAGGGGTGTAGCCTCCTTTAAGCACTGCTACTTGTAGTTTCTCCGGTGGTTCTAGCTGAATAATGGGTGCAAAATCCCCTTGCTTGACTCCACCAATGGGGGCTACATATTCAAAAATTCGATTAATAGCATTGACATTGACTAGGATATAATCGCCCTGACCAGACCCCACCTGTGTAAATCGCACATTGAATAATTCCTCATCGGTCGGTTCTGGTGCAAATAAAAATACTTCTTGTCCATTGATGCTCGTTTTGGTGTACAAAATTTTGTTGTCCCCAAAAGTATCTGGTACTGCCGAAGGAGCAATCATTTGAGATCGGTCATCCCCAGCTTCAGATAAAATTTGTTTTTGCTCGTCTCCCAAGGTTTGCTGTACAGGTTGATTCTTTGCATCATTTTCAGAATAGACAAAAGTGCTAAGCTGCAATTTTTTACTTTTATAAGCACCTCCACCATAAGCAATCACTCTAGAAAAATTCCGTTCGCTCACCTGATATTGCACTGTAATACGCATATTGGAGGTGATGGGATAGGTAGGGTTAAAGCGGAGTTCGCCAGCATTGTAATCAATCGTATAATCTTCGTTTTCGCCACGCTCTAATAGGATGCCATTTACATACACCTTTTCACTACCAGAAATGATAAGAATGAATAACTCTCCATTGGACCCAGTGAGTTTATAAGGGCCTTGATTTCCTTCCTGCGCAGCGAATTTACTTTCGGTAAAAACCCCACGCACTAAAGCACCAGAAGCAAAGAGATTCGTGCTTGCGTTCTCGCCTTCTAGGGTTACTCGTGTGGCAATTCCCTGAACTTTTTTAGTAAAAGCCGCAAAATGACTCTCCGTATTTTCTAAGGTTACGTCTCCCGCTCTGATATTCCAGTTTTTGCCAAAAAGCTCAATAAAAATTTGATCGAACTCATCCAGATTTTGCGAAAACCCACTTTCTTGTATTGGAATATTAGCATCTTGTATGGAAGCGCGGAGGGATACGTTTTCACTGATTTTGCCCGTAATTTGTAGATCCAGTTCAGAGTCCAAAACACTATTTTGATTACTACCTATAGTTACGCCCCTAGAGATACTTCCGCTGGTAGATAATCCATCAAAAGGTTGAAAGGTATTGCCTTCTTTTTCTGTAGCTAAGCTGTATAGGCTTTCTACATTTTTAGCATCTGGGACAATGAGTTTAGGGTCAAATTCGAAATATTTTTTTGTCAAAAAATCGGGATATCGGTAATATTCTACTACTATCGAATCTTGTTCTTTGGTTAGCGTTTTGGATAAGAATAATTGTGCTTTCCGGAAATCAATTTTGTACAAGCTGCTATCAATGCGAATCTTGTTTTTGGTAAAGACCTTAAAGTTTCTTGAGTTAATGCTTAAAGTGTCAATCGCAATAGTATCGGTAACAGCAACTTTTTTACTTCTAAAAGTGCTATAGCGTTCCTGACTGCATACCACAGCAGAAAAAAACAGACATAGAATAAAGAGTACCTTGCGCATTTGGTATAAAACTAAGGCTTTTTTGGGTGATGCAAACCAATCCCATAGAGTAACCAAAAGAAGATTTGTGTTTTTATTGGTTTTATAACGTAGAAAAGCCGCTTAAGTTTTATTTTTACAGGAAAATCATACGATAAACACGACTATTTATGAAAATCATCTCTTACAATGTCAATGGCATTCGTGCTGCGCTCAAAAAAGGGTTTTTGGATTGGTTACAACAAGCAGATCCAGATGTGATCTGTCTGCAAGAAATCAAAGCACAAGAAGATCAGTTGGACTTACAGGTATTTGCAAATGCCGGATATCCCTATAATTATTGGTATAGTGCGCATAAAAAAGGTTATAGCGGGGTTGCAATATTGTGCAAAAAGGAACCCAATAATGTTGTTTATGGCACGGGGATCGATTACATGGATTTTGAAGGGCGTAACCTGCGAGTTGATTTTGAAGGCGTATCCGTGATGAGTATGTACTTGCCTAGCGGAAGTAATGTGGAACGTGTAGAGCATAAGTTGAAATACATGGATGATTTTCAGGACTACGTGAATGAGTTGAAAAAGGAAGTTCCAAATCTAGTCGTATGTGGGGATTATAACATTTGTCATCAGGCGATTGATATACACGATCCTGTGCGTAATAAAAATGTATCAGGTTTCTTACCGGTAGAGCGGGAGTGGATCGGGAATTTTATGGAGAGTGGTTTTATCGATTCTTTTCGACATTTTAATACCGAACCCCACCAATATTCTTGGTGGTCCTATCGTGCTAATTCCAGAGCCAACAACAAAGGTTGGCGTTTGGATTATGCCATGGTTGCAAAACCCTTAGAAGCTTCTCTAAAGCGTGCCGTGATTTTACAGGAAGCTAAGCATAGTGATCATTGTCCGATTATGGTGGAGTTGGGGGTGTAGGGATGTTTTCAACTCAAAAAGTTGTGAACTGAATTACGTTTATAGATTTCTCTTATGCTAGCTAGGGTTTATGATCAAAAAAAACAAAAAAGCTACCTAATCAGACGGCTCTTAACAGTATATGTTTTATGGTTAAAGATGCTAATCGATCTTGACCAATTTAAAGTTGTCAATGTGATATTCCCCTCTTCGACTACCAAAACCAATAGAAATGCCAAGATCACCTAAATCTGCTGGAGCACCTGGGAATTTATCTTTGGCTTCAAACGTATAGCTTAATTGTTGCCATGTGCCATCGCCTAAGAAACGTAGATCACGTTCTACAACGCCACCCCATTCTTTTTTACTTCCAGTTTCCTCAGAAGAGTAAATTAACAAGCGCACGCTGTCATCAGCAACACGACTTTTCGCCCAGAAGCTGATCGTATAGGTTTTTCCTTTTTTGAGTTTGATTCCTTTGCGTAATAAAAAAATTTTGCTAGGATTATCTTTTGTGGCTTTATCAACTAATACTTTAATAGAAGCTTTATCATCATGACCGTCATTATTGTCGATGATTATTCTAGCTTCAGGTTCACTTCGGGCATCGCCCCATGTGCCTTTCTCCCAGCCAATCATATTTTCAGTAAATGTGTGATTTTCTTTGATCAACGTTTTTTGTCCATAGGTAGCTAGACATAAAAAACAACATAATAATGTAGGTATGAGCGTTTGAGTTTTCTTCATTTTTTTTCGCTTTTTTGTGTGGCGATTAATAGTAGTTCAAATAGCGTACCAAAATTTATATTTTGTTGAGGGTGGTATCATTTCTACTATCTTTTGAGGCAATTTTATTAAATTTGGTAAACTAAAATAACAATAAAAAGGGGAGGTATCCAAATTTAGTGTGTGAAATAGTGTTGTGTTATATATTTTAAGGGATATTTAGTTATATGTGAATGGCCAATGTTCACGATTCTATTATCCTTTTTAAGGAAACTAAAAATAGATGAAGTTGTAAATTATGAGGTAGAATAACTATTAAGGATCGATTTGGTGTAATAAATTCGATGCTAATTAATTAAGATAAACTATATTTTTTTCGAAAAAAGATGTTTTGGCACATTTTTTTCATGTAAATTTCTAAAAAAAGCGCCCTAAGATAATGATCAAACATGTTCAACAGTATGGGATTTTTGCACTAGTATTATGTGTACTTTTTCTGATACCTTCAAAAATAACTGCGCAAGAAGTGTACTTTGCAGAAGATCCTCCAATGGTTTTGGATGGAAAAATAAAACGCATTCCTGATTTTATTGTGGAGTATTCTGCTAAGAATAATGGGATTATTCAATTAGAATTGGTTCAAAATAAGCAGACCGTTGTTGGCAAAGGGACTTTTGCTGTAAAAAAACGTGGGAGTAATACCGCGACAATAAATTTGAATATGCTTCATGCAGATAGAACTTTAGCTCCAGGAACAAACTACGAATACAGATTAACTCTTTTTGAGAATGCTAATACCAAAAAGGCGTCAACCAAAAGTGCAAATCGCATGGGACTCAATACATCATTCGCACCAACATCCAAATCAACTTTGGAATTAAAAAAAGTCGGAAAAACAACTGTTGTTAAGGGCGTAAAAGTTTTGTGAATGATGCAATCCATTTAGATCACTAATTTTTATCTTTCACAGCCCTTACTAAATGTAAATACACAGGAAAGTGGTCACTATAGCCTCCTGTAAAATGACCATTTGCAAAACTACGAAAAGGATATCCTTTGTAACGACCTGTAGGTGTTGTGAGAAAACTAGGACTATAGATACCTGATTTGTAATAGTGATACCCATTTGTTTCCTTATTCAATACCGCTTTAGACATAATTATTTGATCAAATAAATTCCATCGATCTCCATAGGCCAATGATCCATATCCTTTATGATGTAAAGATTCCATGGGATTATATAGTCCTTTGATAGGAACTGTTTTTTTAGTCCCTTTTGTTTTTAATATTTTCTTGAGACTAGGGCTTGTAGGATCATCATTGAGGTCACCCATAGTGATAATTTTCGCATAGGGGTCTTCTGTTTGCAAAGAATCAATAATCTTTTTATTGAGCTTTGCTGCTGCCATACGCTTATAGGCACTTCGTTTTTCGCCACCGCGTCGAGAAGGCCAATGATTAACTAGGAAGTGTATAGCATCACCGTCCAAAACGCCACTTACTAATAATTGATCTCTGGTATAAACACGTTTGTCAGGAGCGTCGGTGTCGTAAATAAGTAATTCATGTTTACTAGTATGTGTGGGAATAAAAATTTTTTTCTGAAAAAGTAATGCTACGTCAATCCCTCTTCGGTCTGGAGCATCGTAATGTACAATTTGATAGTTGTACGATGCTAGGGCTTGATTGGCTATTAGATCTTCTAGTACTTTTTGATTTTCAATTTCTGCTAAACCAATAATAATAGGAGCATTTTTACTCGTTTCTACACCGATTTCTGCAATTACCTTAGCGATATTATCAATTTTTTGTTGATAAATTTCTGGAGTCCAATGATCTTTTCCTTCTGGAGTTCGATCGTCATCAAAAGTCAATGGATCATCTTCATAATCAAATAGGTTTTCTACATTATAAAAAGCAATAGTGACAATCTTATACTGCTGTGTCGTCTGTCCAAAAGTAGAAAAGCTATTCATTGAAAAGTAAAGAATGCTAATGCACAAAAATAAATTCAAGCTGTTATTCATAGTCGGCAAAGATACTGTTTTGTGTGTATAAACTGCTTGGTTTGGATTAAGTGTGTTATGCTTAAAGTACATGAAATATGAGACTGTGAAAATATTGGTGATTCATATAGGAGGCTTTTGTATTTAGGCTTTATAAATAGACTAAGCCAATCTTCAAATAACAAAATCTAATACCGTATTTGTAAGCTTTGGAAAAAATATTGACTAATTTTGTGTAAATTTAATTACAGCTAAATAAACAATTAGAAAATATGGCACTAGAAATAACAGACACTACTTTTGATGAGGTAGTATTAAAAAGTGATAAACCAGTATTAGTAGATTTTTGGGCAGCATGGTGCGGTCCTTGTAGAATGGTAGGTCCAATTATTGAAGAAATCAGTGAGGATTATAAAGACAAAGCCGTTGTAGGTAAAGTCGATGTAGATGCAAATCAAGAATTTGCAGCAAAATATGGTGTACGTAACATCCCTACAGTATTAATTTTCCAAAATGGAGAAGTAGTAGGTCGTAAAGTTGGAGTGTCTCCAAAAACGGAATACGCAAATGCTATTGATGCACTTTTGTAGTCCCTAAAAGAACGTAAGATTGGAAAAAGGTTTGGCATATCGTCAAACCTTTTTTAATTTACAGAACTCACCTTACATAATGATAGGGTTTATTAGGTATAATATGTATTTTGTGAAGAAAATAGTTTAGCATCGTATGGATATTCAGTCAGAACTTAATAAAACCAGTGGATTTACTAACCTGGAATTATTGGCCAAGCAAGTGGTAGAAGGATTTATTTCTGGAATGCATAAAAGTCCTTTTCATGGATTCTCGGCAGAATTTGCAGAGCACAAAATCTATAATTCTGGAGAAAGTACACGTCATATCGATTGGAAACTCTATGCCAAAACGGATAAATTATATACCAAACGCTATGAAGAAGAAACCAATTTGAGGTGTCATCTGATTATTGATAGTTCTTCTTCGATGCATTATCCAAAAGTCAAAGAATATCATTTGGAATCTTTGAACAAAATTAGCTTTTCGGTATTAGCTGCTGCGAGTATCATGGCCATTCTTAAAAAACAACGCGATGCCGTAGGGTTAAGCATCTATAGTGATCAATATGATTACTACGCACCAGAAAAAGGTAGTGAGCGTCATCATAGAATGTTAATAGATCAGCTTAATCGTGTATTGACAAGTAGCACTGTACCTAAGCAAACGGATACCTATACCTATTTGCATCAAATAGCAGAAAATATGCACAGAAGGTCTTTGGTGTTTTTATTCTCTGACATGTTACAGGCGACAACAAGTCCGGATAAACTTTTTGAAGCATTGCAACATTTAAAATATAATAAACATGAGGTGATTCTTTTTCATACGTATGATGGAGAAAAAGAAATCAACTTTGATTTTAGCAACCGGCCTACACGCTTCATGGATGTAGAGACTCAGGAGTATATTAATTTATATGCAGATAATATCAAGGATTCTTACAAAGAAGCGGTGAGCAAGTATTTTTCAGATTTAAAAATGAAATGTATGCAATATCAGATCAAATATGTTGCAGCAGATACCACCAAAGATTTCGACAAAATTTTGACCACCTATATGGTAGAGCGTCAAAAGTTTGTGTAAGTTGTCGTAGATGTTTGCGTTTTTTCTTAAAAAAAGTTCATAAAAGGTTTGCTGAATATAAAATGCGGTGTATATTTGCAACCGCAACAAACGGTCTGGTAGTTCAGTTGGTTAGAATATCTGCCTGTCACGCAGGGGGTCGCGGGTTCGAGTCCCGTCCAGACCGCAAAATTCTGAAAGCGTTCAGAAATTAAAAAGCTTCTTACAGTTGTAGAGGCTTTTTTTGTATTCGTATTATAAAAGATACAAAGATGTTGTGTTGTCCTCAAGAAATTGAGGATACGAGGTTACGCCAACGATATTTGGCATTAACCAATGAGAAGCTTTCCTGTAAGATGGGAGGCTTTTTTTGTTTATTTATGAGTTCTTTTGCAATAATTGGAAAGGATAAATGTTAAATTTATGACTAGCTATAATAAAAAGAACATGACAAAGATTCTAATCGTAGAAGATGATGTGGCATTTTGTACTATGCTGAAGACGTTTTTGCAAAAAAAAGGTTTTGAGACTGAAACTGCTTTTTCTGGAAAGGAAGCAAGTACAAAGTTTGAAAAAACGATTTTTGATATCATACTTACCGATGTACGTTTACCAGATAAAGATGGGATTGCACTATTGGAGGAGATCAAAATAGCAAATGCAAATACGCAGGTTATTGTCATGACAGGTTATGCCGAAATTAATATGGCAGTAGATGCGATTAAAAAAGGAGCTTTTGATTATTTATCCAAGCCCTTTAATCCAGATGCTATTTTACAGGTAATTGATAAGGCTACTAAAGCTGAAAAAACAGTTGCTATAGAAGAGACAGTCTCAAGAAAAACGGCAGTAAGCACAACAAATAGTGCAAAAACTGTTGCAAACACCAATGTTAGTCAGAGTTTTGTAAAGGGAATTAGTGATGCTTCCAAAAAACTGAATGAATATATAGCACTGGTAGCGCCTACCCAAATGTCGGTTTTAATTATTGGAGATAGTGGTACGGGTAAAGAATATGTCGCGAGTAGTATCCACGAGTTGAGTAAACGTGCAGGTAAACCGTTTATCGCAGTGGATTGTGGAGCCATTCCCAAAGAGATCGCTTCTAGTGAATTTTTTGGACATATCAAGGGTTCTTTTACGGGTGCGGTGAATAATAAAACGGGACATTTTGAAGCTGCTAACGGGGGAACACTATTTTTGGATGAAATTGGAAATCTGACCTATGAATTGCAGGTACAGCTTTTGCGAGCATTGCAAGAACGAAAGATTAAACCTGTAGGGAGTAACAAAGAAATCGAAGTTGATATAAGAGTAATTGCTGCAACGAATGAAGATTTGAGTGCTGCAGTAAAGCAAGGCGACTTTAGAGAAGATTTATATCATAGACTCAATGAGTTTTCTGTCAAAGTCCCTCCATTAAGAGAACGTAAGGAGGATCTGATGCTCTTTGCTAATCATTTTCTAAATGAATCTAATGAGGATTTGGACAAAAATGTATTAGGTTTTACGGATAGTGCTTTAGTAGCTTTAAAAAATTACGACTGGCCTGGTAATTTACGTGAGCTTAAAAACATTGTCAAAAGGTCGGTTTTATTGACATCTAAAGAAGTAATTCCACTAGAAATTTTGCCTAACGATATCGCCAGCGCTACCGCTACTAAGAAAACGTATAGCCTATTCAAAAATGAAAACGAGCAGGAGTTGATTCTTGACGCTTTGGAAAAAACGAATGGAAATAAAGCAAAAGCAGCCAGAATGTTAGCGATTGATCGCAAGACCTTGTATAATAAACTCAAACAATACGATATTAGCTTGTAGGTTGCGACATTTTATCCAAAACTTCTTCTTGTAGTACCGTCATAATATGTTCAATTTTAATAATGACTTCTTTACTTAGCGCTTTAATTGTTTTTTTATAAAGTCGATCAGCATCTGCGCGTTCTAATTTCTCTAATTCAGGGACGACATCTATTGCTTTAATTTGCCGAAACATGGGAAGCATTTTGTGGGCTAAATCGGGTATTTTTTCCAAGTTTTTTTTAGCTAAGTGCTGTCGTAATTCTTTTAGATTTTGCTCCGTACTACTTTGTAATACTTCTAGAATAGCTCGGAGCGATTCGGGATCATTTTGGGCAAATATTAATAGCTCATCTAAGGAGTAACTAGGATTGTCAACAAACTCAGGTAATGTAGATACGGATTGCAGAGGTGTTTTTTCTTGTGCAAGCGGAATTTTTAATGTTTTTGCAATGAGTGCAATCAACATGTTCGGAACATACGGTTTTCTAAGGCTCGAAGTAAAGCCTTTTTTCTTATAATCATCAGGATCAATATCAGTTCTGCCTGATAGAGCAATTACGGGGATATCGGAAAGCTCGGTTGTGGCTTGCAGTGTTTCTAAAAACTCAAAACCATTAACCTGAGGCATTTGAATATCCGTTAGTATTAGATTATACTTGTTTTGTGATAATTTTTCTAATGCTTCTGGGGCATTAGTAACACCATCAACGTTTAATCCTACATTGGTCACAACCTCTTTTGCCAAAGCTAATTGTGCAGGTTCATCATCAATGATCAGGATTTTTTTATCCTCAAAAGCTTCTGATTCATAGCGTGCTGTACTGGAGTCTGGTAATGATACCTCTTCCAAGATTGGAGTAACAGGTATAAAGATGGTAAAAGTACTCCCTTTTTCTGGGGTACTCTCCAAAGCAATACGTCCGCCAAGTAAGGTGACTATTTTTTGTGTAATGGCGAGCCCAAGTCCGGAGCCTCCATAATTTTTCTGGGTAGAGGCATCTGCTTGAGAAAATTCTTTGAACACAATTTCTTGCTGGGCTTCGGTCATTCCGATGCCCGTATCTTGTACCGAGATAATCATGGTTTTGGTATCCGTATTACGAATAGCTTCATTGTATCGTGCAGTGATCGTTATGGAGCCTTCAGGCGTAAATTTATATGCATTCGCAACCAGGTTCATCAAAATTTGCTTGATTCTAAAGGGATCCCCTAGAACTTGTTGTTTTATAGTGTCGGAAGTGTGCACTTTGACTGCTAACTCTTTTTTATCAGTAATTGGAATAGCTACCGTTACAGCATCATTAATTAATTTGTCTGGATAAAAAGGCAATTTTTCTAGCTGCATTTTTCCAGATTCTAATTTGGAGAAATCAAGCAGATCATTTACGAGATGCAAGGTGTAATCAGAGGATTTTTTGAGGTTCTGTAAATAGTGTTCCTGTTTTTTGTCTAGCTCGGTTTTATCCAACAATTCAGAATACCCCAATACGGTATTGAGAGGGGATCGCAGATCATGGGTGATCATGTTCATAAAAGAATCTTTGCTCTCTACCAAGGATTCTGCATACGTTTTGGCGTTCTCTAATTCTAGGCGGTATTGTTGGCTTCTAGAAATATCTTTTGTAATCAAAAACAAGAAAACAAGTACGAGAATAATACTTGAAACGGCTACCAAGGCAATTATTTGTGAGGTACGTGATAAAATCTCTTGAGAGGAACTTACGCGTTCAAAGGAAGCCTTAACCTCATTTTGCTCCACAACGGTCAAGAAATCTCGGAGCTGTTTGGTGATAATCTGATCGTTTTTGAGAAGCTTATTTTCACGTGCGGAGATTTGTCGTTTATTTCGTTTGTCTTTTCGTTCAAGTTCGGCAAGGACTTGTCGTACAGAGGTCGTAAGTGAATCCACCGTTTGATTCGTCAGTCGCTGCGCATTGTCTTCTCGAGAGAGGTTTAGAATGTTAATTAACCGTTTCCGGAAATCAGGATCCAAATTTTTGAATCGCTGGTTGTAATTGCGATCGTCAAAAGATTTATTGGCTTTTTTTAGTTCATTAATAGCTGTGGCATATATGCCTTTTTGCTTTCGTTTTTTGTAAATAGCTATTAATTGATCCAGATTGTCATTTTTGTTAGCAATTAATAATTTGAGACTATCGATTTTTTGCAGTTGTAAAGCATCTTCAGAGCGGGCTCCGATTTTATTGATCATGATTAGGATGGTATCGATTTTAGTTTTATACAAATCGATTTTTTGAGTATCACCCGTTTTTATGATATTTAGGGTCAGACTTTCCGCCTCGTAGAGGTTGGTTAAAATATCACTGACCAAAAAGAGTTTCTGACTGTTGTCATCTTGTATGTCCGCGTGTTCGGTAAAACTATTGATCTGCGCGTAGATTACCCAAAAGGCAATAGTTGCCAAGATGGCTGCGAGGATATAACTCACAACAATTTTGACGGTTAAGGATCTTTTGGTGTTTTTCATAATTTAGCCATCAGCTTCACTTTAGTAATTTTCTTCATTAAAGAATATAATTACAAAATAGCGATAATGTTCTGTATTAATATAACTGCAAAATAGCAAAAGCATTACGTTGAGAGGCTATTTTGAGGTGATTTTAAACACTTATTAAAGAATTCAACATTTTAGACAAACCAAATGGGCCAAAATTCTTATCTTTACACCTTCAAAACTTTAGGGGTGTCTGTAGTATTGCAGTCTGAGAAATACCCTTTGAACCTGATGCGGCTCATACCGACGAAGGGAAAAGTTGTAAGTTCGCCAATGCGTTCTCATCTTTTTAGGAATTACTTCACTTCCTAAAGTTTTAGAATAGATACTTTGCAAAGTAATTTTAAAACAAATTCCTTCGGAATAATGCATGTTATAGTCAATAATCAACCCAAAGAATTAGCACAAGATGCTGTGCTAAAAGAACTATTGTCGTCATTAGAAATTGCTACAAACGGAATCGCCGTTGCCATTAATAATACGGTAATTCCAAAATCCAATTGGAATGTAACGAAGCTAAGTAATGATGATATAGTAACCATTATCCAAGCCACACAAGGAGGGTGATTTTGATGTATAATGAATATAGAACAATGTGTAATTAAAAAATATAAGACTGCCCTTCAAGACAAAAACGAGAAAAAGAATAAGACACGTATCCCTAGCCCTCTCCCGCTGAGAGGGAACTCAAATGTTATCTCCCTCTCCTTTTGGGAGAGGGCTGGGGTGAGGGATAAAAAGTCAATTAATCAAAAATCAAAAAACAACATACGGACTTTCAACTAAACCTTGAAACCCAAAACCTGAAAACAAGTACAATTATGAAGCCACAAGATCAGAATGCTAACAAGGATCTAATTACGCAAAAGCCCTTTCCATCCTCAAAAAAAATCTATGTACAGGGAACCATTCATCCCGAAATTCGTGTTGCGATGCGAGAGATTGAATTGAGTGATACGGTGGATAAATTCAATGGGAAAGTAACACCCAATGACTCGGTTGTTGTGTATGATACTAGTGGTCCCTATACCGATCCAAGTGTAGAAATTGACGTACGCAAAGGAATTACACCAATCCGCCAGTCTTGGATCGAGGGTCGTGGGGATGTAGAACAATTAAATGGGATTACGTCTGATTATGGTAATGAGCGTTTGCGGGATAAAAGCTTGGATACCTTGCGTTTTCAGAATTTGCGTAAACCTTTTAAAGCCAAAAAGGGACAAAACGTAACGCAAATGCATTATGCCAAAAAAGGGATTATCACTCCAGAGATGGAATATATCGCGATACGTGAAAATCAAAAACTGGATGAAGTTCGTGAAATTGCAAAGCAACATCCTGGACATGATTTTGGAGCGAGCATTCCTAAAAAAATTA
>CAZYRG010000069.1:0-6672 GCA_964650425.1 uncultured Flavobacteriaceae bacterium
CGGGTGCTAACAAAGAGGTGAATCAAGGAAACATTCGCTTTAATTATAAGTTTGGTAAAAAAGCTAAACACCTTTTTGGTACCTCACTGCAATATGGCGGTATTTGGAACATAGAAACGGCAGAAATGGGTAGTCACGTCGCCCTAGGATTGCATTATGAAGGCACCTATAAGCGATGGAACTTGCAATCGCAATTTATATCCTATAACAACCAACCTAAGAACACACCCGGAACCTCAAGAGACTTTATAGAAATGGCCGCCTACGCTTTTCCCTATAATACGGCGACAAAAGCTCAAGTTTATTCGGCTGGGATCGCTTATACGCTTCCTATCGACAAAGGCCTTATACAATCCCTGCAATTCTATATGGATTATGCTTATATGGACAAAGCGATATCGGAATGGGAAGATACTCAGATGCACGTTTCTGGGATATTACTTAGCATGAAACCTGCATACCTTTATTTTGACTATGCCAGAGGCTTACATCACCCTTGGTTAGGTGCGCAAACAACAAATGCACTTACTACTGGCGATCCTAACTTAGATTGGTCTGCCCGATTTAATATAAATATGGGGTTTTATTTTTAAAGATTGAAGTTAAATTCATTAACACAAAAACCTTCATTTTCAGCCCTGTACTTCCAATTCAATCCTATAAAAAACAAAAGTTATTAACAATTTGTACCTAATTCCCTTGAAATAAGGCTTTTTTATGAAAATTATAAGAAATGCCTTCAATAATTTGTAGGATTTTACCTCATTTTTTAGTATATTTAGAATAATCCCCAGGAGATATACCTTTTTTAAAAGACCGTTTTTTGAAATCTTTTAAAATATGGTACTATGGAAAAAAAATACGTAATATTTCTCTTTATTTTAAGCTGTATAGGGAGCAGCTATGCGCAATCTATTTCTCGTGTCTATGAGAAAGTAAATCCAGCTGTTGTAGTTGTCTACACAGAATCCACAACCATTATTGATGCCGATACCGATAGTCTGAAAATGATGTCTAGTATTAGCCCTGTTGGTTCTGGTGTTATGATCTCTGAAAGTGAAATCATCACTTCTGCCCATCTGATTCATGTAGCTGATAAGGTAAAAGTTGAATTTCTTGATGGTGAAATTCGTAATGCAGAAGTCATTGCACACAGTGAAAGTGCTGACTTGGCCATGATACAATTAGAAACCCCAAAAGAAGGTGCTGTAACAGTCTCTTTAGGCAATTCTCATGAATTACGTCATGGCACTCCAATTTTTGTAGTAGTAGCTCCAAAGCATTTGGAACATTCTGTATCTGTAGGAGGTGTAAAAAAAGTGATTAAAAACAAAAAAGGAACTAAAGGCATCGACTACGTAAATATCACCGCTCCTCTTGATTCTGGATATATGGGGGGACCGATGTTTAACCTCAAAGGTGAGGTAATGGGTATTGTAAGTCACCTTCTTAATATATCTTCAGAAATTGAAGACATCCCATATGTAATCACTTCTAATACGGTCAAGGACCTATTAATTCAAGAATTATTAGAGTGGAATGGCATCGATGCGAGACCAGTTACTGGAGTCATAGCCAAACGATATAATCTTCCGCAGAAAACCGGATTATTAGTAGAGCATATCGAATCCCTATCACCATTAGGAAAAATGGGTGTACAGCGAAAAGACATCATTCTGTCATTGGCAAATACTAAAGTAGAATTGAAAGAAGATACACTGGAAAAAATGCACAATATATATCATAAACTACGTGCTGACCAAGCCTTTGAAATGATGATTCTTAGAGGTGATAAAATGGTATTCTTGAATCGGGAGTGATTTATTTTTTATTGGTATTGAACTCATTTAGACTTTTCGCTTAAAAGCGAAAAGTCTAAATGAGTTCAATATCTATTCTTAAATTTTAATAAATAATACCAATGAAAATAAACAATAATAGAAACCTACTGCAAACTCGCCAAACTTGCTTTTAGCGTTGCTATTTTGGCTTCAGCATCCGCTTGTTTGCTGCGTTCTATCGTAATTACTTTCTCAGGAGCATTAGAAACAAAACGTTCATTGCTCAATTTTTTCTGAACAGATTTTAGAAAGCCTTCTGTATAAGTTAATTCTTCAGTAATTTTTTTGATTTCAGCTTCAACATCAATTGATCCAGTGGTTATCGGAATAAAATACTCATTGGATTTTACTCTAAACGACAAGGCGCCATCTACACTATCAGATACATACTCCAATTCAGAAATATTGCATAGTTTCGTAATTACCGTATCAAAAGTAACTGCAGCTTTTTCATTATTTATTACAGAAAGTGTTATGGCGTTTTTAAAAGCTATATTTTTTTCTTTACGAATCTTACGTACTCCAGAAATAACATCTGCGGCAATTTCAAATTCATTGATCATTTGTTGGTCAACAGCCTGTGTTTCTGGCCAAGAAGCAATAATCAAGGCTTCTTCTGGAGTTCTATTCGTTATCGACTGCCAAATCTCTTCAGAAATAAATGGTACGAAAGGATGCAACACCTTTAGGTTATCTTCCAAAAGTTGAATCACTGCCTCGTAAGTTTTAGCATCAATCGGAGCCTGATACGCTGGTTTTACCATTTCTAACAACCAACTACAGAAGTCATCCCAAATCAATTTATAAGTGGTCATAAGTGCATCACTCATACGATACTTACTATAATGATCTTCTAATTCCAGCAACGCATTCTGAAACTTTGATTGGTACCAAGCAATACCAATCTTTGCAGCTTCGGGCTGCTCTATACTTGCATCAATTTCCCATCCTTTGATCAATCGAAATGCATTAAAAATTTTATTCACAAAGGCACTCCCCTGCTTACAAAGATCCTCATCAAACATCAGGTCATTACCCGCCGGTGAGCTCAACAACATTCCTACCCTAATGCCGTCTGCACCATATTGTGCAATCAAATCTAAGGGATCTGGAGAATTACCCAATGATTTTGACATCTTACGACGTTGCTTATCACGTACGATTCCCGTTAGATATACGTTTGTAAAAGGTTGTTCTTTTCGATATTCATAACCCGCAACAATCATACGTGCGACCCAGAAAAATAAAATTTCAGGAGCTGTAACCAAATCATTGGTTGGATAGTAATAGTTAATTTCATCATTATCAGGCTCTAGAATTCCATTAAAAACGGTCATAGGCCATAACCAGGAAGAAAACCAGGTATCCAACGCATCTGGATCTTGTGTCAGATCTGCTTCTGTTAATGTAGCGTTTCCTGTTTTAGCTTTCGCTAAAGCTAATGCTTCCGCTTTGGTCTCTGCAACCACAAAATCCTCTTTCCCATCACCATAAAAATAAGCTGGTATCTGATGCCCCCACCATAATTGACGTGAGATATTCCAATCCCGAACATTTTCCATCCAATGTCGGTACGTATTGATAAATTTCTCGGGTACTAATTTTACGTCTTTTTCTAATACAGCATCCAAAGCAGGTTTTGCCAAATCTTCCATCTTCAAGAACCATTGATCACTCAATTTGGGTTCTATCACCGCTTTAGTTCGCTCACTGGTTCCAACTTTATTAAGATGTTGTTCGATTTTTTCTAAAGCTCCAATTTTTTCTAGCTCCTTACTGATCTCTTTGCGCACTACAAAACGATCTTTACCTTCATAATGCATCCCGAAACTATTCAAGGTTGCATTATCATTAAAAATATCAATAACCTCTAGACCATGTTTATCTCCAAGGTTTTTATCATTCATATCATGTGCTGGTGTCACTTTAAGACAACCGGTACCGAATTCCATATCAACGTACTCATCTTCTATAATAGGAATCACTCTATTACAAATAGGTACAATCGCTTTTTTGCCTTTTAGGTGTGTAAAACGTTCGTCATTTGGGTTAATACATATAGCAGTATCTCCCAAAATGGTCTCCGGTCTAGTCGTAGCAATGGTTAAAGTATCCTCGCTTCCTTCAATTTTATACTTTAAATAATATAAATTCCCTTGACGTTCTTCATGAATTACTTCTTCATCAGATAAGGTTGTCAAGGCTTCTGGATCCCAATTCACCATTCGGTACCCCCGGTAGATCATTCCTTTGTTATATAAATCCACAAAAACCTTGATCACAGAGGCGGACAAATTGTCATCCATAGTAAAAGCCGTACGTTCCCAATCACAGGAGGCCCCAAGCTTTTTGAGTTGTTCTAGAATAATTCCTCCATGTTTATGCGTCCATTCCCAAGCATGCTCCAAAAAACTTTCTCGGGTCAAATCCGACTTTTCTATTCCTTCTGCTTTGAGCTTTGCCACTACTTTTGCTTCTGTAGCAATAGAAGCATGATCAGTACCTGGCACCCAACAAGCGTTATATCCTTTGAGACGGGCGCGACGAATCAATACATCCTGTATCGTATTATTCAGCATATGCCCCATGTGCAGAACTCCAGTGACATTTGGAGGTGGAATTACAATCGTATATGACTCTCTATCATCTACTTCCGAATGAAAATACCCGTTTTCCATCCAGTAGTTATACCACTTATCTTCTGTTGCTTGAGAATTATATTTTGCTGCTGAACTCATAGTTTGGTCTGATTTTTGAAATCTAGATTGCAAAAGTACTTATTACGATGAGAACTTGAAACATTCATAACTAAATTTTAGATATATAATGGACAATTTATAGTGGACAATGTTTGAATGAATGTACAGACCAACACTGAGTATAGCCGAAGTGTGTCCCTTAAAACAATAATGTAATCACGTGAAAGACTTCTTAGAGATTTTGAAGTTTAATAAAAAGTGGTATTTTTACCAAAAACTAAACCATACTTATGAAAAACTTAGTAACGATTTTATTTATTGGTTTTCTGACGATTAGCCTAAGTGCGCAAGAAGCTAAAGCTGGAATAGAATTTAAAACAGATGTTATCGAATATGGCGAAATTGCCAAAGGAAGTGATGGTGTCCGAAAATTTGAATTTACCAATACAGGTACAGCGCCGCTCATCATTGCAGAAACATACGGAAGCTGTGGTTGTACAGTTCCCACAAAACCAAAAGATCCTATCGCTCCAGGAGCAACAGGTAATATCTCTGTAAAATATGATACAAACCGTGTAGGTCCTTTTAGAAAAACAGTCACTGTATTAACAAATACAAGTAAAATGCCTATTTCTTTAAAAATTAAAGGAGAAGTATTAGGAGATAAATAATCCTTAAAATACTTTACTACTAAAAAAATAGTAGTAAGCATTACTATAATTATCCCGATCAAGAATTTTGATCGGGATTTTTTATTGTTAATAAATTATCAAAAACACATTTTAAAAAATTTACGGTTTTTCCGTATACAAAAAAAGGTAATAAAATACATCAACAAAAAAACAGGAATACAACTACCTAAAAATCAATTTTTTTAAGTTAATCAAGCTTATTAACGATAAAACAGTCTTTTTGTCGAAAAGAGGGAAAAACCCCTTTATCAAACCTCATATATTCCCTAGTTTTGTCAACGTTATTGAAATCCCCCAAGAGATCTTTAACACCCCTTTAAAACCACACACAAATTATAAGTTTTTAGTAAAAACACGTCATAATCAAAATTCCATGCCTAGTTATGCGCTAGTTTTTGGAAGGTAATATATGGTAATGCTATAGCTATGTCATTAAAAATTAAAGTTTAATAAAATGTCAATTATAAAAATCAATCATTAATTTCTAAAAACAATTATGAAACTAACCATTTTCCTAACCACAAAAATGCATAGACTTATGGTACTATGCATGCTATTATTGTCCGGGAAAGCAATAGTAGCCCAAGAAATTAGCTTCGGATCCTCCGGACTATTTGGTGAAAGTATTAGTAATCCGACATCTATTGATTTCGGTCCTGACGGAAAGCTCTATGTATCCCAACAAGATGGGACATTGTGGCGTTATGAGGTAACAAGAGACAACGCTGCTCCTGGCGAAGGTTCTTACAGTGTATTGCAAACGGAGCAAATTAATTTAGTAAAAAACGAGGTGCCAAATCATACTGATTTCGGGGTCCCCACAACAACCCAAAGACGACAAGTAACAGGTATTTTAACTGCTGGAACGGCAGAAAACCCTGTTTTATACGTTACCTCATCGGATTACCTGATTGGAGGTGGTGGATCTGGATTGGGAAAAGATTTGGATACGAATTCAGGTGTTTTATCCAAACTAACTTGGGATGGTAGTTCATGGCAAAAAATTGATTTGGTAAGAGGGTTACCAAGATGTGAAGAAAATCACTCAATAAATGGTTTAGATGTTTTTGAGCGCGATGGAAATACCTATTTGTTGGTACAACAAGGTGGACACTCCAATAAAGGAGCTCCAAGTAATAATTTTGTAGGTACTCCGGAATATTTCCTTTCAGGAGCACTATTAATTGTGAATCTTACACAATTAGAAAGTATGCCTGTATATAATGATCCACGTTATAATACGACCTACGTATATGATTTGCCCACGCTAAATGATCCTAACCGAGAAGATATTGACAATACAGATGCCCGTTTTCCATATCCTTCTACCCATCCATTATATAATGCCAGCATCGATGTTGGTGATCCATTTGGTGGGAATGATGGATTGAATCAAGCCTTTGCAGAGGTTGGAGGACCAGTACAAGTTTTTTCTCCTGG
>CAZYRG010000069.1:6772-14397 GCA_964650425.1 uncultured Flavobacteriaceae bacterium
TGTTGGAACAATAAATGATGTAAATGGCACCTATTATGGAGGACATCCAAGCCCAATAGCAGCATTTCCATCGAGAGCAGATCTAATTACTTATAAAAATATTGATGGCGCTTGGCAAGAAACAAGTCGATTCGAATTAGAAGATTTGCTTCCAGGGTCTGCTGGTTATTTTCAATCATCTTTTAGTATTACAGATTTTCCAGATGATGCTAGACAAGGAGCATACCTATCTGGTGAAATTAATAGTACAGATGTAAACATTTTAGATCTTATTAATTCTTCTACAAATGGAATGTGTGAGTATACAGCATCAAATTTTGATGGCGCATTAAAAGGAAGTTTATTGAGTGCTTCTTTTAATGGAAATATTTGGAGACATGTGCCAAGTGTAAATGGAGGTGTTTTAGAATCAAAAGAGATATTGTTTAATGGCTTTGGGTCTATACCTTTGGACGTAATAGCATTACCAGATGATCATTCATTTGCCGGTACGGTTTGGGCCGTTACTTATGGAGCTAGTAATATTACCATTTTTGAACCTTCTGATTCAAATTGTATTGAAAGTACTGATCCTGATTTTGACCCTACAGCCGATAATGATAATGATGGCTATAGCAATCAAGATGAGCTTGATAACAACACAAATCTATGCTCTGCAGGAAGTACGCCTAATGATTTTGACGGGGATTTCATTTCTGACCTCAACGATCAGGATGATGATAATGATGCTATTCTTGATGTCAATGATGCATTTGCTATTGATGCCAATAATGGAACAACAACAAACTTACCTATTAACTATCCTTTCGAGAATGGTAATCCTGGAACTGGATTTTCTGGACTTGGATTCACTGGTCTAATGTTAGATCCTACTGGAAACACCGATTATTTGACACAATTTGATGAGGATAATTTAGACTTTGGTGGTGCTACCGGAAAAGCCTCTATTAACCTTGTACCGGATGGAGACGCTTATCAAGAGTCTAATAGTCAGCAATATGCTTTTCAACTTGGAGTTAATGTAGATCAAAACTCGAATCCTTTTACCATACATTCTCGCGTAGAATCTCCATTTTTTGGAATTGATGGTGTTGCTACTGACCCTGTAAGGTTTCAATCGGCAGGAATTTTTATTGGAAATGGTGATCAGGATAATTATTTGAAATTTGTTATCGGTTATGGAACAGAAGATACCGATATTATAGATGGTGTTGAAGTTTTACTTGAAACAAATGGTATTGCGACCAGCGAACGCTATGATGTCGAAAATCTACTTGACGGAAATGCCGTGGACTTTTTGATCAACGTCAATCCTGAACTTAATGAAGCCCGTCCTTATATTTCCTTAGATGGTGGCACTACGACTATAGCTATAGGTGCTCCAATTACATTACCGGCAAACTTTTTAGATCCAACGGATGCTAAGGGATTGGCCGTAGGACTTATATCGACTTCTTTTACTGATTTAGGCTCCCCTACTCCTTTTACAGCTGCTTGGGATTTTATTAGCATTACAGAAGATGTGTCAGAGATGTTAGCCGTTGCAGAAGAACAGCTCGTTTTTGAGGAAGTAGTTGCTTTAAGTACACCTGTAGAACAGACTATATCGGTACAAAATCAAAGTGCACCTTTTGATCCCGCAATAGAAATTACAGCAATTACTATTAGTGGTCCTGATAGTGCTTTATTTAGTACCACAGCTACTGCTCCAATTAGCGTAGCTCCTGGAACTAGTAGTAGTATTCCAGTTATTTTTACACCAGATCAAAATCCAGGTGTAAAAAATGCAACAATTGCTATTGAGCACACAGGAGTAGACTCCCCATTAATAGTACCTGCGTCTGCAACAATCATTGGGCAGTTTGCTCCTAGTGTTCGTATTAATGCAGGTAGTGTTGCATTTGCAGCTACTGATCAGGGACCAGATTGGCTAGCTAATGACCAAAAAAATAGCTTTAGCAATGATCTATATAGTGTCAATACTGGAAACATAGGAACTTTTAATCTTCCTTACGCACAAAAACACAGCTCTATTCCTGCATATATTGATGAGGCTACTTATGCGGCTATCTTTGCTAAAGAACGTTGGGATTCTGCTCCTGGTGAAGAAATGGAATTTACGATCCCAGTTGCAAATGGAAATCATATTGTAAATCTCTATCTCGGAAATGGTTGGGGAGGTGCAAGTGATGAAGGAGCTCGAGTTTATGATATAGAAATTGAAGGACTTATTCTTAAAGATGATCTGGATTTGATTGCTGAATTTGGCGGTCACAAAGTAGGTGGAATGCTTTCTTTCCCAGTAACGATATTTGATGAAGCTATTTCTATTCGTTTTATACATGAAGTACAGAACCCTTTGATCAATGCTATTGAGATTTTGAGTCCTGTAGTAACAGAAATAACCGATTTGCAACTTACGGCTATCGAAGACCTTACTAGCGATATCAATGAAACGATAGATTTTGCTGTTGCAGTATCCGGTGGTGATCCTTCAAAAAATTATACGTATGAAATAGTAGGACAACCAGATGGTATTATTATAGAACCAACTAATGGGCAAATTTCTGGAGTTATTGCTGCAACTGCAATAGATGGAGGACCTGCGCATGATGGTGTTCACCTTGTAACAGTAACTGTGAGTCAAGAAGGATTAGACCCTGTAGACACGCAGTTCACTTGGACCGTATTACCAACAACGCCTATCGCTATTGTCACTCCGGCGGAGCAAACTTCTGTAGAAGGTACTACTGCTTCTTTACAAATAGAAGCAACAGGAAGTGATACATTCCAATATAGCGCAACAGGATTACCACCTTTATTGACCATAGACGAAACTACTGGACTTATTTCTGGTACCATTAATTCACAACAAAATGGTACTGGAGCTTTTATCGAAGAAAATGGTCTCGTAGTCATCGAAGCTGAAAGTGCCGATGTAACAGGTACTGGATGGAGTTTGGAAGAACGTAATGGTGCTACAGGAATTGTAGCAGGTAATAACCATTTAAACAATCGCAATGGTAGCAAACTAAGTTACGATATACAATTCAACACTCCAGGGATCTATAGAGTCCAATGGCGTTCAGATTTTAGTGGTAGCAATCAAACAGACGAAAATGATAGTTGGATGAAGTTTGTCAACGATGAAGACACCTGGTTCTTTGGTCAAGGATGTTTTAATTGTGGAGAAACCTTTATGGCTAATAACCTAGATGGAGCACAAAAAACCATTCGATTCCCAAAAGGAAGTAATAGAATAACCGAAACTACAACCCCAAATGGTTCGGGTGGTCAAGGTTGGTTCAAAATATATAGAACTGGTTCTGCAGGTTGGAACTGGAAAACCTATACGAGTGATAGTCAAAGCTACTCCATCTATCTAAGAATAGTAACACCTGGAGTGCGCACTTTACAAATTGGTGAACGTTCTAAAGGACACCTCATTGATAAAATTGCTATCTATAAAGTTGATGGCCCTAACTATACGGATTCGGAGTTGACAGCTTTACCACAATCCATAAGAGAAGGTGCCACCAACAATCCTAGCGGAGTTTATAACGTCAGTGTTACTGCCGCTACAGAAACAGAAAGTGTTGCAACCGATTTTATCTGGAATGTAATTCCTGAAGCACTACCTGTTGATACTTGGATTGATAAAGATGAAAACGAAAACTATGTTGCTCGTCATGAATGTTCTTTTGTACAGGCAGGAGAATCCTTTATCATGTTTGGTGGTAGAGAATCTGCAAAACGATTAGATGTTTATGATTACACTTCAGATTCTTGGTCTCAAGGAGGAGAAGCCCCGCTGGAATTCAACCATTTTCAGGCAACTACCTATAAAGACTTAGTCTGGGTTATTGGAGCGTTCAAAACCAATACTTTCCCTAATGAAGCACCTGCAGATTATATTTATATGTATAACCCTGCAACACAGGAATGGATCCAAGGTTTAGAAATACCTGAAGACAGACGTCGTGGAGGGGCTGGACTTGTTGTTCATAATGACAAATTCTATGTAATTGGTGGTAACACTATCGGACACAATGGTGGCTATGTATCATGGTTTGATGAGTATGATCCTGCTACAGGAACCTGGACCGTATTGCCAGATGCTCCACATGCAAGAGATCATTTCCATGCTGCAATATCCGAAGGAAAATTATACGCTGCGGGTGGTCGTCTTTCTGGAGGCCCTGGAGGTACTTTTGCTCCAGTAATTCCTGAAGTTGATGTCTTTGATTTCACTACAGGCACATGGTCTGTTTTGGCAAATGATCTCCCTACGCCACGTGCAGGTACTAGTACCGTAACTTTTGAAAATGAAATTTATGTGATTGGTGGAGAAACGCTTGACCAAAGTTCAGCTTATGATACTGTAGAAGCTTATGATCCTATGAGCGGACTATGGAACACCAAAGAATCTTTGAATCATGCGCGTCATGGTACACAAGCAATTCTTTCTGGAGAAGGCATCTATATCGCCGGAGGATCCTTCAAAAGAGGTGGAGGCAATCAAAAGAACATGGAAGTGTATAAATCTGATGTTCCTGCAGGTACGGCAATTGCAGCTAGTGCATTTAGTACAGCAACTACAACCGTAGACTTTAATTATACAGATGGGCAAGAAACCGTTATACTGGATCCAATTGCACTTACTAATAGTGGAGGAACAACTGCTACCTTTATTAAAGATATCAGTATTTCTGGAACTGGTTATACACTTTCAGACACCTATACTAATATCTTGCTCGATGCAAATTCAGATTTGAATTTGGCAGTAAGCTTCAGTGAAACGACCTTAGAAACTAGTACCGGAACTATCACTGTAACGTATGATAATGATGAAGAATTCCTTATTACCCTAACAGGAAATCTAGGATTACCTCCTACAGAAGTTGTACGCTATCGCGTTAATGTTGGTGGATTAGCTGTTCCAGATACCACTATGGATTGGGAACAAGATTTACCGCAAATCGTTTACGGAGTTGGTACAAAAGGAGATCCTTCTCCATATGTCAATACGGATGATGACAATAGAGGTTATGGATCAAGGAGAATCTATACTAGTGACAATAATAGTACAGAATATCCTAACCCGATATTTTCAACAACGCGTTTTAGTATTTATACGGCGCCACGAAATCAGCAATGGGATTTTCCTGTAACAAACGGAGATTATATTGTAAATCTTTTATTTGCAGAAAATTGGATTGGTGCAAAAGTCCCAGGTATTAGAGTTTTTGATATTTATATCGAAAACACAATTGTTGCCAAAGACTTTGATATTGTTGAAGCGTATGGATGGGCCACAGCAGGAACAGTCTCATATAATGTAAATGTGGCCGATGGTAATCTGGATATAGATTTTGGTAAATTAGTAGAATCACCTTTAGTAAATGGAATAGAAATCATCGAATTAGCTCCTACCCCAGAACCGATTATAATTGATCCGAATCCTACAGGAGATAATTCTACTACTTTCTTGTCAAAAGAAACAACTCCGGAAAATGTAGATCAGCTTCTGGAAGAAAACTTAGTTATATATCCAGTACCTGCTTCAGCGCTTGTAACCTTAGAATTAAAAGGAGAGACCGATGATTTGATCAAGGATATCGAAATAAGAAGTAGTACCACTGGAATCATAGTAAAGCAAATAGAGAACAGCAATCTATCTACGGTACAAGTACCTGTAAATGATTTAATGCAAGGTGTCTATGTTGCTATAATCACATCTGCTAATGGTGGAACAACAACAAAGAAAATAAGTGTCTTTTAATCAGTAGCACGTATTTCTAAATACTTAATAAACATAATGGATCTGGGCAGTTTTTCACAAAGCTGTCCAGATTTTTTTTAGAACTTACTCCAGGATAATCACCATGATATTCGCCAATAGTGTGTATAATTTGAAAATGTAAATGCGCTGCATAGCCCCCATTAACCATTAAGTTTCCTAAAGTACCTATTTGCGCACCTGCACTAAATGCTTGTCCTACTTCTAAAGTCGCTATAGACCCAATACTTAAATGTCCGTACAATGTATAGAACACCGTATCTCTGATAGTGTGTTCTAAAATAATCGTAGGCCCATAATTACCACGTGTAGCATTATCTCTAAAACTATGTACAATACCATCTAGTGGAGTTCGTATAGCGGTACCAGCAGGGCACCAAAAATCAACCCCCAAATGAATGGTACGCGTTTCTTCTGGTTGTACCGGATTAAAAAGATTGCTAGAACGATATAAATCGCGATCTTCTTTGTAGCCACCATAGGCCACCTGGGCATTGTTTTTTTCTAAATACGTATTGATATAGGTATCGAACTGTTGCGGTGTCTCATAGGCCCTTGAAGCTAGGAGATCTTTATTTGCAGAAGACAAATCCAAAGGCACATAAGCGCTATGCGGTATGGTTGTAGGTAAAACTCCTTTAGCCATAGGGCTAATCTCTTTCAAAAAAGTTGTGAAATGCATTTATAAACTAGTATTTTAACTCTTCTTCTCCATTGGCATGTAATGCAAAGCGTCCTTTATGCTTTCCATGAGTTTGTTCTTGTTCCGGCCAAGGCCATCCTCCAAACTGTGTTTTTCTATAATCCATAAACGCTTCTTGAATTTCTTCTTCCGTATTCATCACAAATGGACCGTGTTGTACAATAGGCTCATCAATAGGTTTACCCTGTAATAACAACAAAAAACAAGGAGTTGCTCCTGCTCGGATTACTAGGTCTTCTTTTGCTGTCACTTGTATGCGTTTGGAAACACTAATTACATGCTCTGCAATATGGATCGTCGCTCCTTTATAAAAATAGAGCATCCGATCTGTCGCCACTTTAGCCTTTGGCAACGTCCAGGTAGCATCTGCCGCCAATTCTATCGTTGCTATGCAAACATCATTATCTAGATTAGCCGCCCAGGAATCTGGTGTTGGATCCAAAGCCTGTACTCCGTTCATGGTTCCTGCTACCAGTTGAACCGTAATAGCATTACCATTTTTGTCTTGTTCTTTTACTAATGGAATATCCTCTCGCCAAAGCATTTTGAAATGTGGTTCTACAAACTTACTTGCCTTAGGGAGATTCAACCAGATTTGAAACATCTCCAAAGGATTTTCTTTGTCCTCATGAAGTAACGGAAACATTTCTGAATGTTGTACCCCTTTACCTGCCGTCATCCATTGTACATCACCAGTCATAAAACGTCCTGCAGCTCCTAAAGAATCTGTATGATCAACGACCCCTTCTGTCACAATGGTAATGGTCTCAAAACCGCGATGTGGATGATACGGAAATCCTGGTATGCTTCTACCATGATACATGCGCCAACCATCTTTTATGGTGAAGTCCTGCCCTATCATTCTACCTGTTAGAGGTGATGCTGGCCCCATTGCTGCATTGCCACTTGGATATTCATCTCGATGATAGGCACAAAAGATAAAAGGATCTTGTGTTTGCCAGGGAAAACCTAAGGGTTGGATACTAATAATTGGTGCGCTCTGTGACATTGACAAATTATTTTTCATTTTAAAATTACGCAAAATAATTGGTACCTATTCAAATCTTGATTTCTAAGATTTATTAAACTCAAAATTAGGAGTTGTCTTTTAATTTTTTATGG
>CAZYRG010000070.1:0-14385 GCA_964650425.1 uncultured Flavobacteriaceae bacterium
AAAAAAACGCCCTACGGGGAGTAGGGCGTCCAAACACAAATCATCTTAAATTTAGAGGTTAATCTAAATCAAAAAACACTAACTAAAACTTTTAAATCATAATCGCCTTGGGGAAGACGTGTATCATTTGTCAGTATTATGGTGTAAAGATACAAGAATATTCTTAATAAACAAGTAAAAAATGTATTTTATCTAAAAAAAATGCATTTAATGGATATTTTTAATGAAATTTTGAAGCCGTGAAGCTTGTAATAATATATTATAAATATCAGTATTACAGTTATTTCCATAGTGATGTTATGGCAAAACCATATAATTTAACTTTATTTTATTATGACAAATTAGTCTCAAAAAAAACGCTCTACTGAGCAGTAGAGCGTCCAAACACAAATCATCTTAAATTTAGAGGTTAATCTAAATCAAAAAACACTAACTAAAACTTTTAAATCATAATCGCCTTGGGGAAGACGTGTATCATCTGTCAGTCTTACAGTGTAAAGATATTATAACATTCTTAAAAAACAAATATTTTATGCATTTTATCTAAAAAATATGCTTTTAAATGATTTTTATGATTATTTTCCTACAAAAAATTATTTCATCCTACTTGTATAAAGTACTTAAAATAGTTTTTTCATTATACCCCTCTGTCATTTTTTCATTATCTTCATATAGAATATTATTTTTAGTCTAAGCTATTTGAATACTCAAGAAGAAAATGAGCTTGTAAAAGCATTACAGTCGGAGGAAAAAAGAAATGAAGCCTTTAAAAAGCTCATTACGTTATATAAAGAACGTTTATATTGGCATATAAGGTATTTAACAAAAAATCATGCTGATACCGATGATGTGCTACAAAATGTTTTTATTAAAGTGTACAAAAACATTGGTAAGTTCAAGGGAGAGAGTAAATTGTACTCTTGGTTATATCGTATTGCTACCAATGAGAGTTTGTCCTTCTTGCAGAAAAAAGCGCGACAGCAAAATATTAGCAGTGAAGAATTACAACAACAATTGATCAATAACTTAACTGCTGATGTTTATTATGAAGGAGATGCGATACAAATTAAATTAGAACAAGCTATAGCAACATTACCAGATAAGCAACAACAAGTTTTTATGCTTAAATATTATCAGGAATTAAAGTATCGAGAAATATCTGAATTATTGAATACGAGTGAAGGGGCCCTGAAAGCTTCCTATCACCTGGCCGTAAAAAAAATTGAGCAGTTCCTAAAAAACAATTAAACCTTTTAGTGAGTTATTAGTCTAATATATAGGATGAAAAAAAATTCAAAATATCCGAATAATGGTTATAATGTACCTGAAGGCTACTTTAGTGAGCTTGAAGATACGCTTTTGAATAAAGTCAAAAACCTAGAATCAATAGAAGATGTATTAAAAAATTACAAAGGTACTCACGGCTATACGACTCCAGAATCCTATTTTGATACTCTAGAAAAACGTATCTTAGAAAAAGTTGAACCAAAGGTTATCCCCTTATTTTCTTGGAAAAAAATTGCCTATAGTACAGTAGCTGTTGCCGCTTCATTAGTTTTAGTTTTCTCTATATATGACTATAGCAGTACACAACAAATAACGGATACGATTGCAGCTATAGATACTACCCAATTACATGATTACATTGATAATGGAGAATTAGACCTAACACTTTTTGAGGTGGAGGACCTGTTATTTGATCAAAATATCGATATTAGCACGCTGGATAATGAATCCGTACAAGAAGAACTCCTATATGAATATCTGGAAGATCGCTTAGACACCGATTACATTTTAACTGAATAATGAATGATGAATAAAATTATACATAGACCATATTATCTATTGCTCCCCCTACTCTTGCTATTTACCCACACTAGTATAATGGCGCAAAAAAAAGGACAAGAAAAAATCAAAGCTTTGAAGGTTGCGCACATTACAACAGAATTAAGCCTTACACCAGAAGAAGCACAACAATTTTGGCCAATATATAATGCCCATCATAAAACCATGCAGGAATTAAGACGGCAAGAAAGAAGTACTGTCAAATCGGATATGCAAGTACTAGGTCGACTGAGTGAACAGGAAGCAAAAACACTGTTGAATACCCTGCAAGATATACGTAAACAACGATTTGAAGCTAAACAAAAACTCAACGAAGATCTTAGCAAAATCCTATCAAATAAGAAGATTGTACTGTTGGCTAGGGCTGAAGAAAATTTTAAAAGAAAACTTTTAAAACAATATGGTGATCGAACCAGAATGATTGACTTACGAAAGCAAGCTATCGAAGAACGACGCAAAGAGAAAATCGACGGATTATAGACTTCCCTTAATCAAAACTAACTCTGGGGAGGTTAAAAAATCAAACTTCATAAAGGATCTAAAACGAGACTTACTTAATGGAGCTATATTAAATTTGAATAATTGTTTTAGTCGTATGACTAGATTACATTAAAATTTATACCCTCATTATATACTCCAAACCCGACCAAAAGGGTATCTTTGCAGGCTATTTATTTTAACTCTTTCAAAAAATGAGGTTACATCGTACACTAGTTTTTGCAGTAATAGACGGATTACATCAGATTTTTAATGATGAAAAATATGCTGATAAAGTGATTCAAAAATTACTAAAACGTGATAAAAGATGGGGATCTCGTGATCGCAGTTTTATTGCAGAAACCACCTATGAAATTGTGCGTTGGAAACGGCTGTATGCAGAAATTGCAGAAGTTCGAGCTCCGTATACCAGAGAAAATTTATGGCGTGTTTTTGCAGTATGGGCCACACTACGCGGAATTTCATTACCTGATTGGAATCAGATAGAACCCACTCCTACCCGACGTATCAAAGGAAAGTTTGATGAACTCAGTAAAATTAGAAAGTTTAAAGAAGCAATACCAGATTGGCTTGATGAATTAGGGGAAAAAGAATTAGGCAAAAAATGGGATGCGGAAATCCATGCCCTTAATGAACAAGCACCTGTGGTTTTAAGAGTTAACACCTTAAAAGCAACTAAAGATCAAGTAAAAAAGGCCTTGATCAAAGAAGATATTGATACGACATCAGTCAAAGGATACTCTAATGCATTACAACTTGTAGAACGTTCTAATGTTTTCGGTACGGAAGCATTTAAAAATGGTTTTTTTGAAGTACAAGATGCCAACTCACAATTAGTTGGGAGCTTATTAGACCCTCAACCTGGAGAACGTGTAGTCGATACTTGTGCTGGTGCCGGTGGAAAAACCCTGCACCTTGCTGCCATGATGCAGAATAAAGGACAGATTATTGCCATGGATATTTATGATAATAAACTGAAGGAGCTTAAACGCCGTGCCAGACGTGCAGGAGCGCATAATATAGAGCCTCGAGTGATCGAAAGCTCCAAAGACATCAAAAAACTCTATGGCAAAGCTGATAAAGTACTGATTGATGCTCCTTGTAGTGGTTTAGGCGTATTGAGTAGAAATCCCGATGCCAAATGGAAGCTACAACCAGAGTTTTTGGAGACTATTCGCAAAACCCAAGCCGATATATTATCTAGATATTCCAAAATGGTAAAGCCGGGGGGGAAATTAGTGTATGCAACATGTTCCATTCTCCCATCAGAAAATGAACAACAAGTCCAAGAATTTATGAAAACTCCTGAAGCAGCGGATTTTAATTTTATTAAAGATAAAAAGCTCTTATGTCATACTTCTGGATTTGATGGTTTTTATATGGCTCTTTTGGAAAAAAACACCTAGATAATGTGATCATCTAGCGACAAAAAAACCAAAAAAGGCTGTTTTTCTATAGAAAAACAGCCTTTTTAAAGTCAGATTGATCTGTTTCTATACATTAAATAAGAAATGCATCACATCTCCATCACTTACAACATATCCTTTTCCTTCTACCCCTAATTTTCCAGCTTCTTTTACTTTGGTTTCGCTACCATAACTGACGTAATCATCATACTTAATGACCTCAGCACGAATAAACCCTTTTTCAAAATCGGTATGGATCACACCCGCTGCTTGCGGCGCCGTTGCTCCTATTGGAATGGTCCAAGCACGCACTTCCTTTTCTCCCGCTGTAAAATAGGTCTGTTGATTCAATAATTTATATGCTGCACGAATTAAAACCGCTGCTCCAGGCTCTTCTAAGCCCATATCTTGCAAAAATAACTGACGCTCTTCATAATCATCCAATTCTGTAATATCGGCTTCTGTACCTACAGCTAGAACTATGACCTCAGCGTTTTCATTCGCAACGTTTGCACGTACTTGTTCTACATAAGCATTACCGTCTACTGCTGCTCCTTCATCCACGTTGCACACATACAAAACCGGCTTGTCTGTAATAAACTGTAGCGGCTGTACAAAAGCCTCTCTGTCATCATCCGAAAAATCAATAGCGCGAACTGATACTCCAGCTTCTAATCCTTCTTTGATTTTTACTAATATAGCTTCTTCCTTTTGTGCTTCTTTGTTACCGGTTCTGGCTGCACGTTTAACCTTATCTATTTTCTTTTCTGCAGTTTCAAGATCTTTGAGCTGTAATTCCATATCAATGGTCTCCTTATCCCTAATGGGATCTACAGAACCATCTACATGGACAATATTATCATTATCAAAACAACGCAACACATGAATAATCGCATCGGTTTCTCGAATATTTCCTAAAAACTGATTTCCTAGTCCTTCTCCTTTACTTGCTCCTTTAACTAGACCAGCAATATCTACAATTTCTACAGTCGCAGGTAGTACGCGCTCTGGGTTCACTAATGATTCCAATTTTTCTAAGCGTGGATCAGGAACATTCACTACGCCTACGTTTGGCTCTATAGTACAAAAAGGAAAGTTTGCACTCTGTGCCTTTGCATTGGACAAACAATTAAAAAGTGTTGACTTACCAACATTTGGCAATCCTACAATTCCTGCTTTCATAAATTTATATTTATCATTTTTTGCGTCCTCCGTCTATCTCAATTACTGTCCTACAGTGAAAAAGTACACTTTGTGCGCATTTGTTGTTTTTTTGTGTCGCAAAGATACATTTCTGCTATCAATTATTTTATAACCTAGTTAAATTAAAGATAAAACGATTGAGTACAAGGGTTGCAGGGGCATTGAGACAGTCCTAAGCGACTGGCATTAAGATAAATTACCATTTTTTTAAGAGTCCCTTATGATAGTGCTTGTTAGCTAAATGTTTTCTTTAAGTAAAATTAACACAAAAATCATTCATTGAAAACACTTTTAAAACACAAACTATGAAACAAACATTTCTTATCATTTTTAGCTTATTGTGGGTAGTAACCTCCTTTGGGCAACAAAATGTATCGGGTACTGTAACGGATCCCGACGGCAACCCTTTACCTGGTGTAAATATTAAAGAACAAGGAACTTCCAATGGTTCTGCAACAGATTTTGATGGAAAGTACTCCATCGATGTATCGGAAGGAGCTACCTTAATTTTCAGCTTTGTTGGCTTTGAAACCCAAAAAATCGCTGTAAATGATCAAACTGAAATCAACGTTACCCTTACTGCTGGAGAATCACTAGACGATGTAATTCTAGTAGGATCTAGAGCGCCTGCCCGAAGTAACACCACCGTAGCGCTACCTATTGATGTTGTGGGCTCACAAGATTTGGTCAATACTGGGCAAGCAACTTTTGATAAAGCATTGCAGTACAAAATCCCTTCGTTTAACACTGTACAAACTCCTGTTAATGATGCGACATCTTTATTAGATCCCTATGAAATTAGAAATATGGGACCTAGTAGAACCTTAATCTTGATCAACGGAAAAAGAAAAAACCTAAGTGCCCTACTCTATACACAAACCTCTCCAGGGCGTGGTGAGACAGGCGCTGATATCTCGGCAATCCCAACAGATGCTATCAAAAGAGTGGAAATACTGAGAGATGGAGCTTCTGCACAATACGGATCGGATGCAATTGCGGGTGTAATGAATATTATATTGAAAGATGATGCAAATCGTGGATCTGCAACTGTGAGGTCTGGCCTTACCATAGAAGGTGATGGCGAAATGTTTGGAGTTTCCGTAAATAACGGAACTACGATTGGCGAGGATAAAGGGTTTATTAATTATACGATAGATCTTTCTAAAACGAACCTAGCCAGTAGATCTGGTACTGTTGATGCGGATGGAGAGTTTATTGATTTTGTATTCCAAGACCCTAATGATGAAGATGGCAATCCATTACCCGATGCGGCAAATCGTATTTCTGGAAATACTATAGGAAGAGAAGTTGTTGATAGTTTCTTGGCAGCTAATCCAGATGCTAATAATATTAATGGTTCTCCAGAAACGGCTGCTGCCAAATTTTTGGTAAACGGAGCTTATAATGTAAGTGAAGAATCTGAACTATATTTTAATGCTGCATACGTTTATAAAAAAGTAAATAGTTTTGCTAATTATAGAACTCCCTATTGGAGGAGATCACAAGAATTTAACCCTGATGATATAGCTGGAGTAGATTATTTTCCTTATCTGAATGATTTTTTTCCAAATGGACCTGGCGGTCAATATAATGGATATGTTCCAACCTTTGACGGTTTACTAAGTGACTATAATGGTACTGTTGGATTTAAAACTAAAAAAAATGATTGGAATATTGATTTGAGTTTTACTACTGGAGGAAATTTACAAACTTATAAAGTTAGAAATTCTCATAATAGAAATGCTGTATTTACCAGCAGTTTTAATGATGCAAATGGAAATGGACAACCTGATCCTGGAGAAGGTTTTGAACCTATAGAACTCTATAGAGCTAATAGTCCTATTGATTTTGATCCAGGTGGAACTCGTTTTACCCATAATGTAGGAAATATTGATATTTCTAGAATTTTGAATGATTACGTATCAGTAGCCGCGGGAGCTGAGTTCAGAACAGAAACTTTTGAAATCATCGAAGGTGGATTGGCTTCTTATGATGGCGGTGGTGCTGATTCCTTTGCTGGAAATACGCCTGAAAATTCTGGAAAGTTTAACCGTTATAATATTGGAGGTTATTTGGATATTGCCGTAGACATCACCGAAGATTTCTTAATAAATGGAACCGCTCGTGTGGAAGAATATAGCGATTTCGGGAATGCTTTTGTTTGGAAAGTGAGTTCTCGATATAAATTCTTAGAAGACAAATTAACCTTAAGAGCTTCGGCATCAACAGGATTTAGAGCACCTACACTACATCAAATTTTTACGCAAAAAGCCCAGTTTTCTTTTATTCCTGGTCAAGGCATCCAAGTCGGAGGTTTAGTAAATAACGTTTCTCCACAGGCAAGACTCTTAGGAATTGATCAATTAGAAGCTGAAGAATCCACAAACCTTACCGTAGGAATCGGAGCTAAAATTACTCCAAAATTAAGTTTTACTATAGATTATTATAATATTGCTGTAGAAGATCGAATCGTATTAAGTACAGAAATTGGACCAACGGCGACGGATGCTGATGGTAATAATGTTGGAGCAACTCCACTTGATGATGTCTTGAGAGACAATAATTTAGTAGATGTTAGTTTCTTTACCAATGCCATTGACACTAGAACTTCCGGTATCGATGTGGTACTTAGCTATAATAATATTGAAGTTGGAGAAGGTAAACTAGGTTTTAACCTTTCTGGAAACTATACGATAGAAAATGAACGAGAAGGAGATGTAAAAAATCCAACATTAGTTGCTAATGCTGGTCAATCTGTAGTTAATGAAACGCAAGAAGCCTTATTCTTTACATCTAGACCCGTAACTAAGTGGATTTTGGGTGCTAATTATGAAATCGGAAAGTTTGATTTTTCTTTAAACAACACCTATTTCGGCAAAACTACATTTAAACAAGATGGATTAGATAACAACCTGAGAACAGAATTCATCCCAAAAATTGTAACCGATCTAGCCGTGAATTTTGCGTTTACAGAAAAGTTAACTTTAGCCTTGAATGTGAATAACATTCTTAATGTTTTACCAGAATGGGAATTTATAGCTGAAAACGCAGCTGGAGAAGCTATTCTTAATGATCCTGCACAGGTAAAAACTAATTCCAACCTTATTACCTTTAACCAACGGTATTCTCAAATGACCTATGATGGGTATCATTTTAGTCAACTAGGTACACTTTTTAATCTTTCTTTGAACTATCAGTTCTAAGAAAATTGAAGAAAATATTGAAATAAATTAACGCCCGATCACTAATGATCGGGCGCTATTAATTCTAGTACTTTTGTTTTGAATTTGTTTACTATATTTGATTTCCTAACAACTCAAACTAATTAATGGCTTCATACCTACAACTTATTCGCTACAAAGAACTGCTATTTATTGCTTTTACCTTATTAGCCATAAAATTTGGGTTTTTTGAGCCTTTTGGATTTAATACAGCTCTGAGTACCTTTGAATATAGTTTATTAGTAATCGCAGTGCTTTGTATTGCTGCAGGTGGATCTGTGATGTTATATATCGCTACTAATACTTCCAAAAAAATGATTGACACCATTATATCAGAGCAAAATGCTAATAAGCTTTTTGTCGTATTGAATGTTATAGGCGTAGCGCTAGGGTTCTACATAGCAAATCATATTGGTAAATCAAGCTTCTCATCAATTTTTATCATTATTTCTGCCTTATTGTATGTATATGCTACCTATCTCAAAACTATACCTTTTGCTGGTACGCTAACTGTGGCGATTTTATTATTTGTTGTAGTGATTTTCCCTGGAATATTTGATTTGTTACCCGTTATAAATGTCCAAAACAAAGTAACACAATCCACCATTTTTTCTATTCTTTTAGATTACGGAATTTTGGCGTTTCTTTTAGGAATACTCTCCGAAATGATCAAAGATTGTAGAGATATGGATACCGATCATAATACGGGGGCGCAAACCTTACCTATGTTGATGGGGCGTGATCGTACTGCGAAATTAGGCACATTATTAGCCTTGGTTCCGATTATTGCAGTTGTACTCTTTACCTATAATTATTTATTTCAAAATACCAAGGCCGTTATCTATGTATTAGTACTTGTTATAGCACCGCTACTCTACTTTGCTATTAAAAGTTGGAGTGCTGCTAGCAAAAAGGATTTTTTGCACCTTCATTATGTAATACGATTTGTCATGTTTACGGCAGTATTATCTATCGCACTATACAGTACAATTCTGAAATAATTTCAGATTTTTGATCAAAAAATCCAATCCCCTCGTCCTAGCTTTCTTCCTCTGTAGAAAGAATGATAGAAGTAATTGATTCATTATACTTACTCAAAAACAACGCTATTAAGTATCAATCCACTAGAGGGCGCTACCCAAGTAATAGCATTTTCACTCCCTTCTATTAAAGAATCTTTGAGATACTCCAAATCCACATCACCTCTACCTAAAGAAAATAGAGCTCCTGCCATCAATCGAATCTGATACCTCATAAATCCAGGACCACAAACTCGCAACACATAACTCTCCTCTGGAAAAAAGTTAGCAGTATACAGCGTATTGCGTTCTATGGTACATTCGGTAACGGTACGATAAAATTCGGCAGTAGGGCTTGGCCTAGCGCAATAGTTCTTAAACCAATGCCTTCCAACAAAAAGCTTGGCGCCTTCTTGCATGAGTGCTATATCTAATTGATGCGGAATATTGACCATCATAGAGGCCGCAAAAGGGTGGTTTTTTTCTCCAAAAGAAAACAAGTACAAATATTCTTTTTGCTTCGCTTGATTAATGATATTAAACTTTTCATCAACCTCCTTAATCGACAATGCTTTGATATCAGCCGGTAGATTTTCATTGAATTCGATCAAAAAAGCATCCATCTCTAAGGGCACTTCTTCTACAAATAATTCAAATGCCCCTTGATTGACAGAAACCTTAGCATCCGTGCGCCCCGAAGCCAAGGTCTTGAAACGAATATCTTTCAAAATCCATTTCAACGTCTTTTGTACCATTCCTTCTACCGTCTTAAGATCACTTTGCTTCTGCTTCTGCCAACCGTGATAGCGAAAACCGAGGTACTGCAATTCTATAAGGTAATAAAAACGCTTTCGGAACATTTTTTTGAGTTCAGAGTTATGGGTTATGGGTTATGAGTTTACTGATCAGTCTTAGACATTTTTGGATTGTCAATTCTATTATCAAAATAGTAACTTTCAACATAGTAAATTTCAACTTTTTTAGATTTTTTCGAACTTTTTACACCTCCCTAGCCCTCCTCAAGGAGGGAACATAGTTAACAACCCAATACAACTTTCAAAAATCGCTAATCTATATTCGTTAATCGTTAATCAATCAAAAAATCATAACCCCTAACGCTGAACTCATAACTTAATTAAATTCCCGCTATTTCTTTAAGCGTAGCAATCGTCTCTTCTGCCAGTTGATCTGCAGTGGCTTGACTTAATGCTTCGGTATAAATTCTAATAATGGGTTCTGTATTACTTTTACGCAAGTGTACCCAGCTTTCGCTAAAGTCTACTTTTACTCCATCAATCGTTGTTACCGTTTCGTTAACATGTTTTGCTTCAAAACCTTTCAGAATCGCATCTACATCTAATTGTGGCGTGAGCTGAATTTTATTCTTACTCATATAATACGACGGGTAACTAGCACGTAAGGCACTTACTGATTGTTTTTTCTCAGCCAAATAGGTCAAAAACAAGGCTACACCAACCAAAGAATCACGTCCGTAATGAGAGGCTGGATAAATAATACCGCCATTACCTTCTCCTCCAATGATCGCATTATTGTCTTTCATTTTTTGCACCACATTTACTTCACCTACCGCACTAGCTTCATAGGTGCCATTATGTTTTTCGGTAATATCTCTTAGCGCCCGACTAGAAGACAAATTAGACACGGTATTTCCCGGAGTTTTACTCAACACATAATCTGCACAGGCTACCAAGGTATATTCTTCACCAAACATCTCTCCATCATCACTGATAAATGCCAAACGGTCCACATCAGGATCTACTACGACTCCAAAATCTGCCTTTTCTTTGACTACCAAAGCCGAAATATCTTGTAGATGTTCCTTGAGCGGTTCTGGATTGTGTGGAAAATGACCTGTTGGATCACAGTATAATTCGATGGGCGTTACTCCCATTTTCTTTAATAATTTCGGAATGGCAATCCCTCCTGTAGAGTTCACCCCATCCACAGCTACTTTAAAACCAGCTGCCTTTACTTTTTCGGCATCTACTAGTGGTAAGTTGAGTACTTCTTCGATATGAATATCGATATATTGCTCATTAACGGTAATAGTTCCTAGGTCATCAACTTCTGCATAATCATAGGCATCTTCTTCCGCAATCTTGAGTATTTTTTCGCCATTAGCGCCATTCAAAAACTCGCCTTTATTATTCAATAATTTCAAGGCATTCCATTGCTTTGGATTATGGCTGGCCGTTAGGATAATTCCCCCGTCAGCTTTTTCTAACGGCACTGCGATTTCTACCGTTGGTGTAGTAGAAAGTCCTAGATCTACAACATTAATCCCTAAGCCAATCAAACTATTCATGACTAATTGCTGGATCATAGACCCTGAGATTCGGGCATCGCGTCCAATTACTACAACTGGATGTTCTTTATTACTTTCTGCCTTGAGCCAAGTTCCATAAGCTGAGGCAAATTTTACGGCATCCAGAGGGGTTAGATTTTCTCCTACTTTTCCTCCAATCGTTCCACGGATACCTGATATTGATTTTATTAAAGTCATTGTATGAATATTCTTTATCGTATTAATTTGAATTCAATTGCCATAAATCAATACTTGCGTGGGGCCTATTTGATTTTGGCATTTATTATAAAACAAATATAAACGCTATATCCCACTACGTATTATTATTCTCTAAAATTTTTCATAAATCAATTAACAAGAACTATAACAGCTGGTTTTATTTGTCTATTTTCATAGGATGAACTTTTTGGCCCATATTTATTTATCAGGAGATGATCAACAACTGCAGTTAGGCAATTTTATGGCTGATGCAATCAAAGGCAAAAAGTACTTGGAGTATCCAGATAAAATCCAAGAAGGAATTCTAGTGCATCGTGCTATTGATAGCTATACAGATTCGCATCCTATAGTTCGTCAAAGTATCTCTCGGCTTTTTCCTAAATATCGGCATTACAGTGGGGTGATTGTTGATATCTTATATGACCACTATTTGGCAGCAAATTGGGCCAACTATTCTGAAATATCTTTAGCCCAATATTGTCAAAATTTTTATGCGCTATTGGAAGCTCATTTTGATATGTTGCCCAAAAAAGTACAGAATTTCATGCCCTATATGATCCGTGATAACTGGCTATTGAGCTATGCTACGATTCCTGGTATTGCCAAAATTCTGGATCAGATGAACCATCGCACCAAAAATGTATCTAAAATGAGTTTTGCTGTAGTAGAACTGGAAGAACACTATGAGGAATTTAAATCAGAATTTGAAACTTTTTTCCCAGAGCTGGAATTGCATGTTTTTAATACGATTCGTGAGTTGGGAGGAAAAATGAAAAAATAGAGAAGAGAGATAGGTAGAAGAGAGAAGAGAAAATAGAAAATAGAAAATGAAGGTAGAAATTTGGAGATTTGAAAAGGTAAGAGTTTTGATTAACGATTTTTGATTTTGGAACTAAAAACACCATCATCATGTGATACAAAAATGATTGAACTCTGTTCCAAATTCTCTGCGTATCTCTATGAAACTCTCTGTAACTTTAACACACTAAAAAAAGAAAAAACATAAACGACTCAATAATGCAAAAAATACTCCTATTCCTCTTTATCCTAACTGTACTCAGCTGCAAAACTACTCCCGACACCAAACGCGAAAAAATCAAAGGTGTACAGGCTCAAAATGCAATGGTCGTTACGGCACGGGAAGAAGCTTCAAAAATTGGCCTCACTGTTCTGCAACAAGGCGGTACTGCTTTTGATGCCATGATTGCTACCGAAATGGCGCTAGCTGTATGTTATCCCTACGCCGGAAGTTTAGGCGGTGGTGGGTTTATGGTTTATCGACAAGCAGATGGTACCAAAGGTGCTCTCGATTTTAGAGAAAAGGCACCATTGGCTGCTTATAAGGATATGTTTTTGGATTCACTGGGGCAAGTAGTTCCAGAACGCAGTCAAGAAAGTGCTTTGGCTGTTGGGGTTCCAGGTAATGTCTCTGGAATCTTTGCCGTACATGAAAAATTTGGAACACTTCCTATCAAACAATTATTGCAGCCTGTAATTGAACTAGCCAAAAAAGGGTACGTAGTTACCGAAAAACAACAAAAACGCTTAGATCAATACCGAGAAACCTTTCATCGGATCAATCAAGACACCATTCTATATGCCGAAAATTGTCGTGCTAAAGACACGATTAAAAATCCGATACTTGCTGCCACTTTGGAACGTATTGTACAACATGGAAAAAAGGAATTCTACCAAGGAAAAACTGGAGAAACACTTGTTAAATTTCTACAAGAACGTGGTGGTATTATAAGCTTAGAAGATTTGAAATTATATGAACCTAAATGGCGTGATCCCATCCAATTTGACTATAAAGACTATACCATCACTTCGATGTCACCGCCCTCTAGTGGAGGAATTTGTTTGGGACAAATGCTCAAAATGATTGAGCCCTACCCCATAGCTGATTACGGTCATTTGCAACCTAAAACTATACAAACCATTGCCGAAACTGCCAGACGTGCTTATGCGGATCGTAGCTTCTATTTGGGTGATCCTGATTTTGTTAATGTGCCATCTGATAGTTTATTAGAGAAAGACTACCTCCAAAATCGTATGCAGGATTTTAGTCTGGATCAAGCTACGCCTTCTGCTAGTATCAAACATGGACGACTCCCTGGTTATGAAAGCTCCGAAACTACCCACTACTCTATCGTAGATGCGAAGGGCAATGCCGTTTCGGTGACTTCTACGATCAATGGAGCTTATGGCTCAAAAATCTATGTGCCAGAATTGGGGTTTTTCTTAAATAATGAGATGGACGACTTTAGTTCCAAACCTGGTGTTCCCAATATGTTTGGACTGATTGGTGCTGAAGCCAATGCTATAGCTCCACAAAAACGTATGTTGAGTTCAATGACGCCGACTTTGGTGGAACAAAATGATCAACTTTTCATGGTCGTAGGTACCCCAGGCGGTTCTACCATTATGACCTCGGTCTTACAAACATTTCTAAATGTAGTGGAACATAAGATGACGATGCAAGAAGCGGTCGATGCGCCCCGTTTTCATCATCAGTGGTTACCCGATTTAGTGTTTTTTGAAGAAGACTATTCTAATCCATCACTTTTTCAGGCTTTAGAAAGTAAAGGGTATGAAATCAGTCAAAAAGCGGCGGTAATTTCGGGTAAGGTGAATGCTATTTTGATACA
>CAZYRG010000071.1:0-1777 GCA_964650425.1 uncultured Flavobacteriaceae bacterium
AATTACAAAGCCTTTGCTATGTCGTATCGTAAGTCCTATCTCTATTGGCTTAATATGGCAAAACGAGAAGAAACCAGAACCAAGAGAATTACTGAGATTATAAGGCTATGCGAACAGAATATCAAATCAAGAGATGCTAGGATAAAAAAAAGAGGCTGATTAAAAAACCAGCCTCTTTTCAAATATAACATACTATTATCTATACAATAGGTTTCATCGCAGTCATTGCATCACGCAATTCCTCACCAATAACTTCTACTGGATGGTAACGTAATGCAGCATTGATTTCAATAAGCTTAGCATTGCTTACTCCTTCTCCATTATCCTTTGCATATGGCTTACCGATTACATCAGTATCGATATTTTTCATAAACTCCGTCAATAATGGCTTACACGCATGATCAAACAAGTAACATCCATACTCCGCTGTATCCGAAATCACACGATTCATTTCGAACAACTTCTTACGCGCAATCGTATTTGCAATAAGTGGTGTCTCGTGTAATGACTCATAATAAGCAGATTCTTCGATAATCCCTGCATCTGTCATTGCCTCAAAAGCCAACTCAACACCTGCACGCACCATGGCTACCATTAATACACCATTATCATAATACTCTTGCTCAGAAATCTCCACATCGCCAGCTGGAGTTTTTTCAAAAGCTGTTTCTCCAGTAGCCGCTCTCCAAGACAATAGATTCTTGTCGTCATTCGCCCAATCTTCCATCATCGTCTTAGAAAAATGTCCAGAGATAATATCATCCATATGCTTTTGGAACAATGGACGCATGATATCTTTTAACTCTTCAGATAATTCAAACGCTTTGATTTTTGCAGCGTTGGACAAGCGATCCATCATATTGGTAATTCCACCATATTTTAATCCTTCTGTGATGGTTTCCCATCCATATTGGATCAATTTAGACGCATAGCCTGCATCAATTCCTTTTTCGACCATTTTATCAAAACAAAGGATCGATCCTGTTTGTAGCAACCCACAAAGAATGGTTTGCTCTCCCATCAAATCTGATTTTACCTCAGCAACGAAAGAAGATTCTAGAACTCCCGCTCTGTGTCCTCCTGTACCAACTGCATACGCTTTGGCCTCAGCCAAACCTCTACCATCTGGATCATTCTCAGGGTGTACTGCAATCAATGTCGGTACGCCAAATCCTCTTTTATATTCTTCTCTTACTTCTGATCCTGGGCACTTTGGTGCAACCATAATCACCGTAAGATCTTCACGAACTTGCGTTCCTTCTTCTACAATATTAAAACCATGAGAATAAGAAAGTGTTGCCCCTTTTTTCATTAATGGCATTACAGCTGCTACTACAGCTGTATGTTGCTTATCTGGAGTTAGATTAATCACTACATCTGCCGTAGGGATTAATTCTTCATAGGTTCCTACTTTGAATCCATTCTCCGTTGCATTTACAAAAGATTGACGTTTTTCTTTAATTGCACCTTCTCTCAACGCATACGAAATATCCAATCCAGAATCTTTCATATTCAATCCTTGATTAAGTCCTTGTGCTCCACAACCAACGATTACTACTTTTTTTCCTTCTAATGCTGCAGTCCCATCAGAAAATTCTGAGGAATCCATAAATCTACATTTTCCTAATTGTGCCAATTGCTCTCTTAGTGATAATGTATTAAAATAATTTGCCATTACGCTTAGTTTTTGTTTTGATCCTTATTTTGCCCTGCAAATATAATGATCAGTCGCTTTTTTTGAAGCGGATTTTCTATTTATTTTTAACTTTTATTTAGG
>CAZYRG010000071.1:1877-4575 GCA_964650425.1 uncultured Flavobacteriaceae bacterium
ACGGTAACAATCTCTGCATTCGCATTTTTGATAATATTTTGTATTTGTGGTTCTTCAAATAACAAACTAGAAGCTATCTTGAACAAGGCTGTTTCCTGAAAAATAGTCTGATCATTGGTATGATAATACGCTCGGATCACTTCTATTTGTTTTTCTATCTGCCCAACTATTTTCTTCACTGCTTCTTCCGTAATCTTTACGACTATTACGAAACGATATACGCCCTCAATTTCTGAAGCTGAAGCTGTCATGCTTAATAGGTTGATATGACGTTTTAAGAAAATTGCAGAAATACGATTCAGTAACCCTACATTGTTTTCCGTATATACGGATATGGTAAATAATTGTTTTTCGTCCATAATTAACTTAATCTAATATCCGACACCGAAGCTCCAGTTGGTATCATTGGGAATACATTATCTTCTTTTTCTACACAAACCTCTAAAAAATAAGGTGTTTTTGCATCAATCATTTCATCTACCGCCGCTTGTAAATCTTCACGTTTGTTTACGCGTTTAGCAGGGATATGATAGCCTTCCGCAATTTTCACAAAATCAGGATTTACTAATTCTGTAGAAGCATAACGCTTGTCAAAAAATAACTGTTGCCACTGACGCACCATCCCTAAGAAATCATTATTGAGTACCACAATTTTTACAGGCACACCTGTTTGGAAAATCGTTCCTAATTCTTGAATCGTCATCTGATATCCTCCATCACCAATAATAGCGATGACCTCACGTTCCATAGCGCCCATTTTGGCTCCTATGGCTGCTGGCAAGGCAAAGCCCATTGTTCCTAATCCTCCAGAGGTAATATTCGCTTTGGTTTTGGTAAATTCTGCATAACGGCATGCAATCATCTGATGCTGTCCCACATCACTTACAATAACTTGATCACCACCGGTCTTTTTATTAATAGCACCAAGTACCTCGCCCATTGTCAATCCTTCTTTTGTTGGGTGCAAATCACCTTTGATAACTTTTTCGAATTCTATAGCATCATACTTTTTATATTCCTGATGCCAATCTTCATGCGTATTTTTATCAAGTAAGGGCAAAATGCCAGACAACGTCTGTTTAACATCTCCCATTACTGCCACATCTGTCTTCACATTCTTATCGACCTCAGCCGGGTCAATTTCGAAATGTATCACTTTAGCTTGTTTGGCATAGGTATCCAAACTCCCCGTCACACGATCATCAAATCGCATTCCGATAGCGATCAACAAGTCGCACTCATTGGTCAACATATTTGGACCGTAATTTCCATGCATTCCCACCATTCCGACATTCAATGGATGCTTTGTTGGCAAGGCCGATGCTCCAAGAATAGTCCATGCAGATGGAATACCTGTTTTTTCTACCAAGGCTTTAAATTCTGCTTCGGCTTGACCCAAAATAACACCTTGACCCCATACAATCATGGGTTTTTTAGCATCATTAATCAATTTCGCAGCTTGCTCCAAAGATTCTGGTACAGTTGGTGGCACAGGCTTGTAGCTTCGCACTCCAGTACATTTCGCATAGGAAAAATCAAACTCTTCGAACTGTGCATCTTTGGTAATATCAACCAATACAGGCCCTGGACGACCAGAACGCGCAATATAAAATGCTTTAGCCATTACTGCAGGAATATCTTTGGCTTTAGTTACCTGAATATTCCATTTGGTCACGGGTGTTGATATTCCAATAATATCCGTTTCCTGAAAAGCATCACTTCCTAACAAATGTGAGCCTACCTGTCCAGTAATACATACCATTGGTGTAGAGTCAATCTGTGCATCTGCAATTCCAGTAACCAAATTCGTTGCTCCAGGACCAGAAGTAGCAATTGCCACACCAACTTTACCACTGGTTCGGGCATAGCCTTGAGCTGCATGCGTAGCACCTTGCTCGTGACGTGTCAAAATATGTCGTAACTGGTCTTGGTATTTATACAACTCATCATATACTGGCATAATCGCCCCACCGGGGTAGCCATAAATAAGATCTACATCCTCTGCCAATAGACATTTGATAACAGCTTCTGCACCACTAATTCGTTCTACTTTGGTGGCATTTTTGGTATCTAATGTATGTGTCTGTGTTTCCATTTTTTACAATTCAAAATTGTGAATTAAGAATTATGAGTACAACTAGCACTATAATTCATGTATCAAACCTACAAGGAGGTCTACGACGACGCCTTGCAGGTTTTTATAATTTTATTAAAACTCATCTGTTACGCACCCATTGGATGCTGATGAAACTGATCTTGCATATTTATACAAAACGCCTTTACTAAATTTAAGTGGTGGTTGTACCCATGACGCTTTTCGTTTTTCGAATTCGGCATCGGATACATTTACACTAATGGTATTTGTTTCTGCATCGATGGTAATCACATCTCCGTCTTCTACCAATCCAATGTTCCCTCCTTCTTGCGCTTCTGGAGTAATATGTCCTACCACAAATCCATGTGTACCACCAGAGAAACGTCCATCAGTAATCAATGCAACGTCTTTTCCTAATCCAGCTCCCATAATAGCAGCAGTAGGCTTGAGCATTTCCGGCATTCCAGGTCCTCCTTTTGGCCCTTCATAACGAATTACTACAACATCACCTTTATTTACCAATCCATCTCGGATTCCATCATTGGCTGCATATTCACCATCAAATACTTTTGCAGGACCACTGAAGTGTAATCCTTCTTTTCC
>CAZYRG010000071.1:4675-14366 GCA_964650425.1 uncultured Flavobacteriaceae bacterium
AAGCTTCTATTGATGAAGCCATAGTGTTAGCCGTATACATTCCTCCGCAAGCTCCTGCTCCCGGGCATGCCTTTTCTATAACACTCTTATATTCCTTTTCGTCGATAGTGCCTGCTACTTTTTCTCCCCATGCTTCAAAAGCAGAAACGACATCTAATTTTTTATCATTATGACAACCAGAAGCTATGGTTCCCCCATATACTAATACGGCTGAACGATTTAAGCGCAACATGGCCATTAAAGCGCCCGGCATATTTTTATCACATCCTACTACAGTGACTAGTCCATCATAGGACATCCCTTGCACCACCGTTTCCATAGAATCCGCGATCACATCACGAGAAGGCAAAGAAAAACGCATTCCTGGGGTCCCCATAGAAATTCCGTCACTAACACCAATAGTATTAAAAATTAAACCCGTAAGATTTTCTTCTTGGGTCCCTTGCTTTACTAATTTTGCCAAATCATTAAGGTGCATATTACAAGGATTTCCTTCATATCCAGTACTTGCAATTCCCACCATAGGATTTTTAAAATCCTCATCCGTTAAACCAATTGCATGCAACATCGCTTGTGCAGCAGGTTGCGTGTCATCTTGCGTAACAGCTTGGCTAAATTTATTTATTTTCATGTGTCTTTCTAATTTATATTTTGGTCACATGTGTTTGCTGTTAGTCATTTCGTCGGGCGACAAAACGTTTAACATGCTCGTTTCATGTACTCGTATTTATTTCTTTTCTATGTTTACATGGAACATCTTTTCCACCAATCTGGCATGATTAATATCAAATTATAGATGTTTCAACAAAAATGATTTTTTATTATCAAATTATAACTAAAAAAGATTATTTCGTATAATAATCTCAAACTTATTACAATTACATTGTAAAATTACTGACTATCCAACTAAGTATTATACGACCTATCCATCACCTACAATATCCAATGTATCATAGACAGCATCAATAACCTAAAAAACAATATGTTATCTAATCATTTTTTACAATCACAATTTGTTAAATTATCTTAACAACATCGATAAAATCATAAAAAAAATCCCTTTTCATTTTTTTTGTAAAAAAGGGATACCATACTTAGCTGTAATTTGTCTGCAAATATAACGAGAAGTAGTTTATATTTTAATGTATTGGATACATTTTATAGTTTTTTCGACCGAAGAACAATACCATTAACTTATAAAAGATAAAAAACCTTTTCATTCAATTTTAAACAACTTATTTTTCATACAATAGATCACCAAGCCTACTCGAGTACGCACACCTATTTTCTTACTTACCGTATCCCAATACCCTTCTATGGTTTTTGGGCTCAAATTCATTTCGGAAGCAATTTGCTTATAGGTTAACTCGGAACAAGCCAACTTTAGGAATTCGCGCTCACGTTCTTTGAGCATGGTAACTTTTGATTTTGCCGTTTTATCTATCCCCGTAGAAAGCAGCACCTCAGAAATCTTTGGTGTATGATAAAAGCCATTGTCAATAACCATTTCTAAGGCATGAGAAAAATTGTCAGGATGTATATCTTTCAAAAGATACCCTCTAGCCCCAGCTCTAAGCATCTTTATAATGGTATCCTCGTCATCTTCCATCGTTAATGCTAGCGCATATTGCTCTGGCTGATTTTCCTTGAGCCAATTCATTGTCTGTACCCCATCCATAACCGGCATCTTGATATCTAACAAAATTAGATCGGGTTTTTTTCTTTTATTTAAAAAATAGCGCGTAAGCTCTTTGCCATTTTTTAATACCGCCAACACCTCGTATTTCTCGAAGCTAACTAGTAACGTATTTAATGACTGAGCAAACAAAAGATGATCATCGACTATAATAATGGTTCTTTTTTTCATAACTCTTCAGAGGGTATCGTTAATTCTTTTTCAAAAGGATATTGCAATTCTAACTCCACCCCTTTTCCTGGAGTTGTTGTTAAAATAAAATTTGTATTGATTAAGACTGCTCTACTTTTCATATTTAACAATCCAGAATTAGTCGTCACACTTTTTGGCTCATACCCTACGCCATCATCATTCATTTTGATCCTAAAATAGCTTTGGCCAAAATCCAGCAATACGTTCAGATTCGTAGCCTCAGAATGCTTGATGGTATTTGAAAAAAACTCTTGAACAATCCTATAAAGGATAATCTCATCTTTCGGATTTATCAATCGCTCATCTCCTATAACTTCTAATTTGGTCGTCAAAAAATTTAACTTCTCAAAACGTTCCAATTCTGTTCGTATCGATTGTTCCAAACCAACATTCTGAATCACTTCATTATTCAATGTTTTGGACAAGGATCGGATTTCTTGCAAACTCCCACCTACCAACTCCCGAACCTCTTCTACAGCTTCCTTATTTGTTGAAGAAATAACATTCCCAAGGACATTGATATGCATTACCGCAGTAGACAATAATTGCCCAATATTATCATGCAATTCCCAACTTACATTCTTAAGAGTTTGCTCTTGAATTTCTAATTTGGATTTTACTAGTTCATCCTCAAACCGCTTTTCCGCCTCTAACCTATCCACCAATAGCTTGTTCTTTCTTTTGTGAAAAAACACAAAAAACACGATCGCAAAAACCGCTATGATCACTACAACTGCAATCAAGTATACAATTAATAAGACTTCCTTTTTTTCGAGCATACGACAAATCCTAATACGTAAAATAAATACAGTGCTATAATCGCAGTGCGTAAGATCACTCTGTAAACATACACAAATTCTGGATTCCTCTCATGATTAAAATAGCTACTATAGATAAAAAGTGGTGTCACACAAATGTGAAATAAAAACACCCCTACAGCAATATAAAATTGCAAAATATATTTAAAATTCAACACCTTGTCGCTTTGCAACATCTCAAAAAAATAAAAGAATACTGCAATGGTAAGCATCAAAACTCCGTATATATAGGTATACGAAGACAAAGTTTTAAAAAAAACGTCTGTAAAAATCAAATTAGCAACAGTTGTTACTAAAAAAACACCGATGATTGTAGCTATTGTTTTTCTAGAAAATTTAGACGTAACATAGTTCCTAAAAAACCATGCATAAAAGAAAAAACTTATTATATAATAACTATTGTAGAGCCAATGATTTCTTCTAAATATTGTGTCCAATAACCATGGAAGATACCCTTTACTAACAAAAATTGGTATACATCCTACCAGCTCTACAAGGATTGTGAGCCACAAGAAATACACAAAATATCGTACAGGACGATCCACCGACACCTTTGTAAGATACCAACTACCAAAAATAGCCGACAATAACTCCGCTATCAAAAAAGCAACAAAAAGTATATACATCTAATAATTGTTTGGAGGCTCCCCTGAAGTCCCACCATTGAAAGGTCTAATTCGATAATTATTTCTATTTCGACCCATCCCCTTGCCATGATCTCCTACGGGATCTCCAGTAGGTGCTAAAAACACCGTGGAATATCCACGATCCATTTTACATTTTTCTTTTGGATACGCTCCAAAATAAACTCGAATACCAGGGTTTAATATCCCTTGTTTTTTTGATTTACGCTTTACATACTTGAGATACTTCATAAGCTCCTCTACGCTCCACTCAAATTCTCTAGTATCCTGAAAACCCAGACATTTATCAATTTCAGGAGTCCGGGTATCACACCATGCTTTTTCTAACTCTTTCGCCTCTTCTACTTTAATACATTTGGCTGGTCGTTTTTTACTCATATACTTATGTTATTGGTTTCAATTATAAATGTATTCAAAAATAGCTCGCAATAAAACCTTTTAGACATCTTGCGCAAATCAAAACCAAATAACACACTAAAAAACAACAAGTAACAACAAAATAGAATTATCAAAAAAGGGGGAAATCCCCCTTACTTAATCAGGTTAAAAACTATTTTTTTTCCAGTTATTTTTTGAGATAGTATATTAATCGCATCATCACATAATTGTAATACCCTAGGGTACCCACCAGTGACTTGGCAATCCCGCATTAGCACAATTAAACTTCCGGAAGAAGTGAGCTGTACTGTTCCAGGCAACACCGGCCCCGTGAGAATTTCGGGAATACCATTTACCAATCGCTCTACTAACTGAACTCCCATTCTACTTTTTATTCCTGAAATAGTGAATTGATTTTCTGTTAAAGACTTTTTAGCATCTTCAGAAAGTAACTCAAATTCTGGCCCAGGAAACACCTCCAAACAACCTTGATCAAAATAGTCTTCTTCATACTTTAGTATAGCATTATTGTCGCCAACATAATTACTCTTAACATATCTTAAATGATCATTTTTCTTGAATACACTTTGTTCTGTAATTGGGGCAAACATACTTTTACTTCCAAGTATTTTTTCACCACAAAAACCATCCTTAACAGCAATATACCCGTACAGCCCTTTTCCTACAAAATTAAACGTCATAATTCCACCCGCTGGAACCATTAATTGTTGATACATTTTTTTGGGTTCACCATTAATTTTCGGTATCACTATTGCACCAGTGCAAACTACAATTGTAGGTTCAGAAAAATGTAATTTTGGAGGCACCATTGCCCATTCCAAAACTGGTGAATTTTCCATATTACCTAAAAGCGCATTTGCCAAAAAATAGGCTTTCTGATCCATCACACCACTTCTTGGTACGCCATATTTTGCATATCCCACTCTACCCAAATCCTGAAGCGAAGTTGCCAATCCTGATTCCAAAAATTGAGCTTTAGCCTTCATAAATTTTATTTTTTGGTATATAAACACCGGCCTCAACCAATGAACTTATAGCGTTATATTTTGAAATTGAAATGGATTCAAACATCACCTTATCGCCCGGCGCTACAAAACACGGGTGGTCTTTTTTCACTTCAAAAAAAGACATAGGCGATTGCCCAATTACACACCAACCTCCTGGGCTATTTTGAGGATATATTCCAGTTTGTTTTCCACCGATTGCAACAGCTCCTTTAGAAACATTTAAACTAGGATTCGTTTTTCTGGGCAAAAACAAACGCTCATCCAAGCCACCCAAGTATAAAAACCCAGGTAAAAAACCGATAAAATAGACCGTGTAAATTTTGTCAGAATGCCACGAAACAACTTGTTCTTTTTCCAACTTTTTTTGACTACAATAAAACTCCATATCAGGAGCAAACTTTTGATCATAGCAAACTGGGATCGTCCAGAGTGTGTTTTTTTGTTTCTGCGGAAGTATCAATGTTGAATTATGCGATTTTAACAGAAAAACAGCATTATAGAAATCCTCTATAGTGCTATGATAAAAAATTAATAGCGAGTTATATGAAGAAGTTATCTCAAGTATTAGTTCAGGATATTTTTTTTCGAGAGAATTTTTACAAAAAAGCACTTCTTGTAACTGATTTTCGTCAATTATTTCTGGCCACTGCACCAAAATTGCACGATTTCCGTATGGTTTATATAGCAATCCCTGTTTCATCATCTACAAAAAGCTCACATTTAAACGTGAGAATTCACGATGTAAAAACTCAATTATTTTAGGCGAATTTGGATGATCTCCATGCACACAAATCGTATCACACAAAACAGCAAACTCCTCCCCTGATATGGTTTTTATTTTTTTCTCAAAAATCATTTTTTTTACATGAAAAAAAATCTCTTCTTCATTTTGCAACACTGCATTTTTTTTCTTCCGAGAAACCAAACTTAAATCTGCATTATAATTTCGATCAGCAAAAGTTTCATATTTCAAGTCCAATTCCTCTTTACAAACATACGAAATTTCACTCTCAAAAGGAGCAATTAGCATCGAACTTATTGCGACATTTTTTAAGGAATGTAAAATTGCATTCGCCACTTCAGGATTTTTTACTGCATCATTATATAATGCCCCATGTGGTTTTACATGATGCAACAACTCCCCCGTACTTTCTACTTTTTGTTTTACCAATAGGATTTGTTCAGAGATTGTATTGACCAAATTATCAAATGACATGTTCATTGAAAGACGACCAAAATTCTCTCGATCCGGATATGAAGGATGAGCGCCTATTTTTACACGATGCTTTTTTGCCAATGCGATGGTTTGCTCAATTATTTTTTCATCACCAGCATGCGCTCCACATGCAATATTACACCATGAAATATAGGGCATGATTAAGTGATCATTCCCCACTCCTTCTCCTACATCAGAATTGAATGCTATTTGGTGCATTTTTGAGCTTGAATTTCTGACCATAAATTAGAAAAAGAAACCACTACTTTTATGATTACGGTACTTATGTTATTCAAAACTTATCAACCCGAATCGCGATAAGTTAGTTCAGCCATTCGATTCTTATTACGACATAGAAAAGGGTTGTAATATTTATCACAACCCTCCTAACTATTTGATGTCTAGAAAAACATATACTAGCTTTAAAACACAACGTAGTTTATTTCTAATCTAACAACAAACCGTATATTCACTAACTCGATCTCTTCCGCTCCAGTATCCACCACTGCAGTATTCAAGTTGATACTTGATACATGGTTTATGTGACGTAAAAATGCCACATTTAAATAGTGAATTTCGACAATGCTGACAATGGGTGCTTTTAGTAATCCACCAACAACTTCCATCATCTGACCTTTCTACTTCAAAAATCGCACTTAATTCTTTTATGGTACTTCCTTCAAAGACTTTTAGCAATTCTATCAATTGTTGTTTTTCCTTTTTTAAAGGGAGCTCACTTTTTATTGCGTTGACTATCGCTTTATATTTTTCTGTTTCCACAAGTTTATTGTAAGCTTCAACTTTTTTGCAGAACTCTCCTTTGTCAATATCATCATCAGCCAATCCATTAGATAATAACATTATGGAACATAAAATAATTACCGTAATTTTCATTTTAGTGGTTTTTTAGATGAATTAATATAATCTTCAACTACTACTATAAGATCATTAAAAATGAACTGATTAGACAATAATCAGCTTGGCAAGACCTCGCCGATTATTGTCTAATTAAGTACTGCATGCATTTAGGCAATCAACATTGATTTAAGGGTATAATGTATCTGTTCCGTTCTGAACTCCTTTACTCCCCACTCCACTGACAGAGACTTTAAAACTATTTTTATCAAAACTTACTGAAGCTGTAGGAGTTGCCCATCCTAGAGCATATTGAATTTTTCCATGAGTGCCACTATTTTTTGTTATTTTGGATTCTGACTTCGCAGAACCTGCTGTCATCCATCCCCAATCCGATCTATCTGTTGATGAAACCGTTTTATTACTATAAAATATTGTAATTCTGTACCCTATCTCACCACGTTTACCACCCCAAATCCATTTAATATTCCATTTTAAACCTTCGCTTTTAGAAAGAACCGCATTTTTTGCTCCAACTTGAGTCTCTTCATTTACATCTAGACCTTTAGGATCCATATCTACTAGTCCAAAAATCACATTATCCCATACGATTCCATTATTATTGTAATAGCAAATAGATTTAAGAATTTTCCCTTTAGCCTCCCATCTTAACTCTATAGTCTGATCGGTTGATTTGATCAAGTCTGATTTATAATTATCAACTGATTTTTTTGCCACCTGATTATTAGGTGACACCTCATCAATACTTCCGAAAATTATTGAGTTTGGTTCTGCTATATTCCCGAAAGCAATAGTTTCACTATCTATTGTTTTTAAAGAAGCCTTATCGCCGGAGTCTACATTTTCATCTTTAGTCATTGAATATTCTAATAATTTAAATTGGTCTCCTGTTTTACTTGCGAGATTGGTTTTTATAAAATCCAATTGCTCGATTACTTTTTCGGGCAACTCACCCACTGTTTCCGCTACTTTCTCTATTGGTTGATCCTCTTCTGAATCTTTATCACAGGACGTGCACATTAATGTAACCATCCCAACAGCCATCAGGCTAAAGAAAATTGATTTTAATTTTAAAGTTTTCATAATTTTAATGATTAATTGTGTTTGACCTACTCTATTCATCAAAGGCTTTTCGGTTTCCGCCTTTTCGTAAATTCTTTTTTTAAAGTGAAGTTTGTGACTTTTTAACTCTTAATCCAACTACTTTTTTCTAGACAAGGACATGTAATCCATAGCTATCAATAAAATAACTTGGCTTTGTCACAAACTAAATCACTATGGACTAGAAGTGCCATAGGTTTTTAAATATGAATGAAATTCATTTGCCAAAAGAATCAAAAGTTGGCAGTAACAGTTGGCAGTTTTTGTTTTTTACAATTTTAAAACCGCTTACTGCTACTGAAAACTGATAACTCGGTAAAATTTTTAGAAGTTAAAGCGAGACCTGTACGCCGTGGCGTATGCATTAAAGTGCATAGTTTTAACTATTTTTGAGACCAATAAGCCCCAGGTAACTAGGAGTGCTGACAATCAATACTCCTCAAACCAAACACTGTTGGCACATTCCAAAACTTTATTTTGACACCACAGCTACAACCTAAATTCAATTTCTCAGCTAATTTTGCACTAGCACATATAGACTTAGCTACTTTCCCCCACGTACCTGGCGCGCGTGACAGCGCGCTACAACCGTGTTTAATAATTTTTAAATTAAGCTCCCTATTCAACCTAAGTGTCGTACTACCCCACCAGGTACTAACCGAATTTTCTCCACATTTTTTAGCTCCAATTAAAGACCCCTCGATATCTAAAGCTTGCTCAATTCCAATCTCATCCTCTCGCAGTTCTCCATTTGCAATCATTTTCTTAACATACTCAAAATGTTCACTCATGTTACTGAACAAATCTGGATCAATTCCAAGTTTCAAAGGGTCTGTTTCTGATAACACATAGTCTCCATTTTCCTTTTTGACAAGTTGAGAGAAAATGGCTTCTGCCTCATCACTATCAGTAATTAAACTTTGTGTAGGTTGTGTGCCTATCTCTTCAACGACATCATCCTTATTACAAGAAGTAAAAAACAAAGCCACTATTCCGATTGCGACTAATCCAAATTGCATTGATTTTAATTTCATTTTTAAAGTTTTCATGATTATTAGTTATTAATTGTGGTTACCTACTCTAATTATAAATCGGCTTTTCGGTTTCCGCCAGCTAGAAGTACTTCTTCTTTTGTTTTAAAAAAAAGAGGTTTACCATTTTCTTAATTTTTAAAACCCAAACAACTAGATAGTTTGAATCAAAGAATTATGAAGTTCTATAGTGTAAATTTAGTGCCGTAGATCTTGCCACAAAATCCTTGAAACTAGTGAAATGGCATCAGTGTTTACAAGGAAATCTAATGGTAAACAAGTAGAATTTTACTTATTTTAAGGACAGTGGTAAAGTGGAAAATATTAGGACTTTACATAGAAGTCAAACAACTCAACAACTATGAACTAAGGTACCATAGTTTACTAAAATATGAATGAAATGTATCAGTAACAAAAAACATAAAAGCAGGCAGTTTCAGTAAGCAATTTCTGTCCCATCATTGACAAAATTGCTTACCGAAAACTGAGACTCAAAACTGAATACTAATTACCTAAAAAGTAAACCAATGCGCCGATTCGCATGCAATAAAATACATAGTTTTAATTATAATTGAGAGCAATAAATACAAGATGGGTTTTCAGGGGTTGAGACTAATAACTAAATTACTATGGACTAGAAGTGCCATAGGTTTTTAAAATATGAATGAAATTCATTTGCCAAAAGAACCAAAAGTTGGCAGTAACAGTTGG
>CAZYRG010000072.1:0-11652 GCA_964650425.1 uncultured Flavobacteriaceae bacterium
GAATTGAGCGTGTGTCTTACTCCTCTTCCTGATACACCTTTTCCAATTTACTTTCTTCTTCCTGAACTTTTTGCTTTCCATTTTTAATGGACAATTCATATGCTTTTAGTTTTTCTTCGGCTTTAGCAATTTTGGCTTCCTTCTCAGCAATCTCTTCTGGTGTAGGTGCGTCCGCTCCGGTTTTGGCTTTAGTTGTTGCCAATTTTTCTCTGGCAGCTGCTATCTTATCTCTTCCTCGTTGTAGTTTGGTTTCATTTTTATCAAGCATTTTCGCGCTTTCTTTTACTTTTAATTTGGCTTCTTCAGCTCTAGCCATTCCAAATTCTTTTCCTTTTAAGTCTTTGTTTTTTCCGTAAGCATTACCTTTGTTTTCTGCTTTTTCTTTAAGTTGTTTTTCTTTGTCTTTAAGCTTGTCTTTTCCTTTTTCTTTAAGGTTTTCTGCATCACCCTTTAGCTCATTCGCTTTAGCGTTTCCCTTTTCTTTGACTTTATCTTTTCCCTTTTCCTTCAACTCATTAACATCGCCTTTAAGTTCTTTTCCTTTTTGTTTGGCTTTTTCCTTTGCTTTCTCTTTTCCCTTGCCTTTTCCTTTTTCAATATGGCCCTCGGCATCAGCTACTCCATCTTTAATTTTTTCTTTGGATTTCTTGGCTTTGTCTTTTCCCTCTTTGATTTTGTTTTGCCCTTTTTTAATATGTTTGTCGGCCTTTTCTTTGGCTTGTTGAGAATTTCCTTGCGCCGATGTGGTGATCGTTCCTAATGCAAAAAACATAGCGAATAGGATGAATATTTTAGTAAATTTCATTAGTAGTTTTTTAAGTTAAAAAAATAATTTTGTGATGTACAGATTTTTTTAAAGGTTAGAGGTCTTCTAAATCTTTTAGAGAATTTTCCAAATCTTCGGCTTTTTCCTCAATTTCTTCCGAAACTTCGTTAAGTTCATTTTCTACAGCTTCGATTTTTTCTACAGCTGCTTTGGTTTCTTCTTCTTCCTTTTTTGTGTCAGCACAAGAAAAAGTGACTAACAACAAACTGAAAATAAGTAGTAATGAGTAGTTATTCATGGGTATGTGATTAATTAATTTAAACTTAAGTTACGTTTTTTCTTGTATCTGACATAATTTACTTCAGATTCTAGAACTTATGATTATCATGTTCTAAGTAAAAAAGACTCTCTTCAGTATGGAAGAGAGCCTTTTTAAAATCAAAAACCTATGGGGGTAAGTATTTGTCAGTTGGTTAATCAGTATTTTTTATCCAGTAGGCCCCGTTGGGATTGTAGGGATTGTTGGATTAGGAGTTGGATCTGGATCTGGTGTATTACATATTTCTAAGAACATTGCCCAGCTGTTTCCAGGGAACCCTTGTCCTTCGGCCCATGCTGTTTCTTCTCCACAACTATCGTCAGAATTATCTTTGTTACTGTCTTTGTCTTTGTCTTTGCCTTTTCCAGGCTTAGAACCAGTTCCTGGATTGATGGGTGTTGGTGTAGTTGTAGTTGTTTCAATACTACAATCTACTACTGCGTGAGCAGCTACACAAAAACAATCATCAAGTGTATCTAATGGAATGGTGTACGTATAGCTTGTCGTTCCAGCATCATGATCTTGCTTGTATGGAAATCTTCCTATTTTTGGATTACCAGCTTTTGTCGTTGGTATGGCATCACAAGCTCCAACATATAAATGAGTGGCTTTGATGGTCCAGTTTTTCGTGCTACTCGTATCGGTATTTGTTTCATACGTTACTAGCAAGTTCTCAGCATCTTTTGTTACGCTAACAGTTCCAGCATTATGATGCTGACCTGCCATTAAATTGGTAGTAAAAGAATTGCCGGTACTGTCGATAAATTTTCTTGCGAGTTCATCAGTAGTTACATCTAGTGATGTTTCATCAGGATTAAAGCTTTCATTTTCGCAGCTAATCAGAACAGCGGTAAATACAATTAATAAAAGTTTTGATTTAAAAAGATTTTTCATAATGTTATGAGGGTATTAAGTTGTTTTTGGTTGGTTAATTAATATGTTGTTTGTTTTTTATCGAAAGAATAATTCGTCCTTACTTTTTTCATTATCAATAAGATTTTCGAGTTTGATCATTTTATCTTTTGCACTCTTTAAAATCCATTTTTTGTTGAGCTTATTTAAGGTAGTTTCGTCGCCAAAGTTTATGTTCAAATATAGATAGCCGTCTGCGCCTGTCGTAATAGCCCAGTTTCCAATAATTTCCTCAGATTCTACCGTGGCTACAATAGTTTTGTCTTCTTTAAAATCAAAAGTATAGGCGTCAAATTCCTTTGATTCATTACTTTCATCTTCTTTGAATTTTTGAATTGACCAAGTGGAATTGATTAAAATCGAAATAAAATTCTCAGTATCCAGATCATTTTCATCACATTCATCAATAACGCTCTTCAGCATTTCTTCTAACGCTTCAATATCATTAATTACTATTTCAGAATCATCATATAGTTTAATGGTAATAGGGAAAACTAGACTTGCACGATCATAGGTGTTGAGTCGTTTAATAAATTGAAATAGTGCCTTGTCATTATCTAATGTTATCACTTTTAGAAGTTCGTCGCTAGCATCAAAGACAGAGGCTGCTATAGGGTATAGGAAATCGGCACATTCAATATCATCATCATCGGCGTCTGGGTCTATTACTTCACAGTTCTCCTTGTAATTTTCCAATTGATCGGCACTTGAGATCGTTATTTCTTCAAAATCGCTAGTAATAATAGTAATGGGGAAAATAAATTCGATACGATCAACATCATCATCAAATTCATCAAATGCGAATGCTATCAAAGAAAATTCTTCTTCAGAATTAATAGACATTTTAATATCATTAAGAAAAATGGTTACAGGGAGCGCAACGCTAAAACAACTCGAATCGTCTAGGATATTATCTCTAGACCCATCATTCAATGTTGTTTTTAACAAAAGTATTGATAATTCAGAGTCAAAGACCAAAGCTTCTTCATCTTTGGTCTCCGAAAACTCTTCTATTTCTTTTCTGCATGATATCAGGGCTATCAAGCAGAAAAACAGGGTAGATATCTTTATGGGGTTCACAAATATGTTCATGGTCATTTGATTTGGTCTGTTATTAGTAAAACAACTAACTTTTAGAAAATCCTTTTTTTTTCTTTATTTTTTTTAAATTAATAGAAATTTAGTAAAATCTTATGCCCAAAAAATTACATGAAAATGTTTGCGAAGAATCTGTTTTTGCTGCGATTTATAACAAATATTCCAAAGATCTTCATGCTTTTTTGCATTATAAATTTGGAGAAGCCCTGGCTCCAAATGACAAAATGCAGGACGCTTTCATCAAATTATTGACCCATTGTAAGGAGGTTCCTCCGGAAAAAGCAAAATCATATGTCTATAAAGTAGCCAATAATATGATGTTTAATGAAATCAAACATCAAAAGGTTGTATTGCGACACCAGCAAATAAAACCTAAAGAGTATACTAACGAGTCTCCTGAATTTTTATTAGAACACGAACAGTTTTTCGAAAACTACCAAAAAGCACTGGAGCGATTGACGGAGGATCAACGTGTAGCTTTCTTAATGAATAAAGTAGAAGGTAAAAAACATGCCGAGATTGCAGCCATTTTAGGAACTACTAAAAAAGCCGTAGAAAACAGGATTTATAAAGCCTATAGTATTTTAAAAAATGAATTAGAAGGATTTAAGTAAAGGAAAATAGCAGGTGAAGTTGTTATACTTATGAAGGGTGACCTTAAATACCATTAAAATGGATAGAGAATATTTAATAAAAAAATGGCTTAATGATGACTTAACTTCGACAGAAGCTCAAGCTTTTGAGAAGTTGGAGGATTATAGGCTACATGAAAAAATTATAGAAGGAGCACAGTACTTTAAGGCCTCTAAGCTAGAGGAAGCTGCGAGCATTGATGCCTTTTATGAGCGTTTCCATAAAAAAACGGCTTCAGAAAAATCCAAAAGCCTTGACTTTTCTTTTATCCTAAAAATCGCGGCTAGTGTTGCCATTGTTTTTGGTATTGCTTCCTTTTTCTGGTTACGAATGGATACTACTTTGCATACCGTTGCGAATCATAAAACGACGATACTACTACCTGATAATTCTAAAGTAGGCCTTAACGCAGTATCTACCATTGTTTTTAATGAAAAAAATTGGGCACAAAAGCGGGAAGTTCAATTAGAGGGAGAAGCTTTTTTTGAAGTAGCAAAAGGCGCTACTTTTGATGTGATCACGGATAGCGGGATGGTACAGGTATTAGGCACAAAATTTAATGTAAAAAGTAGAGAAAACTATTTTGAAGTACAATGCTTCGAAGGAGTAGTCCGAGTGAAGGTTGCTGGAACAGAAAAGAAACTACATGCAGGCCAAACTTATAGAAAACTGGGAGACAAGCAAGAATCTTCTGGAATTACTCGAGTGACTCCTGAATGGATGGACAATACAACTACTTTTAAAAGTGTTCCTTTTAGGATGGTGGTTAGTGAATTTGAACGCCAATATGATGTGGTGATTCGCTTAAATAAAATTGATAAAAATCGACTTTTTACAGGCGGTTTCGTACATGACAATTTGAATGATGGTTTGAAAGCTATAACTTTACCTTTAGACTTATCGTATCAAATTGATGACAATAACCTTATCAACCTGTTTAATTACCCTAACCAATAATAGCAAAAAGCTATGGTGTGTAGGTAGCTTTTTATTTTTTTGTGGAGTGCTAGCTGCACAGAATTCTCAAAACAGATTACCATTAGTTTCTATTCTTAATACGATTCAAAGTCAATTCCCTTATACCTTTACCTACGCCGATGATGTAGTGTTTGGCAAAGAAGCACTATTTCCTCCCGACACGAGTTCTTTTAATGTAGTACTAACATATCTTGAAAAAGAAACAGGACTCACCTTTACTGTCGTTGATGATAGTTTTGTAGCGATCACTGCAAAGCGGAAGGTACTTTTTTGTGGATATATAAAGAGTTTTGATGATAAATTTCCCATAGCCAATTGTCTTGTCAAATCTGAAAATACTTCCGTTACTACGGATGATAAAGGATATTTTGAGTTAACGCTTAGTAAAAATAGAGAACTGTTAACCATCCAATCTCCCGGTTATGAAATATTGCATAAACCATCATATACATTAGGTACAGCATGCGGAACCATATATCTGAATCCTACCATAGAAAAGTTACCTGAAGTTATATTGAAAAACTATCTTACTACTGGTATTGATAAGACTTTTGATGGCAATTTTTTATTAGACTTAGAAAAATTTGATATTCTTCCAGGAGTTATAGAAACGGATGTACTCAAAACCATACAAGCATTACCAGGCATACAAAGTGCTAATGAAACAGTGTCTAATATCAATATTCGAGGAGGAACACATGATCAAAATTTAATTCTTTGGGATGGCATCAAAATGTATCAATCAGGACACTTTTTTGGTTTAATTTCTGCTTTTGATCCTAATAGCACCAAAACTGTTAGATTATTCAAAAATGGTACTGATCCAGCATATACAGATGGGGTGTCGGGAACAATTTTGATGGAGACTGATGATACGATTACGTCTGATTTTTTGGGTAGTTGGAGTATTAATCAAATAAATACATCGGGCTTTTTGGACATTCCAATTGGAAAAAAATCATCGCTACAACTATCAGGGAGAAAAGCCATTAATGAACTGATCGAGACCAGCACCTATTCCCAATTTTTTAAGAGAACATTACAAAATACGGAGCTTATAGAAAATGACGAAGAGGTTACCAATTCTGATATCCAATTTGATTTTCATGATACGAGTCTTAGGTGGTTGTATGCGATTACAGAAAAAGATCAACTGCGAATCAATTTTATACATATTGATAATGAGTTAAAATTTACGGAAGCGGCAAATGTAGCAGGTATAAATACCTCCAAAGAAAGTAACTTGAAGCAAAGTAGTCTTGCCTTTGGTTTAAATTATCAAAGAGAATGGAGTAAGCAATGGCAAACCTCATTATCAATTTATGATACGAGTTATTTATTAGAATCGATTAATGTAAATATTCTTGATGACCTAGCGTTTTTTCAAAGTAATAAAGTAGCAGAGACTAGTGCAAAAGTACAAGTGACTTATCGGATAAATCAAAGTTTTTCATTGAATTCTGGTTATCAGTGGTTGGAAACAGCTGTTTCCGATATCAATGAATTAGGGGTTGAACTTTTTAGAGAAAGAAGGGATAGAGTAATTCGATCACACAGTATTTTTTCAAATTTACAATATCAATCTAATTCAAGCAACACGAGGTTTAAAACCGGATTTCGTTACCAGTATAATGAGAAGTTTGCTACGTACACTTTGGAACCTAGATGGAGTCTCTATCAAAAAGTAGCGCCAAATTGGGCATTAGAATTCTCTGGTGAATTCAAAAATCAATATACTGCGCATAATATTAATTTTCAAACAGATTTTCTAGGAGTAGAAAAACGACGATGGGTGCTATCCGATAATGAAGGACTACCTATTGTAAAAGCTAAACAAGTTTCTACAGGAGTACATTTTGATAAAAGAGGATGGTTGTTTAGTACGGAAGGGTATTACAAAAAAGTCAGTGGGATTAATACCAAAAGCCAAGGGTTTCTAAATCAATATAGTTCCGAAAATGAAGTGGGGAGTTATACGACTTACGGAATAGATATACTCATCAATAAAAGCATTGGGAATTTTCGTATTTGGAATAACTATATGTGGGCACAAAATGATTATACTTTTGACAGTTTGGAGGACAAGAATTTCCCAAACACTATTGACATTCGTCATGCGGTTACATTAGGAACTTCTTATACATTAAAATCATTCAAAATGGCTATGGGGCTCAATTGGCGATCTGCATTGCCGACTACTAGACCTATAGTTGGTGATGAGGTGCGTAATGGTATTATTAATTATGAAGCTGCTCATGCTAGTAGAATTACTAATTATTTGCGCTACGATGTATCCGCTACCTATGCATTTTTGTTACGAAAAGGCATCAAAATGCATACAGGTTTTTCTGTGTGGAATCTTTTGAATAAAAGGAATATACTTAAAGAATATTATCAACTTGACGCGAATGAAGACCTCCAAAGAGAATTGGAACAGGCATTGGGAATTACCCCTAATTTTTTCCTCAAAGTAGCTTTTTAAAAACTATTTTATTAACGCATTAATCTTTTCCCATATCTCGTTATCAAAGCCAGATGAGCCTAACAGTGTTTGTGTAGATCCTTTGTCTCCTAATCGAACAATGACTATATTCTGGCTAGGAACTACGTATAGTTTTTGATCATCCTTTCCAAGTCCGGCAATGAGATCATCGGGTGCACTTTGTATCAATTTTCCTGGAAATTCGGATTCCAAAGTGGGTGCTCTAAAGCTTTCTTTCCCGTTTAACCACCATAAATATCCATAGGCATCATTTTGATCTTGAGAGGTTGTAGTCATTGCTTCAAAATAGTTATTGTCATTCAATATCGCTGTGCCGTCCCAAATTCCTTCATTGAGGACGAGTAATCCAAATCGCGCCATACTTCTGGCAGTGCTAAAAAATACTTTTGCATAGCCTAAGGATAGATAGTCTCCATCCATTCCAATCTGATCACTAATTCGAGAGCGTACATAGTCATTGTAGTCCATTTCTGTCGCATTGGAAATGATCGTAGTTGCCAGTGTATAGGCACCTGTATGATAAAACCAAAAAATCCCAGGAGGATTTTTGTAAGTCAAACATTCAGGATCGGTACAGTTATTGTTTGTAATATCATATTCCAAACCTGTAGTCATCGTAAGATGGTTTTTTATGAGAACGGCATCTTCTTGTGTCGAATTCATGTTGGACCATCCAGTTCCTAAATATTTTGATGAGGATTCGTTAAGTTTTAGAAAACCTTCTTGTTGTGTAATACCCATAGTGAAGGCTGTCAGTGATTTGCCTACAGAAAACCAAGGGTGATTGCTCGATATCGTACTTTCATTAAAGTATTTTTCGATCACTATTTTTCCATCTTTTAAGATGATAAAAGCTTCTGTATCCCGTTCTTCAAGGAATGTATATAATTCTTGCTCAGCCGTTGTATCCCAATCTAATTCTTGTAAGCTGTTTGTTTCCCAATTGGTACCGGTGATAGGAGGAAAGTAGTTTTTGCTTGTCGAGTCTGGGTCGGGCTTGTCAGTGGTGGTAGGGTTTTGAGCATCGTCGTTACTACAGTTGCACAAAAGGATTGCCAGCAGAATCAAAGCTATTTTTTGTGTCATGATCAAGGTATTTTGAGATATTAGGGTGTTATAAGATACAATTTTTGATAAAAAAACGAATGTCTTTCTAATTGAACACTTTAGACAGTTGTTTTTGAAAATAGTTTGATCAAAATGAAAATTTCCTTAACTTTTTACTGAGATAATACTCATAAATTGGGGTACATGACAGGAAAAACAGATATGTCTGAATTAATTAAAGGAATGACTCCTCAGCTCAATAAGGGCGAATATGTTTTTTGTACCCTAAAGGATATATCGATTGTTGATCGAAAAGATACCATTTGCGAATTCAAAGAGAAAGAAGGTACAACAGTAGTTATTGAAAGAAAAAAAGCAGACGAATTACGACTGGACTATGAGTTCAGAGCATCTTGGATTACGTTAATGATTCATTCTTCATTAGAAGCGGTGGGTTTGACGGCTTTGTTTTCTGATGCCTTAGCGAAGAATGCTATCAGCTGTAATGTCATAGCGGGTTATTATCATGATCATATTTTTGTAACTAAAAAAGAAGCAGCACGTGCTATGGAAGTATTGGTGGATTTGTCAGAAAGCTATAGCTGAGACATTAGAGTCTATCTTTATGAGCAAAAATAACTTAGATATATTTCATTAATTAAATAGCGTTTAACATAAAAAGTATAACATGAAAACAGTACTAACGATTTTTACATTTTTTTGCACACTACAAGTAGTCTTTTCTCAAAATTGTGAAGACATTTCTCCTTACAAAGAAGGAATGCAATTGGAATATACCAATTACAATAAAAAAGGTAAGGAGCGATCTAAAGAAACGTACAAGATACAATCCGTGACCAATGAAGATGGAGGTTTGGTGATAAAAATTGCAAACACCATAGCTGATAAGGGAGAAGAAGGTGTTTCAGGTGTGCAAACATTAAAGTGTGTAAATGGAAATTTCTATGTAGAAATGGCTGGATATTTGGCGCATCAAAATGAAAATCAACAAAGTACCTTGCAACTTAAAGCAGAGGGTGATTTTGTAGAGTTTCCTGAAGAAATCAAAACGGGTTTGGATTTGAAAGATGGGAATATCGATCTAAAACTTGGCGGCGGATCTTCAGATATTGCTTTGGCTAGTATGCAGGTAAACAACAGAAAAGTATTGGAGGACACCAAGATTTCTATACCAGCAGGAGAATTCGATGGTTACAAAGTCAGTTTCGATTATACTTTTAATATGGGGATTTTAAAAATAAGAGGTTCTGGTATTGAGTGGTATGTAAAAGGTATCGGAATTGTCAAATCAGAAAGCTATAGCAAAAAAGGAAAATTACGTTGGACGAGAGTGCTAACCAAAATGAAGTGAGTAGTAGCCAATTTCTCTGGTTTTGATTCCGTGATATCTGAATCGTTTTTCTATTTTTTTTGGAACTTGGAGTTTTTTTTGAAAACTTCTTCTTTTCCCAAAAACTCATAACTCATAACTTACAACTCTGAACTAGAAAAACTATCTTTGCAGTCCGAAAACTGGCTTATGAGAACAAAGACACTGAAGAAAAACAAAATCAATGTAGTAACATTGGGATGTAGTAAGAATGTGTATGATAGCGAAGTGTTGATGGGACAATTGCGTGCCAATAACAAGGAAGTGGTACATGAAGAGGAAGGAAATATAGTTGTCATTAATACCTGTGGTTTTATCGCTAATGCAAAAGAAGAATCGGTAAACACCATTTTGAATTTTGTTCAGAAAAAAGAAGCAGGAGAAGTAGATAAAGTCTTTGTTACAGGTTGTCTCAGTGAGCGCTACAAACCCGATTTACAAAAAGATATCCCGGAAGTAGATCAGTATTTTGGAACCACAGAATTGCCTGGTTTACTCAAAGCTCTAGAAGCAGATTACAAACATGAGTTGATTGGAGAACGATTGACAACCACACCTAAGAATTATGCGTATCTCAAAATAGCAGAGGGCTGTGACCGTCCTTGTTCCTTTTGTGCTATTCCTTTGATGCGAGGTAAGCACAAATCCACACCCATTGAAGATTTGGTGATTGAAGCAGAAAATCTAGCTGCTGATGGCGTCAAGGAATTAATTCTTATTGCTCAAGATCTCACCTATTACGGTCTAGATTTATACAAAGAACGAAAGCTTGCAGATTTACTGCGTGCTTTAGTCAAAGTCGATGGGATCGAATGGATTCGCTTGCATTACGCCTTCCCTACAGGATTCCCGATGGAAGTGTTAGAGGTGATGAAACAAGAGCCAAAGGTTTGTAATTATATTGACATTCCATTACAGCATATTGCCGATCCGGTGCTCAAATCCATGCGTCGTGGAACAACCAAAGCAAAAACAACCAAACTCTTACAAGAATTCCGTGCTGCAGTGCCAGAGATGACGATCCGTACAACACTTATTGTAGGCTACCCCGGAGAGACAGAAGAAGATTTTCAGACACTCAAAAACTGGGTTACCGAAATGCGTTTTGAACGTTTAGGCTGTTTTACCTACAGCCATGAGGAGAATACCCATGCTTATAATTTGGAAGATGATGTGCCAGAAGATGTCAAAATGCAACGTGCTAATGAAATCATGGAAGTGCAATCCCAAATCTCCTGGGAGCTCAACCAACAAAAAATTGGGAATACCTATCGGGTAGTGATTGATCGCAAAGAAGGAGAGTATTTTGTAGGACGTACCGAATTTGATTCCCCAGATGTAGATAATGAGGTGTTGATTAAGGCCAAAGATTTTTACCTAAAAACGGGTGAATATACGACCGTAAAGGTGATCGATGCTGCCGATTTTGATTTGTATGCGGAGCCTGTAGTATAACTTTGAATTGAGAATTATTTAAGGGGGGGTCTTTTGATTTTTAACCTTTTAAATATGGTTTTAAGTCCTGGACTATTTTTATTATTTTGAATTTTTTCTTTAGAGTCTAGGTCGTTCGCGCCACAAATAACTTCTATTTATGGTGCATTTTTTTCTAAGATTTAGAAAATTTCATTCAATTTCTGTACTGCATATAGATTATTCTTTAATTTTTTAGTAAAAAGTAAGATGTAGGTTTTTTTAAATCTCTTAATTTCCTAAAATTAGATAGATATAGTTTTTTGTTCTTTTAATCGAGGTTTTTTGACGATTGGCTGTGTTTAGTCATGGTTACTCTCAGTAGTGTTTACAATTGCGATGTTTTCTAGTCTTAAAAAACAAAATTTCAGGGTAGGGTATTTTGTAATAGAGGCGTTCTATTTATATAAACCACAAAACACAAATTATGAACACACACACACACAAATTGCTTTGTCTAATGTTTGGGGTACTTTGTTCTTTTGCAATCCAAGCCCAAGAAAAGACAGAAGCAGAAATGATCAAAAACGCTC
>CAZYRG010000072.1:11752-14160 GCA_964650425.1 uncultured Flavobacteriaceae bacterium
TCTTTTGCAATCCAAGCCCAAGAAAAGACAGAAGCAGAAATGATCAAAAACGCTCAGGAGTTTAATGAATATCAATTAAAAATAGAAAACTTCAAAAAGCTAGGAGCTAAGGGAACAAAGTCAAATAGCGTACCGAGACCTCCTGGCTTAGATCCTAGCTGTTCTATGGGGGGAGAAGGAAACATCAAAAGCTGGGAATTATACCGTAAAACGGTAGGTAATATGATGGCCAAAGAAGAAAAACCAAATAATTTTTTTTCTAAAAGAACTGTCAATAGCGAAAAAAAGGAAAATAGCAATGTAGGTGCTAAGAATAGTACTGGTAACGTGGAGATCATTCCTAACTTCGGAACAGGAGCAAACCAAACCCGCGATTTTACCGTCGAAGGTTCACTGGGAAATGATGATTTTATTGACATTATCGAAGAAGAGGATAATCACGCCTTGTCCACTACCCAAAAAATAGAATTAGTTCCCAATACAAGTGTATTTATAGCGGCAAGTTTAGAAAACCTTGAGAAAGGTGGAGAACTATCTGCTGATCATGATGTTTATGAATTTGAGACAAAACCAGGAGCGCAGTATTTTATCAGAATTGGAAGTACTGCAGAGGAGCCAATTTCTAAAGCTTATAGAGTATATGACTTTGATGAAGATAGATCTTTTAGCCCTAATAGAATATTAGATTTTGGATTTGTAAATGAGTTTGGAAGTTATAAGTATGTAGAAGGAGAAGAGGGAAAGACACTTAAGTTAGCTTTGTTGCCAACCGCTTCGGGTAATTTTACTGATGATCGAAATGATCCTGATCAAGTATATGAATTATCAGATGAAACCACGTATACTATTGCTATTACAGAAATAGTTGAGACCAATGTTAATACTTATCAACTAGAGTTGCAAGAAGGAGACGTATTCGGGGTAGCCGGTTTTAGTTTTGAGGGTATTTCAAATTCTGTAAGTCTTGAGAGTGCAGATGAAGAGTCTTTTATAAAGACGGATGGCTATGGTATATTTCCAATAGCTGATAATAATAACCCATTACCAACAGCGGGGAGTTATGGATTTCACTATGTTATTCCAAAAACTGGCACGTACTTTTTTAAAGTCTCTGATGGTTTTGGAGGATATAACATAAATGGTGGTGTTTCTAGGCCTGGATTAGAAGAACGAAGTGAAGGGTTTCCTCAACAAATCATATTTTTGAATTATGCAGGAACTGAATTAGGGATTGATGAGTTTTTTGAGATTGAAAATGAAGATGATTTTATAGTCAATTTATCACCACTTTCATCATTTATGACCAATTGGGGTTTAGAAGAAAGTCAAACAAGAAACTTGAGTCGTAAAATTACTCGTATTATTGAAGAAAAACTGAATTCAGTTTCTTCGATTACTGGAGGTAATCAGAACCTGACAATCATAAGTGATAATGCAAGTCCAAGAAGAAGAGATTTTATTCGTAATTTCCTTGATAATTCGGGGATACCCTATTCCAGAATCATTATTGGAGGTACTGTTGATGAAATTCTTTTTACTAGAACAATAGGATTGGCTTCTTCAATTGATGTAGGAAATTTTGATTTATCCGATAATGGTTTCGTTTTACTAGATATATTAAGTGAAGAACCAGAATCGCCCGATAGTACTATTAATAAAATTCCTTTGGCAGAAGGGGTAAAAAAAATTGATTTGGTGGCAGAGGTTGTTGGTGATATCGCTGCGCATGAAGCAGGACACTTTTTAGGTAACTGGCACGCTGATAATAGTAATGAGATTATAAGTACGATGGATCAAGGGGGTGAATATATTGGAAATAGAGCAGGTGTAGTAGAAGGAGATGCGTTTGGAGATGAGGAAAACATAGCAGTAACTTTTGTAAAAGATGTATATACCGATACGGAGTTGTTTGAAGGTCTGGATGAAACCGATATCAATACTGCTTATGCACTTAGCACGGGAACCAATATAGCTAGTAAAGGTGCTGATCCTTTGGTAGCTTTTATGAATAAGTTGAACCATTTTGAAAATCCATCGGCCTTGCCTACTATAAGTAGTTATCCAAACCCGCAGCGGATATCTGAGATTGGTACGTTAGCTATAAATTCAGAAACGGCTAGTGCACTGAGCATCTCACTTTTCGATATGCAAGGGCGAAAAATTTCGGATGTGTATACCGGAAACACCAAAGCAGGAGAGTTGTTAGAATTATCGATTAATCCAGCAGAATTTAGTCTTGGACGGGGTGTGTATTTCTATAAAATTGTTTCGGATCTTGAACAAAAAAGTCACAAATTCGTTATTGAATAATTGTGACAAAAATTTTAGTATTCTTTTAGTTAGCCCCAAATATTTTAAAAACCCTAGATGTGTTATACATCTGGGGTTTTTGATTATATGGGCTTAAA
>CAZYRG010000073.1:0-2752 GCA_964650425.1 uncultured Flavobacteriaceae bacterium
TTTATTGCATCTTCAAGCTTCATTACGAAGTTCTAATGCATAAAGCGGGTTAAACGTAATAGATTTTCTAATTTCCAATGCGGGTTAAAGCAAAGCAATTTTTGTATAAAGAAATAACTGTTGAACTTTATTTCCCTATACCTTTCAACACAACAGCAGTTCGTGGCGGAATTTCGACAGCAAAAAGTTGATCCGCTGTAGTCCATTGCCAAGTCGTAAAATCATCAGGAGTTTCTGCTGCTATCGTAGCCTTGTCTTTTTGTGGATCGGGTCCAAAATTGCGATCAATATGTCGCCAATTCCTTTCATCATATTTATGTAAAGATGGAGCATCGTTTAGCGGTAGGAAATAGATGACTGTCACTCCAAGGGGATCTAGATAATCCATTTTGTCCAACACGCCTTGTAAGTATTCTTCATTTTTTATCTTTTTCTGGTTAAGACTGCTACAACCGATGAGGAACTAAAGATCATATTAATAGTATAATTAATGACTAATAAATAAACTATCTGCTAGCTGGTAGTACGAAATCGTTTCTTTCAATAGCAAGGTGTCTAATGTAATTTTGGTCAATCCATTATCCTTAGGATTCCATTGATAAAGATTACTTTGCTTTTCTTGATCCAGTAGAAGTACTTTTTTTTCTTTCATTAACCCTAATTTTCTATAAGATCCTATAAAAGCCCTTTCCTCATCTTCCTCCATTTTAAATATATCCTTTCCAAAATAAAATTTGTCATATTTCCAATGTAAACTACCAAATAAAGTAGGCATAATATCAATTTGAGAACACAACTTGTCTATCCGTTCTGGTTTTAGATTAGGATGATTGTAAATTATAGCTGGAATGTGATAATTCTGGACATCCATAGCCCATTGGTTCCCATTAACAGCACAATGATCTGAAATAAAGATAAAAATAGTATTAGCATACCACGGTTTTGTACGAGCTGTCTTCATAAATTGATGTAATGCATAATCTGAATAGGCAACTGCTCCCAATCTGGTCCCATTAGGACTTAGGTCGATCTTACCCTCCGGATAAGTATACGGCTTGTGGTTGGAATTAGAAAGTATAAAATTGAAAAAAGAACTACCCTTATGGAATTGACGATCTGACTCTTTGAGTACTTTACGATAAACATCCTCATCACTGACGCCCCAAGAATTTTCGAAAGTAATTTCATCAGCGCCAAAATTTATGGTTTTAGTATGTTGATCGCGTTTTTTTCCAAAACCTCGATCCCGATGTACAATAGTAAAACCGATTTTGCTAAAAAAACTTTCCATTTCGTCAAAATAGGCATCCCCTCCACAAAAAAAGTGAGAACTATACCCTCTTTCCTGAAATGCTGTATTTATAGAACCTAAGTTCGGTTTTAATGTCCGTTTTAGCATACTTCTATATGGTGTAGGAGGTTTTGATAAGGTGATAGCTTCCAAACCACGAATTGTTCTTGTTCCTGTGGCAAACATATTCGTAAAAAAAACGCCATTATCCGCCAATGAATCTAGGGTCGGAGTTAATTTTTTAGGATTTCCAAAAATACTCATATAGTCAGCACTAAGGCTTTCCATACATATCAAGATAACATTGGGTCTTTTATCATTTTCATTCGATTGATAAAGTGCATTTGTCTCTTGGTCAATTATGATATCTGGTTTTCTATAAATGTCCTCTATATGTGCCAATGCATCTGTAGAGTTAATAGTCATATATTCCTCTTCAAAAGGTACTTCGGTAAAGTAAAAATGAGAAAAGAAAGCATAAATACCTGCCTTGGTAAGTTCGTTATTATATCGGTTCCAAGAGGTTTCTGCCATAGTATTATTAATGACGAACAGATAAAAAAGGGAAATGATAAACCAAGATCCCAATAATAGCATACGTCCCTTACTTGTAGTATTAGGCGGATCAATCATTTTCATAATTCCTATCCTTTTTACAATTAAAAGGACAATAACTACCAAAATAAAAACAGCAAGTATATAGATAAACAATGAATAATATTCATTAAAATAGTTAACAACTTCATAGGGATATTCTAAATAATCTACAGAATGAAAATCAAATCTGGAATTAAATTCATCCCAAAAAACAAATTCTATAATCGCTACGAGCAGTGTAATAAAAACAAAGACTAATGAATAGATGATTTGAAGTATTGCATACACTTTGGGATACCGCCATGAATTAGGCCAGCAAGAAATAAGTACTACTAACGGACAAATAAGTATGAGTAAACTACCAAGGTCAAAAACGAATCCCATCCCAAATATTCTGATCAACTCTAGAAATCCAATATCAATTTGATCAATTACCAACCAAAACAGACCAATTCTGGTTATCAATGAAACTATCAAAAAAAAAATAGCTAAGGAAACGGTAATTTTATAGCTATGGTTAAATAAATTGAAAAACATTGATATGTATGGATAAACAATAGATTAGAATTTTAGCTCCTTGCACCTATTTAGCAAACTACTAGCTAAATATATATATATTTTTGGAACAGTACTTTGTTCAACTGGCGTTTCAAGCTATAGATGATAGTATAGAATATTTATACTATCAGTTGTAGCTTATTTTTTATAATTCAAGTGGTTTTATAATAGCAATACTAAAAAGCAATGTTACTTAAACGCCTCCGCCATGACATGATATCTCGGATCATCAATATTATGCTCAATCACATTGGCTAATTTTGGAGAGGCTTTGATCATCAGTGCCTGACATTCTTCACTAAGATG
>CAZYRG010000073.1:2852-10414 GCA_964650425.1 uncultured Flavobacteriaceae bacterium
TGGCTAATTTTGGAGAGGCTTTGATCATCAGTGCCTGACATTCTTCACTAAGATGTTTGATACGAACTGTTTTCCCAGCTTCTTCATATTTGCCTACCAACGTAAAAATCGCTTCCAAAGCTGAGTGATCACTCACACGAGATTCAATAAAATCAATCTCTACAACTTCAGGATCATTAGCTACATCAAACTTTCCATTAAAAGCCTGGATACTTCCGAAGAATAACGGCCCCCAGATTTCGTACACCTTCGTTCCATCTTCTTTGACATGCTTTCTTGCGCGGATTTTCTTGGCATTTTCCCAAGAAAATACCAATGCAGAGATAATTACTCCAGCGATTACCGCTATTGCTAAATCAAACACTACAGTCAGCGAAGACACTGCTATGAGAACAATCGCATCACTCAATGGTATTTTGTTTAAGATTCTAAAACTCGACCAAGCAAAAGTCCCAATCACGACCATAAACATGACTCCAACGAGTGCTCCAATAGGGACTCTCTCGATCAATCCAGAAGCAAAAAGAATAAATATCAGTAAGGTTACTGCTGCTACAATTCCAGACAAGCGACCACGACCACCACCTTTGATATTGATGATGGATTGTCCGATCATCGCACAACCCCCCATTCCCCCAAAAAGTCCTGTGATAATATTAGCACCACCTTGCGCCATACATTCTCTATTAGAATTACCACGAGTTTCGGTCAGTTCATCGATAAGATTGAGTGTCATTAAGGATTCAATCAAACCAATAGCGGCAAGAATCAAGGCATAGGGTCCAATAAACTTAAAGGTTTCCAAGGTAAATGGAATTTTTTCAAAAATGGCAAATTGAAATTGTGGCAAACCACCTTTAAGACCTTCTCCCCCTCCATCTCTTATAAAAGAACCTACGGTAGCCACATCTAGTTTACCCAAAATGACAATGGCAGATACCACAAGAATCGCGATCAAAGCTTCTGGTAACTTGGACGCTGCTTTTATTTTTGGTAACCCCCACATGATAAGCATGGTTAATGCCACTAATCCTATCATCAAAAATAGGTTTGTTCCTTGCATAAACACCTTCTCTCCTCCTACCGTTTCTTTGAACATCCCTAACTGCGAAAGAAAAATCACAATCGCCAATCCATTAACAAAGCCCATCATTACGGGATGCGGGATCAAACGGACGAACTTTCCTAATTTAAAAACACCTGCCAACATTTGTATGATTCCCATGAGGATTACGGTAACAAACAGGTAATACAATCCCAATTGCTCTCCTTCGGCACCCATGGCATTTCCTTCTGAAACTAAACTAACCATTACTACCGCTAGTGCACCAGTGGCTCCAGAGATCATTCCTGGTCTTCCGCCAAAAACAGAGGTGATCAAACCGATCATAAAAGCAGCATACAATCCTACCAAAGGATCAACGCCTGCTACAAAAGCAAAAGCTACTGCTTCTGGCACTAAGGCCAAAGCAACAGTAAGTCCTGATAAAATGTCATTTTTGGCATTTGGTAATCGTTTGCGAATAAACTCGGTCATAATCCTTCTTTTTTTAAGAAAGTGCAAAAGTAGTGTTAATATTCTACTGTACAAACTACAAGGCTTGTATCTTTTGCCCATGCTTACATCATTGAAAAAAAATAACGTACTTCTTATCATTTTTTTAACTGCCATATGCCAGATAAAAGGGCAAAAAGACACGCAAAAAGATCGCTATATCACCGTATTCGAAGAAAGTCAAGGTACGGAAACACCGACCTATTCGGAGGTTATTAGTTTTTACAAGAGTTTGGCTAGTGCTTTTGGTACAGTAACGCTCCATGAAATAGGAACTACTGATAGCGGCAATCCTCTGCACTACGCAGTATTTGGAGCAAAAAATAATACTGATTTTGAATCTATTAGAAAGAATAAACGCATTATACTCATTAATAATGGCATCCATCCAGGAGAGAGTGATGGTATTGATGCAACCTTACTACTATTTAGAGATTTGGCAAAAGGAACCATAACTGCTCCAAAAAACACCATTATTGTTGCTATTCCTGTGTACAATATTGGCGGAGCGCTCAACAGAAATTCCACTACAAGAACCAATCAAAATGGTCCGAAAAACTATGGCTTCAGAGGAAATTCGCGTAACTATGACCTGAACCGAGATTTTATTAAAAATGACACAAAGAATGCACAATCCTTTGCACAACTCTTTCATTTAATACAACCAGATCTATTTATAGATACACATACCAGTAATGGAGCAGATTATCAATATACGCTTACGCATCTTTTTACGCAACACAACAAACTGGGAGGCGCTTTGGGCAATTATCTCAATACCACACTGCAACCTGAATTAGAAAAGGATTTAGCCGCCAAAAAATGGGATATCACCCCGTATGTAAATGTCTGGGGAACTACTCCTGACAAAGGATGGACACAATTTATGGATAGTCCAAGATACTCTACAGGTTATACCTCCTTATGGAATACCTTGGGTTTGATGATCGAAACACATATGCTAAAACCTTATAAACAACGCGTTCTTGGCACTTATGAAATCTTAGCATCATTGTTAGCTATCACAGAGAAAGAAGGGGTCAAAATGCGGGAATTAAAAAATCAGGCATTTGAAGCATACGCTAAAGCTACATCTTATCCCGTGCGTTGGGAGGTAGATAGTACACAACATACAAAAATACAATTCAAAGGCTATGAGGCAAAGCATCCCATGAGTCAATTTACTGGTGGGAAACGTTTGAAATACTTTCAAGATCAACCCTACAAAAAAGAAGTGACGTATTACAATTATTTTAAGACTGCAGCTACCGTTACTGTTCCAAAAGCCTACATCATTCCACAAGGTTGGTGGACTATTATGGAATTACTAGAGTTAAATGATATTAAATTTAAAATCCTTGAAAAAGACACTACGATTGCAGTAGAAGTATATCATATTAATGACTACAATACCAGAACTGCTCCTTATGAAGGGCATTATCTGCATTATGACACACAACTAAAAACCTCAAAAGAAACTGTTACTTTTTCCAAAGGTGATTACCTCGTTCATACGGATCAAAAAGGATTTCGATATTTACTAGAAACTCTAGAGCCAGAGGCAGTAGATTCTTTTTTTAATTGGAATTTTTTTGATGCCATTTTACAACAAAAAGAAGGTTTTTCTGCCTATGTATGGGAAGATAAAGCTCAAGAATTACTATCAGAGAATACTGCGCTTGCAAAGGAATTTACTGAAATGAAAAAAGATACTGCTTTTGCCAAAAACTCCTATAAGCAATTAGATTGGTTACATAAAAAATCACCAAATTACGAAAAAGCCCATTTGAGATATCCTGTGTATCGCCTATTGGACTAAAGTATCATGCTATGTAATCCTTAGAAAACAACATCTGTATATTCGCATAAGAATTTTGCAATGCCTTTTGTGCTTTTTTATAGGATTTCCACTTTACTTTGGTGATATCTTCTTCGGTTTGGGCGACCAAAGGACCGTCATAGGAAGTAACCATTTCGAACCAATAGGTAATCTTCAATTTATAGTCACCATTACGTTTAAAAATATGATAGGTTTTTTGTAAAAAATTGGTGATTTCTAATCCTGTAACACCAGTCTCCTCCTCTACTTCCCTAATAGCACAAAGTTCGATGGGTTCTCCTTTTTCAATTTTTCCTTTAGGCAAATCCCATTTGCCATTGCGATGTATAAAAAGTATTTCATGCAACTTATTAAAGACTTTTCCTCCACCTGCAATAACTACCGGTAGTTTTTTTTGTAAATGCTTCAATAATTTATCCTCATTCCCGTGATACAAATGTATTTTGGTCATGGAGCCATCAAGAATTCCTTCAATGATTTTATGGATCCTGGCCTTTTTGATTGGTATAGAAGTATAACCTTCCTTAAAAGTTGCATTCGTAGAGAGAATAATAGGGGTATTATTCAAAAAAACTTTATACATTTACATCATGATTTTTGATAAAGATACAGCAAAAAAAACTGCCGAGCTATTATTACAAATAAATGCGATAAAATTGCAGCCTCAAGATCCTTTTACTTGGGCTTCTGGATGGAAATCGCCTATCTATTGTGACAATAGAATTACACTCTCCTATCCTGTAATCCGAAATTACCTGAGAGAACATCTATCTAAATTTATCGAGCAAGAATATGGAAATCCCGATGTGATTGCTGGCGTTGCTACTGGAGCGATCGGCATTGGTATGCTAGTAGCAGAATACATGAACTTACCCTTTATCTATGTGCGCCCAGAACCTAAAAAACACGGTCGCCAAAATCAGATAGAAGGATTGGATCCCAATGGAAAAACAGTGGTGGTTGTAGAAGACCTCATAAGTACGGGAAAAAGTAGTTTGAACGCGACAAAAGCGTTACAAGAATCTGGTGCTGTTGTCAAAGGAATGGTGGCTATTTTTAATTATGGTTTTGCAGTGGCAGATCAGAATTTTGAAAAAGCTGGCACTGCTTTGCATACATTGAGTGATTATGAACAATTACTACAACAAGCAAATGACACCAGTTATATTACAGAACAAGAAAAACTTACGTTACAAAGTTGGAGATTAGATCCCGCCAATTGGGAACCTAAATAACAAACGATAACTATTGAACTCAACCATATATACCTAACTACATGAATTTAGAAAGCCCAAAGGTTTCCGTACAAAAAAGCCCACAAGAAGTATTCGATTTCTTGATGAATGTCGAAAATTTTGAACAAATCATGCCTGATAGTAAAGAGAAGTTCGAAAAACTCAGTGATGAGAAATTCCTTTTTCAACTAAAGGGAATGCCAGAAATTGTACTAAAACAAAAAGAAAGCACTGCTCCTACTAACGTTGTACTTGGTGCAGCTAGCGAAAAATTACCGTTTACCCTTACTGCAAATATCAGTGATTGTGGTGATGGCACTTCTGAAACACAACTGCATTTTGAAGGTAAATTCAATGCCATGGTTGGGATGATGATCAAAGGCCCTATCCAGAAATTTATCAATACGCTGAGTGAGAATATTGGTTTGATTTAATTATAAAATACCATTATAAGAAAAGCCATTGAAATATAGATTTTGATGGCTTTTTTCTTCTACTAAACAAACTTCTTTAGATACCTTCCTGTTTTTTCTAATAGCGTATTTATATCATCCGACAATTTCAGATAGTAAATGATAAAAGCGTAGGCCAGTCCTAGCAATAAACTTTTACATCCAATATTGAGGATAGGATGAAAAGGAAAATCCCAGAAATAAAAACCAGCTGTAAAAACGAGCAGAAGCATTATTGTTTTTAGGGTATTAATAGAAAGTGGTGTCATCCCAAATTTTCGCTGTACATAATATATTTTCAAGGTATTATAACTGCTAACGGCAATAAAAGTAGCCAGTGCTGCCCCATTGAGTCCATATTTTGGAATCAATAGCATATTGAGCCCAATAGCACTAATCGCCAGCAATACTCCAAGTACTAATACACTTTTATAATATTTAGAACTAAAAAGTATTGCATTATTATTCCCCAATAGATTTTCGTAAAGCTTAGCCCCTCCAATCAATATAATGACCAACATGAATAGTTGATAATTATCTGGCACCAATTCATAAAGCGCTCTGACATTACAGATGATCAGTAAAAACATCAAACCACTTATAACCAACAAGTTTAAGGAAGACTGCTTATATAAAACATTGAGTTCTTCATAGTTCTTCTCATTCAGTAATTTGGCTGTTAGCGGATAGGTAATCTGATGCATCGCACGTGAAGGCACTACGATTACGCTCGCAATATAAGCGCACATACCATAGACTGCTACGTCACCAATTGGTAGGTACTGCTCGATCATAAATTTATCCAGATCAATCATCATAATCGCAATAGATCCAGCAATGAGAATCAATGTGCTGTACAGCAATACTTCTTTATAATTTTCTGGTAATGACCAGTGCATTTTTGGGAAGTGCAATCGAAAAGCATACAACTTCATAATTACTAATCGGATCATATACACCAAAACCACGGCATAGATAAAGTGATTCACATCAAGGATACCAAAATACACACTTAATAATAAAAGTGACACCGAGAAACGATGAAAGACTTCTTTCATAAAATTACCAAACACACTCTTCAATTGTACTTTGGCCCAAGCGAAAAAAATCTCAAAATATGCCATTGCCAGTGCAATAACAAAAATGGTCCATGCATAGGGTTGTACAATCGTATTTTCGCCTTCAAAATAGTGTAGGATATAATCGTAAGAGAAATAACCTAAGATGCTCAAGATCGCTGCGGTAAAAACTGGCAGTATTAAGACAAACCACATAAAACGATCCCGTTGATTAGCATCAGTATAGAAGGAGAAAAACTTAATCAAGGTATTATGCATTCCAAAAGCCATCAGTGGCCATACCAAGTTAGAAGCTGTAAGTAAGTAAGAAACTAATCCGTAATATTCTTTTTCTAAGAAATTCGTGTATAAAAATAGGGTGTTCAAACCACCTATCACAAACCCAAAATAGGTGGTGATCGTATTTTTGATCGATTGGTTGATGATGATACCCATTTTTTTAGTTCAGAGTTAGGAGTTAGGAGTTATGAGAAACTCTAAACTCATAACTCCTAACTCATAACTAACATTACTCCTGCTTTGGATACAAAAACGATTCTTTTACTTCAAAATCTATGGTGTTGTCTTTGTTCACCTCATAAACGACAAGGAGTTCTCCCCAATACGTGCCATCGGTAAAATCTGCTAGTATCCATTTGTGATTAATGACACGCACCTTATTGATTCGCATATGCCCTTCCATCCCACTATAAGGAATAATGGGGTTATCTGCGCCTACTTTGTTTTGGTCAATCAACTGATCTTCTATCAACCTAGACAATTGTATGGCATCGTAACCTTGATCTTCCAAATACATGAGCGCATACTCATCATTCTGAATATCAAAAAAATCTGCATTGACTTGATGTAACGAATCTATTGTTCTAGCATTTTTTGCCACTAAACTATCTTTTTTGGCATTCGCTAATTGTAATGACTCAATACGTTTTTCATTGCTTTCGAAAATCTTTTTTTGATTCATATACTGAAACAAAATAAACAATACAGCAAAAATAAATAGGTATAGAAAAATCCGAGATTTCATTTGTTTTTAATCGTGTTTTAGAAGACCAATGTACATTCATTCAAACATTGCCCGATGTATAACTAAAAATTTAGTAATGAATGTTTTATAATTAATATTTATCGTTTTTTAAATAGTGATTTTAAGAGTATCATAGGCCAAAAACACATTATCAGGCAAGGTCTTCGATACTTCTTCATGAAATCCTAGCATATGACTAATATGTGTCAAATAAGCACGGTCCGGTGCTATTTCTGTTATGAACTCTAAAGCTTCTTCTAGATTAAAATGCGAATGATGCGGCTCGATTCTTAAAGCATTTACAACCAACACCGTTACGTTTTTTAATTTCTCTCGTTCTGCATCACTTACCGTTTTGACATCAGTTAAATACACAA
>CAZYRG010000073.1:10514-12713 GCA_964650425.1 uncultured Flavobacteriaceae bacterium
TTTAATTTCTCTCGTTCTGCATCACTTACCGTTTTGACATCAGTTAAATACACAAAATCTCCGAAGCGAAACCCAAAAACCTGTAACCTATTATGTAAGGCATTTATTGGTACTACCTCTAAATTTCCTAATAATAATTCCGTGTCTTTTTCAATAGGATTAGCAATCACACTAGGAGCACCAGGATACTTATTTTCTGAAGCAAAAATATAGTCAAACTTTTTTTGAAGTGCCGTTAACACTCTGGCATGTCCGTAAATAGGTATATCCCCTTGTCGAAAGAAAAAAGGTCGAATATCATCCAAGCCCATTACATGATCTGCATGCTCGTGCGTAAAGAGAATTCCATCAATTCTAGTCACCTTATTTGTAAGCATTTGCTGTCTAAAATCAGGTCCACAATCAATAACATACGTATACTCCTGCCACTCCACTAACACAGCAACCCGAAGACGTGTGTCTCTAGGGTCTGTACTAAAGCATACTGGGTGGTCACTCCCAATGATTGGAATGCCTTGCGAGGTCCCCGTTCCCAAAAAAGTTACTTCCATAGTGTTTTGTGACTTGCTGTAAAAATAGTATTTATTTTTTGAGTTATGACAAATAATCTCTTATCATGAACAAGCTTTATTAAGATACTCATAAATACAGCTGATCGCTTTTCATATTCAAAAAGGTATGGTATCTTTACTTTAAAATTAACACCTACGCTATGCCTATAACTATTATGGGAGATAAAGAGTTTGAATCTGTCCCCTCTATCAAAAGTAAAGCCCTTCGAATCAATCTCAATGAAAATATCTATGGCACTTTTGCCGAGATCGGTGCTGGACAAGAAACGGTACGTAACTTTTTCCGAGCAGGTGGTGCATCAGGTACCATTGCCAAAGCAATGAGTGCCTATGACAAAGATTTTAGTGATGCGATCTATGGAATAGAAGACGATCGCCGGTATGTAACCGAAGCGCGACTCAAAAAAATGCTTTTTCATGAGATGAATCTCATGGAACAACGTATCTCTAGAGAAAAACAACCTAACAAACTTTTTTTTAGCTACGCAAATACGGTAGCAACCATAGATTTTGCCAAAAAATACAAAGGGCATGGATGGGTAGGTATTCGATTTCAGACGACTCCTAATGAGGATTATAATGAAATTATTTTGCATGTTCGTTTTCATGAAAATGATGCAAAACATCAGCAGATGACTCTAGGAACACTTGGTGTGAATCTTATATATGGTGCGTATTACAAATACGATAATCCGAAAAGATTACTTCGTTATTTATACGATCATTTGGATAAGGATCAAATCGAAATTGATACGATTAATTTTTCGGGACCTCGTTTTACCAAAGTAGATAATCGTTTGATGAGTTTACAACTAGTCAAAAATGGTATGACAGAGGCTGTCATGTTTGGTCCAGATGGAAATAATGTATTACCAGCCCGTATTTTATACAAAAAAAATATCATGGCGCTCCGTGGTAGTTTCCGACCGGTAACAAAGGTCAATATGGATATCTACAAAAAAGCATTGGAGATGTTTATCCAAGAAAAAAAGGTAAATCCAGATAAAACAGAGGTGATTTTTGAAATTACCCTCTCCAACCTTCGCGCAGAAGGTGCCATAGATGAAGAAGATTTTATGGCAAGAGCACGTCTACTTTGTTCACTTGGACAAACGGTAATGATCTCTAATTTTCAGGAGTATTATCGCGTTGTTGAATACTTCTCTAATTATAGTAAAGAACGTATGGCATTGGCCATGGGTGTCAATAATCTTATTGATATTTTTGATGAAAAATATTATCGTCACTTGAGTGGTGGTATTTTGGAAGCTTTTGGAAAACTCTTTTTCAAAGATTTGAAAGTCTACTTATATCCATTAAAAGATCATAATACTGGAGAAATTACGACCAGCGAAAATCTAAAAGTGCACCCGAGAATGAAGGAACTCTACAAGTTCTTTAAGCATAATGGAAAATTATTGGATATCAACAATTACGATGCCAATATTATGGATATTTTCTCTAGAGAAGTACTACAAAAAATCAATGATCGCGAAAGTGGATGGGAACAAATGTTACCAGAAGGTGTAGCAGAGATCATTAAAGAAAAAGGCTTGTTTGGTTATAAAGAAGTGAGTATTGGGGATTTTTGATAGAGAATAGAGAATAGAGAATAGAGAATAGAGAA
>CAZYRG010000073.1:12813-14010 GCA_964650425.1 uncultured Flavobacteriaceae bacterium
TGAGTATTGGGGATTTTTGATAGAGAATAGAGAATAGAGAATAGAGAATAGAGAAAGGTCAAAAATTGAAATATATTAACTACTACTTTTCTGTATTTTTCTTTTTCTAATTTAACTTCCCTTTCCAGCGTAGAATCAGCAACAAAATGATTGGAATGGCTAATAAGCCTACCATCAGCAGACTTTTTTCAAAAACCCAGGGTGCTAATATTAAGGTGATCACATATCCACCTACGGCGCCTCCAAAGTGAGCGTCGTGTCCTATATTACCTAAACGGTTTTTCATCCCATAAATCGAATACAACAAATACCCTATACCAAATACATAAGCGGGAATATCTATCATTGGAAGAATAATAAAATTTAGATCCATCTCTGGCTTCAACAAAATAGCAGCATACAAAACTCCTGACACTGCACCGCTAGCACCTAATGCTCTATAACTATATTCATCTTTATGAAAATAAAACGACAATAAACTCCCAACAATCAAACTCCCAAAATAGATAATAAAAAAATTGAGATTTCCCATATAATCTACTACCACTGGAGCAAAGAAAAATAGTGTTAGCATATTAAAAAATAAATGCCCCATATCTGCATGCAAAAAACCGGAGGAAACCATCCGTATTTGTTCTCCAGATCGAATACTGCCGATATGAAATAAATAACGCTCCTTGAATATTCGGTCACTAAACCCTTTGAGCGATATCAGTACATTAGCACCAATGATTACAAGTGTTACTATATCGAAATTTTGCATAGGTGGTCAAAAATTTTATTGGAATTATACTCCATTTGCGCCAAAGATACCATATGTACGATTTATACGCTATATTTGTCGTCAAATTTTTGATGAATGCAGTTACTTGTATATCGTTTAGTTTATCCAATTATATGGGGTATTTCCAAGTTACCATGGAAGCTATTTTACCTCTTTTCTGATCTTGTTTATCTACTCACTTATTACATTATTGGATATCGTCGCAAAACAGTAACATCCAATCTTGAGTTAGCATTTCCCAAGAAATCACCTAAAGAGATTACCCGTATCCGTAAAGCTTTTTATAAACATATGTGTGATATGTTTCTAGAAATGGTTAAATCACTCTCTATTACGGAAAAAGAAATTTTGGAACGTTTTAAATTAACTAATATCGATACGCTACGCGAATTAGAAACACAAAATAGAAGTGT
>CAZYRG010000074.1:0-13864 GCA_964650425.1 uncultured Flavobacteriaceae bacterium
AATCTTAATTATACTACTTGTAGTAATTAGGAGTACATACTCCCTTACTGCACAAAATATTGACTCCAAAATCACCAAAACTGCCGAGTCCTTAGAAAAAAAAGTGATCGAGTGGCGTAGAGATTTTCATCAAAATCCTGAGTTGTCGAATCGCGAGTTTGAAACCGCAAAAAAAATCGCTAAACATCTCAAAGATTTAGGACTAGAGGTAACAGAGAATGTTGCCAAAACAGGAGTCGTTGCATTACTTAAAGGAGGTAAAGCAGGAAAAACTGTTGCATTACGTGCGGACATTGACGCACTGCCTGTTACAGAGCGTACAGAAATTCCATTTAAGTCTGTAGTAAGAACAAGTTATTTGGGAATGGATGTGGGCGTAAGTCATGCTTGTGGTCATGATGTACATACTGCTATTATGATGGGCGTTGCAGAGACTCTTACTAAACATAAAGATCAATTAAAAGGAAATGTAAAATTCATCTTTCAACCTGCAGAAGAAGGTCCTCCTCCAGGTGAAGAAGGTGGTGCACCTTTGATGGTCAAAGAAGGAGTGCTCAAAAACCCAGACGTGGATGCTATTTTTGGATTGCATATTGCAAGTGATACACCTGTGAATACGATTGTCTATAAACCTGGTGGTGTTATGGCAGCATCACAACGTTTTGAAATACATGTAAAGGGAAAACAAACACACGGTTCTACACCATGGACTGGGGTAGATCCTATTGTAATATCTGCCCAAATTATTAATGGTCTACAAACGATTATAAGTAGAGAATCCCCTCTTACAGAAGAAGCCGCAGTGATTACAGTGGGTAAAATTACAGGTGGAGTACGTAGTAATATCATTTCAGAAACTGCTACACTGATCGGTACGATTCGTACTTTGAATTATGACATGCAGAAAAAAATTAATAAGCGAATGCAAGAAATGGTTCCAGCTATTGCAAATGCATTTGGTGGAGAGGCTACTATTGAAATTGCTTCTGGACTTCCAATTACCTATAATGATCCAAAATTGACAGCGCAAATGGTGCCTACATTAGAACAAGCGGCTGGAAAAACAAACGTAATATTAGGAAAAGCAATTACCGGAGCTGAAGATTTTAGCTTTTTCCAGAAAGAGGTTCCTGGCTTTTACTTTTTTTTGGGTGGCAAACCTTTAGGTTCAACACAAGCTGCTCCGCATCATACGCCTGATTTTTATATTGATGAAAGTGGGATGCTTTTGGGAGTAAAAGTAATGAGTCAATTAGCCATCGATTATTTGGGACACTAGTTTATGGATTGAAATTTAAGGAGAACTTAAAAAGATGACTTTTCTACTTTGAAGAATCGCAATAACAATAATCAATAAAATACGAATGAACGGAGTTTTAGATTTTATACTTAATATCAGCTGGTGGGTATGGATACTCATCATTTTAGTACTAGTAGCAATCCGAGATGTTTTTTTCAATCCAAGTCATACCATCACGCGTAATTTTCCCATTGTTGGACATTTTCGGTATTGGTTAGAGAGTATTGGACCAGAATTACGTCAGTATTTAGTGGCTAATAATCGCGAGGAACTTCCTTTTAATCGTATTGAGCGTGGATGGATCTATGCTTCTGCCAAAAGCGAAAATAATTACGAAGGTTTTGGTACCGATCGCGATATTAATGCGTCACATTATATCTTTATCAATAATGCCATGATTCCATATAAAATTGCAAAAGACCATCCTAACAAAACGGATAAAGCTTTTGTTCCCTGTGCTAAAGTTATGGGCTTACATCGAGGACGTAAAAAACCCTATCGCCCTGGATCAATTATTAATATTTCGGCAATGAGTTTTGGTTCCCTTTCGGCGAAAGCAGTGGAATCCTTGAATATTGGAGCAAAAAAAGCCGGAGCTTATCACAATACTGGAGAAGGTGGTCTCTCTCCCTATCATAGCAAAGGATCGGATGTGGTATTTCATTTCGGAACGGGATACTTTGGAGTACGTGGAGCAGATGGGAATTTTTCTATGGAAAAGATGGTGGAGTTGACTTCAAAAAATCCATGTATTAAAGCAATAGAAGTTAAGCTTTCACAAGGTGCCAAACCTGGTAAAGGAGGTGTGCTTCCTGGAGTAAAAATTACCCCTCAAATTGCTGAGATTAGAGGGGTCGAAGTGGGCAAAGATGTACTTTCCCCTTCTTCACATACTGCTTTTAACACCATCCCGGAATTAGTCGATTTTATAGAAGCAATTGCAGATGCTACGGGACTACCAGTAGGGATTAAATCTGCTATTGGGAAGTTAGATCAATGGGAAGAATTAGCTCAACTCATGAAAGATACGAATCGTGGCCCTGATTTTATCACCATCGATGGGGGTGAAGGAGGTACTGGAGCGGCACCACCGAGTTTTGCCGACCATGTTTCGCAACCTTGGGTGTATGGATTTAGTGATGTCTATAAAATTTTTAAAAAACACGAACTATCACAGCAGATCGTTTTTGTAGCAAGTGGTAGACTCGGTTTTCCAGCTAAAGCAGCTATGGCTTTTGCGATGGGTGCAGATTGTATTAATGTAGCTCGAGAAGCGATGCTGAGCATTGGCTGCATTCAAGCGCAGATTTGTCATACTAATCGTTGTCCTAGCGGCATTGCAACGCAAAGTAAATGGTTACAACGAGGGGTTGATATTCCACTAAAATCAGATCGTTTGTATTCCTATTTTAAAAACTTTAGAAAAGAACTCTTAGAGATTACCCATGCCTGTGGTTATGAGCATCCTTGTCAATTTACCATGGACGATGTCGATATTAATTCTGGAGACAAAAGTATGATTGGTACATTGGCTGGTACATATGGGTATCATAAAGTGCCAGTGACTTTTGACTGTATGGATGATTTGCAGTCCTGTAGTTATTTGGGGGGATATGATTCTAATACAGAATTATGAATTTAGAATTCATAATTATTACTATGTTTGTTAAAAAACACGAACGATTACTATGGATTCAAGAATTTTAGATTTACTCTTAGCATTATTACCAGCACTGTTGGTTGGCGGAATCGCTTTTTACTTTTTTAATTTACATACCAAAAACGAGGAACGTCGTCGCCGATTTTTATTGCATAAAGAAAATCAAAAGCAAGCACTGCCATTGCGTTTACAAGCATATGAGCGATTGGCGTTATTTTTAGAACGTATTGCTCCAGGGAATTTATTACTACGAGTAGCTCCCTTCTCTGAAGATAAAGATGCTTATGAACAGTTGATTTCTAAAACAATAGAACAGGAATATGAGCACAATATTACGCAGCAAATATACGTCTCTGATGAATGTTGGAATATTACTCGTACCGCAAAGAATACCATTATTACCTTGATTCGAAAAACAAAAAATACGGATGAGGTAACGAATGCAGAAGACCTAAGAAAGGTGATATTGACTAAACTTGTAGATAATGCCTCTCCAACGGACACCGCGCTAGAGTATCTCAAAAATGAAGTTAGTGAGATTTTCTAAACGCTTTTGGTTGTAATAGTACACCTATGAATACGATTATTGATTTTCTGGAAAAGTGCAATGAAAGAGTAGGAGAACTAGTTAGTTGGCTTACTGTTTTGATGATCTTAGCCATCAGTATCGATGTTGTATTGCGTTACGTATTTCAATTTACCTACATCTGGATGGTCGAGTTAGAAATCTATTTTTTTGGGATGTTATTCCTTCTCGCTTCAGGTTATACATTTCGTTTTGATAAACATGTTCGCGTGGATGTTTTTTATGCTAAATGCACGGAGCGACAACAAGCATGGATCAATCTTATAGGAGGTGCTCTTTTTTTAATCCCTTGGTGTTATGTCGTTATTGTATCCTCTTGGTATTACGGTTTAGCTTCGCTGATGATTGGAGAAGGGTCGCCACAGACTGGAGGTTTACCCGCATTATATATATTAAAGTTTTGTATTACGATTGGTTTTGGTTTTTTAGGATTACAAGGCATCACCAATATGCTTAAATCCTTACAACTACTACTAAAACCGAGTAATTAATGGGGATACTAGCACTGATATTATTCCTTGTCGTTTTTGTCTTAATACTTAAAGGCTATCCAGTAGCTTTCACCCTTGGAGGTATTGCGGTAGTTTTTGCCTTTGGAGTTTCCATTTTTGCACCGCAGTATTTTGACATGGGGACTTTTTATTTACTTCCATCAAGAATTATGGGCGTTGTCAAAAACTATGTCTTAATGGCCGTACCCTTGTTTATTTTTATGGGAATCATGTTAGAGAAGTCTGGTCTGGCTCAAAGCTTATTAGAAACTATGGCAATGCTCTTTGGTCGTGTTCGAGGGGGATTAGCAGTCTCCGTAGTATTGGTAGGAGCTTTGTTAGCCGCTTCTACAGGAATTGTGGGTGCTACTGTTGTTACCATGGGGCTAATTAGTTTGCCAACAATGCTCAAACGGGGTTATAAAACGACTCTGGCTACGGGTGTTATCGCATCTTCAGGAACGCTAGGGCAAATTATTCCGCCTTCCATAGTCTTGATCTTATTGGCGGATACCATCAATAGTTCTTCGCGGGGAGTAGCCAGTGTAGATGTTGGGACCTTATTCAGTAGTGCATTATTGCCTGGATTGTTATTGGTGGGACTTTATTGTGGATATATTCTGATCAGAGCTTGGAGTGATCGGGATGCGGCACCCGCTATTCCTGCTGCTGAAATTGCAGACTTTAAAGGGGCGGGATTTATGTTAAAGGTCTTGAAAGCATTAGTATTGCCACTAGCACTAATTGTAATTGTCTTAGGAAGTATTTTTACAGGTATTGCATCTCCTACAGAAGCTGCTGCTATTGGAGCTCTTGGAGCAATAGTATTGACAATAGTGCAACAGAAATTTTCATTCCAGGTGCTAAAAGAAGTTGGTCAAGAAACCGCCAAACTGACCTCAATGGTTTTCTTTATCTTATTAGGAGCAACGACTTTTACACTAGTTTTTCGCACATTGGGTGGTGATGCCTATTTACAAGAATTGATTTTGTCTTCTAAGCTATCCCCAATGCTGTTTTTATTGGTAGTGATGCTGGTAATTTTTGTGACAGGCTTTTTTATTGATTTCATCGAAATTATTTTTATTATAGTTCCTGTAGTCACACCTATTTTTAATGCCTTAGGGATGGACATGCTTTGGATTGGGGTATTGATAGCGTTGAATCTGCAAACCTCATTTCTGACGCCGCCTTTTGGTTTTGCCTTGTTTTATTTAAAGGGTGTGGCTCCACCCGAGGTACAAACTGCTCAAATTTATAGAGGAATTATTCCTTTTATTATCCTTCAATTATTTGTGGTGGCATTGGTATTGTTTTTTCCGGAGTTATTGTTTAAATGATAGGTACTTGCGATTTCTCTTTTTTGTGCTGTAATTTTCTGTTATAAATTGTTTAATTTTGTCGTCATCAAATAGATACAAAATGAAAAAATGCTTTACCTTATTCATTATAGTACTTTTTCCATTAGTACAATTTGCTCAAGATATTAGCAGAGTTACTTCTGTTGTGGATTCTACGCATGTTGATAATATGGTATTAATTCAAACTTTTGAGATTAATACACCGCTTGAGAATGTTTGGAATGCCTATACCACAAAAAAAGGATGGGAGAGCTGGGCCGTGCCAGTCGCTGCTATTGATTTTAGAATAGGAGGTCTTATTCAGACCAATTACAACAAAGAAGCCAAAATTGGGGACGAGGGCACAATACGATTACACATAAAAAATTATGTACCCAAAAAGATGCTTACACTTCAAGCAGAATTGACGGAGAATTTTCCAGAGTTTATGAAGGAGGATGCTCAGAATTTATATAATGTAATTGTTTTTGAAAAAATAGAGGTATCCAAGACCAAAGTGATTTCTTATGGTATTGGGTATAAAAATACAGAAAAGTACCTGTCGCTGTTGAAATTTTTCATTTCTGGAAATGAAAAGTCCTATCTAAACCTGATTTCTTACTTAGAGACCGGGCAACCATCTGTCAAATACGAATAATAATTCTTAATTTTTCTTTCTTTTTTAGTTTCCATCTACCTATCTTTAGTTAACAAACTAAAGAAGGTATTTATGAAAAAAATTACATTACTAACTATTTTATTATTGAGCACAGGAGTATATGCTCAATCGTATATAGGTTATTTATCAGACAATTATAGTGGTATCAATAGTGTCATTCACAACCCGGCAAATATTGTGGATTCACGTTTCAAAGTAGATATTAATCTGGCAGGAGCTAGTATCTTGACAGGTAATGACTATACCTCATTTGGACTTGGTGATCTTACCGATGGTCTTGAAGATTTTGATGATGATGCCAATAGAAGTCCTACCGACAATAATAATGGTTTTGGAAATTTAGATGTCATGGGGCCATCTTTTATGTTTAATATAACTCCAAAACACGCTGTGGGTTTATTTACCAGGGCTCGTGTCTTTTATAGTATTAACGAAGTTAATGGAACGACCTTTGAAAATATTGAAGATGGTTTTGATGGAAATGAGGACTTTGTCATTGATGAAGGGGATGTCTATGCCACTGGCACGGGATGGGCAGAAGTCGGTATTTCTTACGCGACTGTCCTTATGGATAACCAGGAACATTTTTTGAAAGGTGGTATATCGCTGAAATATTTGCAAGGGTTGGGAAATGCGTATTCTAGAGGTAGAAACATTACAATTGATTACGATGCTGATGGTAGTACCATTCCGGGACAAGTTGTTAATGCTGGTGCTATTACAACCACGGGAGAAGTTACGTATGGCGATTCTGGTAATGACATTGATAATTTAAAGATTATTAGTGATGCCAAAGGTTTTGGAGCAGATCTTGGATTTGTATATGAATGGCGTCCTGATTATAAAAAGTATCAACTAAAAAATAAAGAAGGGAAAACTTCTTGGGATACAAGCGCTAATAAATATAAGTTGAAATTTGGGCTTTCAGTAACTGATATAGGTAGTATTAACTTCAAAAGTGGAACGGCCAAAACCTATGATGTCAATAATACAATTAATGAAAGTACCTTTGAAGATATCGAAGATTTTGAAGACAAACTAGATCAATTATATACACTCACGGATGAGACAGATGTAGTGAAATCTGTACTCCCGACTGCATTACATTTCAATGCTGATTGGAATATTAATCAGCTATTTTATTTGAATCTTAATACCGATTTTGCTGTTACTTCTAGAAATAAAGAAAACGTCAATCGAATTACGAATGTCTATTCGTTGACTCCTAGATTTGAACGCAAGTGGTTTACATTCCAACTTCCCTTAAGTTTGGTACAGTATAGTGGTTTTCAGGCCGGATTAGGATTTAGAGCTGGACCTCTTTATGTAGGTTCTGGATCAATAATTTCCTTATTAGTTTCGGATGAATCTAAAGCTGCGGATGTCTATGCGGGGTTAAAAGTTCCAATTTATCACGCTAAACTCAAAGATAAAGATGGTGATGGGGTGATGGATAAAGTAGATCAATGTCCGGACAAAGCTGGTCCAGAAGAAAATTTCGGATGCCCATGGCCTGATACCGATGGAGATAGCGTACTTGACAAGGATGATGCCTGTCCTGAAGAAAGTGGCCCGGCAGAGAATAAAGGATGTCCATGGCCAGATACCGATGGCGACAGTATTTTAGATAAAGATGACGCCTGTCCAGAAGTTGCAGGTCCTGGACAAAATAGAGGATGTCCATGGAAAGATACAGATGGTGATGGTGTCTTAGACAAAGATGACCAATGTCCAGATGAGATAGGAACGGTAGCCAATAAGGGATGTCCGGAAGTGAAAGAAGTTACGGCTGAGGTACAGAAGACGCTTAATGAATATGCCAAAACAATCCTTTTTAATTCAGGGAAATCTACCATCAAAGAAGAATCTTATAGTGTTCTAGGTGATATTGTTACCATTTTGAATGAATATCCTGAAGCAAAATTCAATGTAGAAGGACATACAGATAGTGCTGGAAGTAATGCATTAAATCAACGATTGTCAGAATCACGTGCTGATTCGGTGAAATTGTATTTGATCCAAAAAGGAATAGATCAATCAAAACTATTCTCAAAGGGCTATGGAGAGGATCGCCCAATCGCTACCAATGCTACTAGAGCTGGTAGAGCACAAAATAGAAGAGTTGAGATTAATTTGATTAAATGATTATATTAGTTTTCTAGTAATTCTCTGAAATATTATTTTAAGCCGGTTATAGCTTCTGTGAAATGGCAGGGCGATAACCGGTTTTTTTATGTAATATTCTTACCCATTGGCTGAATTCGTATAGATCTCTATTCTATTTTAATTTCAGATACTATTGGCAATTAAAAAATAGCCCTTCTAAGTTTAAATCATATATGCACCTTTTTACGATTCTCGTTTCGTTATGTGCGCGGCTATACCAGATCATTTTTAAACCCTATAAGCTTAGCTGTACTTCTATGCCTATTTTTTAGATAAATTAAACGAAAACATTATAGTTGTGTATTTTGTTTTTTACTGGTATTTTATTTTAAAAATGTTAAATATTTTAATTTTTTTTCAAAAAGACATGTTTTATTCATCTAAAACATTACTTTAGTTATATTGAATTGGTTAACCAATCTAAAAAACCAATATGGTTAACCAATGATCAACACATAACTAACAAAAAATTTTAACAAAATGAAAAAAATTATTTCATGCATAAAGGGTACCGGGGGTGCTCTTTTTGCCAAACTATTTTTAGCAACAATCTTGGTTGCGACGTATTCTTGTTCAAACGAAACAATTGAAGAAGAAGGATTGATTGAAACAGATAATGAAATAAGCTATGGGGCAAAAGATTCTCCCGTAGTTGGTGGGGTTTTTGTAATTCAAAGTTTAAGAAGTGGACGTACATTAAGTGTCAAAGATGCAAGTAATTCTAACCGTGCAAATCTAGAAACTAGGGCTAAAAATACCAATACAAAATCAACCCATAGACAATGGGAGATTATTGCTACAAGCAATGGTTATGTAAGGTTTAAAGGTGTTGATAGCGGTAAGTCAATCCAAACAGGTAATGTTACATCCAATGGCTCTAACGTAAATATTTTTGCTTATGATAAGAAAGATTGGCAAGAATGGAAAATTAATTCACTTGGTAATAATTTATATTCTATTGAGAACAGGCACTCTGGCAAAATGCTGAGAGCTCTCAACAATGGTAATGGAAGTAATGTAAATGTTTGGGCTTGGAAAAATTGGAATACTCAAAAATTCTATTTTCATAGAGTTGATGGGGGATCAACTACACCGCCACCATCAGGTGGAGGAGGAGGTACTGCTAACTCCATTATTGGTGGAGGCTGGAAGCTAAACGGATATTCTGGTAATTTAAACGTTGGTAGTTCTAATAATGGGCTATCGTATGCTGACGATGCAAGTAAAGGAGAAAGCCACTTTTTCTTTGAAAAGAATGGATATGCAGCGTTTAGAACCTATCCAGGGAATCCAACATCAGGAGGTTCTTCTAACCCGAGATCTGAGTTAAGAGAACTAATCAATGGCGGTAGTAATTATTGGAATGGTAATACGAATACCGAACATTCTATGAAATGGCGATTTAGAATTGAAGATTTACCACCATCTGGTAAATTGGCTTTTGGTCAAATTCATGAAAGAGATGACAAATTTGATGATGTAATTAGAGTGCAAGTACAAGGTAATTCTGGACAAAACTCAGGAAATGTTGATCTTAGAATTTTGGGATATGTGACCGAAGAAATCGAAGGCAGTGGAAAGACTATTGATTTTGATATGAAAATGGATACCGAGTATTATTTCGAATTAGCAATGAAAAATGGAGTGGTTTCACTTTATAATTTGAATAACAGTGGAAATAGAACACGAACACTATTTAGGTCTGTTGATATCGGTAATGCAGATGAAAACTACTTTAAGGCAGGATGCTACTTGCAATCTACAAGTAGTAGTGATAAAAACTCCAATGTTTATGGTCAGGTATTGATAAAAAATCTAAGAGTAAGTCCTGATAACTAGGATTAAAAATTATTTGGATGATTAGTACGTTTGTAGTCCAATAAACTAGTTACAGACTTCAAAAAACAATCTTTTGAATCATCCAGATCGGTTGGTTGAACCCTGTAAATCTAAGCTTTACAGGGTTTTTTTATTAAAAATGGAAAAGATGTTTTAAACTAAACATGAAACTCTTACGTTCCTCAATATTCAAAAAATACTAATGCTTTATTCTAAAAAGTATTTATGGTTCGTATAATCCACTCCCTTCTACCTCACCAAAATTCTAGTATAACGACTTACCATCAATCATATAAAACCAATAAACAATCATAATTGAGAAAGGACCTTGAAAACAAAGTCATTGATTATTTTACATTTTTATTAACGTTTTTTACATTTTAATGTTAAAATATTGTCATAAATTCATGTAAGCTGTAACAAACACTAACCATTATGTAAATAATCCTTCCAAAATTCAGTATTCACACATACTAATTAACACATACACACAAATCAGAACTCTTATGAAAGTAACTAGAACTTATCAAAAAAAACATTGATTATCTGTAAAGGAATCAAATAATTATACTACACATCACATTCTGTCCATCTCAATGGGCAATAAAAAAGTGTTTTATCAACAATTGATAACGCAATGTGACCTTGTATCAAATCTATCTACCAACCGTAACGAGATTCAGGGTACTAAATAAAAGTCATACACAGTACACACAATAATTAATTATTCACTTTAACAAATCATTACTATTATGAAAAAAACAAGTCGAAACACCATTTTTAGTAAAAAGAATCGCTGGCTTGCAGCGATTGTAATTGTTTTATTTTTATTTGATAGCTCATTAATTGCCCAAGGACAACCGGCCCCAGGGGGAACGCCTATTAGCGGTCTATTATATGGACAAAATACATGGATCCCTAGCTTTGTCACTTTTGAAACTGGACCTAGTAACGGACAATTTGAAAATGTGATAGCAGATATAGCAAATCAAGGTCAATCACCTTTTAATCTTATAAGGATAGGCGGTGCGGAGTTCGAAAGAGATTTAAGTGAATTGTTTCCAAGACAGAATGGTAATACTGGTCCATTCGACATTAGCAGAGCTGTAGCCCTTATCAATACCATTAGATCTGTTGGAGCGGAACCAATTATACAGATATCTACGCAATACGCCCCAGAAGATGCGGCCATGATAGTAACGCAACTTAATAGTGCCCAGAGTGGCGTGTCTCCTGTGTTAAACTTTACTATTGGTAATGAGCCTGATCTGGAAGTACAATTGCCATTTAATGGTGAAACTTTTATGGTAGATGGAAATGTAATTGAAAATGGGAATGACGTTGCTACTTATTATAGATTAAGAGCCATAGCTATGAAAGAAGCTATACCCAATATCAACATTTTTGGTCCTGATTATTCCTTTTTTGTTGATGCTTTTGACAATAATCCAGCGAATGGACAATTTGAACCTGTACCCACTAGTGATGGTTCAGACCCATGGCAATTGTGGCATCTTCCTTTTTTGAGTAATGCTATTATGACAGAAACAACTGGTAATGGAGACTACCTTATTGATTCTTATGCCATTCATGTATATCAAAATAATGATATTGAAAATGTTGAAAGAAAATTACAGAATTTGCTTATTCCAGAAATTAACAGGATTAATTCACTTAGAGGAGATAATTCATTAAGTTGGGCGATTACAGAAACGAATACAACAACCAATAATGTCACAACTCCCAACCCAAATGATTTGCAAACCTGGAGTTTTGGTGCAGGGCAATGGCTGGCACGTTTATATGGTTTAGGGATGCAATACCAAGCTTTGAACATTTGTCCATGGAGTATGTTTGAAGCTGAAGGAGCTCGAACTGATGCTTTTGATGGAGGAGATACTGATTTAAGCTTCTTTGATGCTCCAGGATTTGGTGGTTCAGAACTTCCATTTCCACCTAGATCTACGTATAATCATCAGCGCATGTTAGCAGAGAATGCAAAAACGAGATTAGGCGTGGTGGAAAATTCAAATGCACCTGCAGGTGTATTTTTTGTAGCAACAAAAGATGAAACAGGAACTTCTCTAATGGTTGTCAATTCAGGTGCTACGACATATGAAGTGGATGTAAATGTCCTAGGTTTTAATGCTCCTGCTACACCTTTTTTACCAGCTGCTAATGTAGGTGATTTAAACATTTCGAGTACGACTCCTGGCATACAAGCAGCGTTAGCTACAAATCCAGATCTATTAACAGTTAATGGCCAAGAAACTAAAATGTACATGTTTGATGGAAATGATACGTTTCAGATGATAAATGAGTACAATTCGAACGATGCTGCTAACGGTGGTGCATTTAGGTGTATTATACCTCCATTATTTGCTACTTTTTACGATTTTTGTGATTTTAAAAGGGTTGAAGGTAGCAAATTTGCGGAGAGTCTTGCGCCTGGCAGATACACCCGTGATGAGTTAGTTGCTAATGGGATTCTTGATAATGAAATTTCTGGAGTTCAGGTTCCACCAGGCTTAGAGGTAACACTTTATGATGGAGAATTCTTTAATGAAAGTGTTTTGGCTAATCTAACAGAAGATGCCAATTGCTCTTCGAGTATAGCTTTTGATGGTGATAGAAAAGTAAGTTCATTGATAATAAGTCAAATAGGGGCGGCGGCCCCACCAGAGGTTACTTTTTTTAGTAGTTGCTTAGGCGCAGTTGCTAGTGACTTCGTGGCAACCTTACCAGTTGGACGATATACCAGAAGACAATTAGAAGCGAATGGTATTACGAACAATGATATATCCGGAGTCCAGATTCCTGAAGAATCAAATCTCCAAGTAACACTTTTCAAAAAAGGAAATTTTTCAGGTAATTCGATAACATTGAATGCCACTAATTTTTGTTTGAATACATTAGGGTTCAATAATAATGTAAGTTCTGTTATTATTGAAAAAACTGTAGCATTTTTTGACTTTTGTGATTTTACAGATGGTAAATTTGAAGAGCGGTTGTCTATTGGTAGATATACTAAAGATGAATTAATAAACAATGGAATTCTTAACAATGAGATCTCTGGAGTTCAATTGGCAGATGGTTTAGAGGTGACACTTTTTGATGGAGAACTTTTTAATGATCAAATATTAGCTACTTTAACTGAAGATGCAGATTGTTCAGTTAGTTTTCCATTTGATAATGGTAACAATAGAGTAAGTTCGGTCATCATAAGTGAAATAGGACAAGAAGCGCCGGCAGAGATTATTTTCTACGATTGGCCAGATTTTAATCCAGGCGGTGATTTTGAAGTCGCATTGCCTATTGGTGAGTATACACTTGCAGATCTTGAAGCAGCTGGAATTAATAATAATGATATTTCGAGTTTAGTTGTTCCAGAAGGACTTCAAGTAACTTTTTATGATGGTAGCAACTTTAATAATGGAATGATTACTTATGCGACGCCGCAAGCTGTTGATTTGTTTAATACATTTGTAGATCAACGAATTAGTTCAATGAGAATAGAAGCTGCATCGACTGAAAGGTCTAGTGAAGCCAAGTCCTCACTTAATCAGGAAGTTTCGGATATTTTGTTATACCCTAATCCTGTAACCAATGTTTTGAATATTTCTGGAATGAATGATTCTGAACAAATAATTATAGCAAACCTGCAAGGCCAAGTACTTATGCAAACGACAGGAAACAAAATAGATGTATCAACCTTGGGCATAGGGGTTTATTTTGTCAAAATTGGTTTTAGGGAAACTACTTTTAAATTTATCAAAAAATAGTTTCTTGTAGCTATTTTTAAA
>CAZYRG010000075.1:0-13625 GCA_964650425.1 uncultured Flavobacteriaceae bacterium
AAGGATATGTAGTAGATGTACTATTATCATTTTCTTATGAAGGAAAAACTAAACCATAAACAAAATGAAAAAAATATTATTAGTTTTAGCAGGCTCTTTTCTTATAACAAGTCTAAATGCACAAAAGATTGGAACTTCTACTAGAGTTAGAACCCCTAACACGATCACTAAATCAAATAAAGCCATATTTGATGGCGAAAATCTTATTTCAAATGAAAAAATATTAATAGCTGGAGGGGATTCTGTAGGCTCAACACTTAGCTTTGGAGCTAATGAATCTTTAAATTATGGTCCAGGAGCATATAAATTTGATATTTTGGGCGGCAATGAATCAGGTCTAATTTTTGACCACAGAAACTCTGTCTGGGGAAACATTACCACCTTAGATTTAAAATCTACGGGATTTGAAAGTTTCTTTACCGTATCTGATCAAGCATGGAAGACCATATTAGCACTTCCAAAAGCAAACTCACAGTTAATTATTGGTGAAAGTATTAATTTCTATTCTAATAGTAAACTTGTTGTACACTCCGGAAATTCTTATTTCGATGGTAATGTTGGTATAGGAACAGAGACTCACATTGATCCTGTTGACAATCAAGAGTATAAACTATCTGTAGACGGAAAAATAAGAGCAGATGCAATAAAAGTATATACAACTTGGGCAGATTATGTTTTTGAGAACAATTATAATTTATTAAGTCTTGAGGAAGTTGATACATTCATTAAAAAGAACGGACATTTAAAAGACATTCCTAGTGCAGCTGTTGTCGAAAATAATGGGATTGATTTAGGTAATATGAATAAATTATTACTTCAAAAAATAGAGGAATTAACCCTGTATTTAATTGACCATCAAAACACTATTAATAAGTTACAGGAAGATATTAAAACTTTAAAAAAACAGGTAAATGAAAACTAAATTTAAATTAATAGTTTCCTTAGCCTTTTTATGTTTTTTTCTTTCTAATGGACAGAAAATAAATGATAATTGGTTTTTTGGTAATAAAGCTTCGTTGAATTTCTCAACTGGCGGTCCTATTTCAGGAAATAGTAGTCAAATGAATACGTACGAAGGAACTGCTGCAATAAGTGACGAATTTGGACAATTATTATTCTATACTGATGGAAGAAGAGTGTTAAATAAAAACCATTCAGTTATGCAAAATGGTAGTGGGCTTTCGGGTTCAGGTATTACTTTTATACAAGGAGTAATTATATTACCATATCCAAATAATTTCAATGAATATTTAATATTTACAACCAATGGAAATCCTAGTTCTAACATTGTGGCGTACTCAAAAGTTGACATGTCTCGAAATAATGGTTTAGGTGCAGTTGTTGAAAAAAACATACCTCTACTTAATGAAAATGGTAATACATCTTGGGACTATAACATAGAAGCCATTACAAGTGTGAATAACAACGACGAGAATTATTGGGTATTAATCCCCTACGGGGATAAGCTTTATTCTTATAAAGTTGATGATTCGGGAGTAAATACTACACCTTATGAATCACAAATTACTAATGTAGGCAATACTGCTACCAGTAAGTTGAATTCACTAAAAGTATCTCCCGATAAATCTCTATTAGGAATAACTCAGTTTTTTGAAAAAAAAGCTTCAATATATAATTTTGATTCGAATACTGGAAAAGTGATTGGACAACCTCTGGTGGTTTTCAATTCTAATACACAAATCTATTCTTTAGAATATAGCGACGATAGCAGTATCGCTTGGTTTTCTGGTTTTTTTGATATTTTTGGTCAAGACCTTAACAATTTACAAAGCCCTCCGGTTGTAATTTCTAGTTCTGAAGAATTTGGTAGTATTCAAAAAGGAGTAAATAATGTAATATATATTTCACGTCCCAACTCTGATTATTTATCATCAATAGACAACTATAATGATCTCAATTCAGCTCGTTTAAATTTGAATTCGGTCTACTTAGGAGGAAACAAATCCTTATTGGGTTTACCGCAGTTAGTACCCTTGTTAGAAAAAAACGGGAATTGTATCCCTTCCATAATACTATCTAATCCAGAAGCAAATAATTCATTTTTATATGAAGCTTCAAATTATATAGAAACAAATGGAAATTATAAAATTAGTCCTAACCAAAATATAAGGTTTGAAGCCGGTAATTATATTGAAATGTTACCCGGGACAGAAGTAATTGAAAACTCGATTTTTGAGGCATACATTGAAGATTGTAGTTTATTTAAAAAAGCGAAAAAAGAAAAAAGAAACGAAACACAATATGTTTATTTAGATTCTGGAAACGATTTAAATGCACCATTGGATGAAAATCAAATCAACATATATCCCAATCCTGCATCAGATAATTTAAATATAACAGTCCAAAAATCTATGCTCAATAAAGAATTAATAGTAGAAGTTTATGATCTATTGGGTAAAAGAATAACTAGAGAAAACATTAATAAACTAAAATCCTACATGAATATCTCTAAATGGAATAGAGGTGTTTATGTAATTAAAATCTCTTCAACACATAAAAATACCATTATTACAAAACGTATTATGAAGTTGTAATCATTAAAAATTAAATAACAATAAACTACCTCGTCTGATTACGTCGAGGTAGTTATTCATTTCCATATCTACAAGGATTACTAGTATTTTTGTCCTCACTTTCTTACTCTATGATAAGTGGTACTAAATACGTTTTTAGTCAGAAATTGTTTATATATTTTGAACACCTCAATCTCCTTCTAACCTTCTAAAACCTGAAGCCCATTAATCCTTTATCACCACCCACAAATACCGAAAAGCCCATTTCCAAGTAACACTGTAGTTTTTAAAACTTAGAGATTTCGAAAATTGTTGTAATTCCTGTTTCTTAAAACCGCGTTGTATTGAAACCAAACCATCATTTTTAGCTACAGGACTTTTGATAAAAAAGAAGCTGAAAACCCTAAATAACATATACGCCAATCGGCTACGCTGCAAATCATTGACTACAATCCCTAATCGACTAAGTTCGTAAAACTGTTTCATAAACTTCGGGATCTCCTGATCTGTGAAGTGATGTAGCGTTAATGTGGTGACAATAATATCGCATGGAAAGGCGTCTTTAGTCAAAGTCAAAACGTCATGATTCTTGAAACTGATTTCCGGAAAATCTTTAGATAAACTTCTGCCGATTGTTAAGCTTTTTTCGTTTATATCAATCCCAACTAAGGAAAAATGAACTTTTTTCTTTCGTAAGAAAACTGCTAGTTCTCGCAATTGCGTCCCATCACCACAACCGACATCTACAATCGTAACATGTTGTTGCTTTGCGTATTTCTGAATAAGTTGGTACGTTGCTGCAAGTGTAATATGATTACCACCGAGAAGACGATTTACTCTAGAAATATCTTGTAATGCCTCCATAAGTGCTTCTGATGACAAACTAAGATCATCCATTAACTCTGGCTCCGTACTACGATAGTTCATCTACTTATTTTTATGATACTTGAGCGGGTTGTAGTGCAACCCCATGTGTTTTTTGAATAATACTTGGAACTACTCCCGGCAGCACTTGCCCTAGTTTTTGTGCCGTTGTTTGCATCGTTGAGTTTAATAACACTTTTTGTAATATCCGCCCTGTAGTTAAACGACTCCCAAAGTTTTGCTGCCATTGTCGTGCGTATTCTTGTTCTAACGCGGCTCTAGTCAGGATATTCCCTTTAGCATAAGCGATAAGCATTTCGGCTACTAATTGCGCTCCCGCTATTGCCATGGCCATACCATTACCGCATAATGGATGAATCAACCCAGCAGCATCTCCACACATCAGGATATGATTTTCGACACTTTTTTTAATCGAAAAATTTACTTGAGCGATGCTCAAAGGTTGTTCAAAACCACACTTGGCTTCCTCAAAAAACGTTTTCAAATGTGGATTTTGAAATAAAACAGCTTCTTGAAATTTCGGAATTGATTTATATTGTTTAAAGCTATCATAATGCGCCAAATAACAAACATTGATCAATCCCTCTTCTACTTCGGAAATACCACAATATCCACCTTTGAAATTATGTAGTTGTACGGTATCTGTAGCAATAGTAGCCTTGTAATGCGCTTTGACGCCTAACCAAGGAGCGTTTTTGATCTTAAAATCCCTTTTCAGCGAATAGTCTAAGCCCGATCGCTTGCCATAGGCTCCAATAACAAAATCTGCCATAAATTGTTTACCTAATATAGTGTCGACTTCAAAAAGGGTACTGTCAAAAGTAATCCTGCTAACCTCATCCTGGATGGTTGTTACTCCAGAAGTTTGTGCTTTTTTCCATAAATAATGATCCAAAGTATAGCGACTAATTCCAAACCCACCTAATGGCAAATCGCAGGCAATCATTTTGCCTTTTTGGGTACTAATTTTCAATTTAGAAATATCGACAGCTCCAATAGCACTTACGTCAAGGTCCAGTGACTGCAAGTACGGAAGTACTTCGTTAGAAATATACTCCCCACATACTTTGTGAATCGGGTAACTTTCCTTTTCTATCAATGTTACCTTGAACCGTGCCTTAGCCAAATGAATTGCAGCGGTAAGGCCCGCTAATCCCGCTCCAACAATGACAATATGTAGCTCTTTGTGTCTCACAGTACTAAATTAAAACAAAAAATCCCGACCTAGGTCGGGATTTTTTATAATTAATAGAACAGTTATTACTTCTTCAATTCTGCTTCTTTTCTAGCTTCTTCTTTAAGTGCTTCATTGGCAACAATACCAAGCTCCACACGACGGTTTTTTGCTCTACCTTCTGGTGTGGAGTTATCATGCTTGGGTTGCGTTTCTCCATGCCAAGCCGTAGTAAAACGACCATTATCTAAACCTTTACCCACCAAATAGTCCGAAACAGCTTGCGCACGTTTTTGTGAAAGGGTCATATTATAGGCATCATCGCCAGAACTATCCGTATGCCCATCGATCATAATATTACTATTCGGATATTCACTGAATACTCCAGCTAGTTTATCCAAAGTCGCTTTTGAAGCGGCGGTTAATGTCGCCTTATTCGTTGCAAACTTAACGCCACTTTCTTCATCAAAGACTACGCTAATTCCTTCACCAACACGCTTTACCTCAGCCCCAGGTATTTCCTCTTCAATCTTCTGAGCCTGCTTATCCATTCGGTTTCCTATAATGCCACCAGCAGCTCCTCCTACTGCCCCACCAATTACGGCTCCAAGTACAGCATTATCTTTACTCCCAACATTATTCCCAATAATACCACCAAGTACTGCACCTGCAGCAACTCCAATTCCTGCTCCTCGTTGCGTCTTATTTGTGTTTTTTACTGCTTCACATCCAGTGAAACCAATCATCGCCGTAGCTAAAGCTATTAGGGTGATTTTTTTTAAGTATGTTTTCATGTTTTTTAGTTTAATTTGTTGTTAATTTTGTGAATTTCATAGTGATTTCAAATGGTTTCCCTTCCAAAGACACCGTTTGTGTCCACGTCATATTCGTTTGATCCAAGTACGCCAATGTCATGCGAAACCCTCTGTTATCAATACTTTTTTTCTTTTCATCAACAGGTTTTAGCATAAAACTGTAGTTTCCACTAGCATCTGGTTTTGGAATGGTCCATAAAAAATTACGTGGACCTGTAGAAAGACATTCTGTACCATTTACGACATATTTCCCACTATAATTATTAGGGATAAATTTCCAAGTACTCCCTTGCATACAGTTAGCTGGAGCATCTTGTAAAAGGGTTACTTCAAAAGTTCCTGCTTGATCGTAAGAGATATCACTGAGCGTCCATTCTCCCTTCAAGGTTTTTTTGGCACTAATTACCTCTTTTGGTGTACCACAGCTTACTATTAGTAGTAAGGATAGTATGCCAATTGTTGTTTTGATTCTTTTAAAATTCATATTTATTGATTTGTTTTTAGTCCTTATATAACGATCAAAAGTAGTTAATTGTTTGAAAAAATGTTAAAAAGATACTTTGTGACACTACTGCTATCACTTAATTATCTTTTAATGCGATTTTTAAATACTTCATTTCTTTTTCACAATCTTCTTGAAAACCTGATACTAATTTTAGATAATACGTATTCGAATAAGCTTTTGACTGTATCGTTCTCCAACCTTCTATTCCAATTACATATTGCTTCTTTGTTTTCAAATCGGTTAAAGCAATTTCTTCCTCTCCATAATAATTTGAATAAGAAATACTAGTTTCTCCTACCAAAGTAAGAGGTTTTCCTAATGTATAAAAGGACGTTCCATTTTTGAGATCAATCGATACAAACCCCCATGTTTCATACCCTGTCGTTTTGATTAGAGCATATCCACAATAATTCCCTTTAACTTCATAAGAAAAATACTCCTTAGACTGAACATTTTTATTGCATAATGAAGTTTCTTTTGTATCCGATTTATATATAAGACAAGAATCTTTGCGTGTAAATATTTCCGGGTATTCTTTTAGAAGAACCAATTCTGACAAGGGACTGAATTCAACATACGGTTCTATAGGTACATTTTCATGTGCGAATTCATTAACTATCTCAAAACTAACTTTCAATTGATTGGATAAATTGCGTATTTCAAAATCACAATTTTGACCCCAAGAACTCTGCATGATAATCAGCAGATATATAAAACATAGTTTGGTTTTCATAACTTAAATATTGGCTGAATATAGTATTGTAAATTAACACCCGTTCAACAACACTCATGCCAAATTGAAATCTTTAAGATCAATACGCCACAAGCTCCAAAAACTCCTCCTCAAGTTTAGACTTGGCTAAGTACAGTTTTTCAAGTTCTGCATTAAAAGGAATTGGCGTCTCCATACTTGCTACACGTCTGACAGGTGCATCAAGATATTCAAAACAATTTTCGGTGATTAAAGTTGAAATTTCGGCAGCGATGCCTCCAAAAGCACTATCTTCTTGAACGATTAGCACTTTTCCTGTTTTCTTTACGGAAGCAAATAGTGTCGCAGTATCTAAAGGTTGTAAACTCCGAAGATCAATCACTTCTGCAGAAATATCCGCGTGCTTTTCAACTAATTCTAAAGCCCAATGCACACCTAATCCATAGCTCACAATTGTTATTTCATCGCCTTCTTTTAGCACATTTGCTTTACCAAATGGCAAGGTATAATAAGCTTCTGTTACTTCTTGCCGAATGGTTCGGTACAAGGCTTTGTGTTCAAAAAACAACACCGGATTCGGGTCCTCGATAGCCATTGTCAACAATCCCTTAGCATCTTCTGGAAATGCGGGGTACATTACTTTAAGACCCGGTACTTTGGTAAACCATGCTTCATTCGTTTGACTATGAAAAGGCCCTGCTCCCACACTACCACCGCAAGGCATTCGGATCACTACATCTGCTTGTTGCCCCCATCGATAATAGGATTTTGCCAATAAATTTACGATTGGATTAAAGCCTGAAGATGCAAAATCAGCGAATTGCATTTCGACCACCGATTTTTGTCCATTGATACTTAACCCCATCGCTGTCTCTACAATTCCGGATTCGCAAATAGGGGTATTACGAACGCGATCTTTGCCAAACTGTTCCACAAAACCTTCAGTGATTTTAAAAACGCCTCCATACTCCGCAATATCTTGCCCCATCACTATTAAATCTGCATGTCGCCCCATGGCTTGTCGCAATCCTTGCGAAATGGCATCTATAAAACGAAGTTCAGTTTTTGTTCCTGACGGTATAATAGAAGGTTCGGTATAAGGCATATAAACATCTCTCAATTCAATTTCAGGGTTCGGAATGATCACTTTTTCTTGCTGCACCAACTCCCATTCTGCCGTTATTTCTTGTTTGATCTGTGCTTTATAGTCTTCTACAGTTGCTTCGGTCAAGATTTTTTGTTCGAGCAGCCAGGCCTCATAGTTACGTAATGGATCTTTTGCTTGCCAATATTCTAACAATTCATCAGGTACATACTTCGTACCACTTGCTTCCTCATGCCCACGCATCCTGAAGGTTTTGAATTCTATCAGCACTGGCCTTGGGTCTTGACGAATACTTTTAGTTAGTGCTTGTATTGCTGTATAAACTTCCAGAATATTATTCCCTTCTATAATATGAGATTCCATACCATACCCTTTTCCTCGATCTGCCAAATGCTCACAGTAATATTGCTCACTGGTCGGTGTAGAAAGGCCATAACCATTGTTTTCGATACAAAAAAGTACGGGTAATTGCCATACGGACGCAATATTCAAGGCTTCATGAAAATCTCCTTCACTTGTCCCTCCTTCTCCCGTGAAAACTGCTGTTACCTGTGGCCTTTTATTGATCTTATTTCCTAGTGCAATTCCACAAGCTACTCCTAATTGTGGGCCTAAATGCGAAATCATTCCAACAATCTTGTATTCTTGGGTTCCAAAATGAAAAGACCGATCTCGGCCTTTCGTGAAACCACTGGCTTTACCCTGCCATTGTCCAAAAAGTCGTTGTAATGGAATGTCCCTTCCAGTAAACACCCCTAGATTACGATGCATTGGTAAGATAAATTCTTTGGGGGACATGCATGCCGTAACACCAGTAGCAATGGCTTCTTGACCTATACCACTAAACCACTTAGAAATCTTGCCTTGTCGAAGTAAAATCAACATTTTTTCCTCGATCATTCTAGGTTTGAGCATGCTTTGGTACAACGCTAATAAGCTCGTTGTATCTAAGTCTTTCTTATCGTAATTAAATGCCAAAGTCATAACTAAATCTGTAATGGAACACTTATACGAATGTAGAAATTAAAACTCGTTTTTTATTACTTTTGAGTAGCAACCTTACCATTTATCTTCTAAAACCGGAGAAGCGGGTATTAAAAAAGACCAGCAAAATGCTGGTCTTCTTTATACATGTTTAGGCAATACTGGTTTTTACTCTTCCCATACGGTAGCATTGATACCTGCTGTTCCTTTATATCCAGAACTATAGGTCTCCATTCCAAATACTTGATATTGTGTATAACTACCAAATCCTTCTTTTCTCCATTCGCTAGCATGTTTAGACATACTGATCTTTTCAGTCTTTCCAGAAATATATTTTGGCTGTCCTTGTCTTACACTTTTATACTGCCAAAAATTACAATTGTTACTACTTAATGCGCAAGGAGCATTTTTTACATATCTTTTGTAAAAATTATATTTTTTTCCATCAGACCAATACGTTTTCACGTAGGTATAACCAGAACCATTAGTTCCTCCTTGACCTTTTTCAATAACATAATATTCTACATCTGTATTTTTAGTCCATCCATAGACCCCTACAAATTCAAAATTACCATAAGTATATCCTACATTATATCCAATTTTTCGATCTTTTCCACCTTTCCAGCCTTTACCACCAACTACATTTTTTGTGTTTTGATAATCTAACTGAAAATTACCACCATATTTATTAGAAATCGGAAAATCTATTTGCGCAGCACCTCCTTTTTTATAAACGGTCCAATAATACCCCTCATCATAGCCATCCTCACGATTTTCTGGAAGATAAATTTTTGCCTCTGCACTTAATACTTGTAGTTGTTGTTCCTGAGTTTCCTCAACTAGGATATCTGCGTCTTTTTCACAATTAATAAATAACATTGATAGTACTAGTACCCCTACTAAATTTAATTTTTTCATTATCGATTGTTTTGGTTAGGTTTTTTTTATATAGCATTATCATATTTCTTAACAGATAAAACGAATACTATATAAAATCTATTTAATACTATATAGATAAAAGCATATAGTATTTTACAAGTATAAAAATAAAGAAAACGTTTTCGTAAAAATAACGATGTCTTAAAAAATCGTTAAAGCAAAATAAAAAATCGTTTAAAATAACATCAAAAAAATAATTCCTACAAACAGACTACACTAAATATCAGAAAATATTCAAAAACGGTATTAAAATCCAAAACATCACCAAAACACAACCATTTAACCAAAATAGGCCAGTATAAAACTGGCCTATTTATATTTAAAAATCTATTAATTAAGGGGTTACTGTTCCCATATCGTCGCATTGATACCACCCGTTGCATTATAACGTGCAAAATCAACGGCTTCAATTCCGAATACTTGATATTCTGTATAGTTACCAAGCCCTTCTTTGCGCCATTCTCTTGCGTGAACAGACATGCTGATCGTTTGGTTTGATCCGGATATATATCTTGGTTGGTTTTGACGAACGCTTTTATATTGGTAGAAATTACAATTTCCTGAGCTCAGGGCACATGGAGCATTACGTACAAATCGTTTGTAAAAATTATAGTTTTTGCCATCAGAATTATAATTTGTGACATATTGATACCCTCCAGCAGAAATACCACCATCACCCTTCTCTACAACATAATATTCAACATCGGTATTTCTGGTCCATCCATATACACCGACGAATTCAAAATTCCCATAGGTATAGCCGACATGGTATCCAATTGTTCTGTCCGAACCTCCTGACCAACCTTTACCACCAACTACATTCCCAACATTTTGATAATCTAATTGAAAATTACCACCATACCTATTGGCCATAGGGAAATCCAATTGTGCAGCACCACCAACTTTAAAATTTGTCCAATAATAACCACTATCAGTACCATTTTGTCGGTTCTCAGAGAGATACACTTTTGCTGCTAGTTGTTCTTCTGCCTGTTCTTCTTGAGAATCATCTAATAAGACATCAGATTCTTTTTCACAATTAATAAATACAATGGACACCATCAGGAGCCCCAATAACCTTAGCGTTTTCATAACAATTTTATGTTTAGTTTTTAATAACTGATTATTTTTAACCAATGAATGACATATTCAAAAAAATAGGTCATCAATAATAGATATAATCCATTTTTTACTTGTTTAATTTAATGAAAACGTTTTCGTTAAAAATTAAAATCACAATATATTCGGCAAGAAGTGTTTTTAAGCCGTTAAAAAAAGTTAAATTTTAACAATATATGTTTTATTCACAGAAAATTAAGCTTGAAGATTAAATAAAATTAAGTCGGTCAAAACTCCCATTGAGAAGGGAATTAGCATCTACACCCAACCAATTATGCAGAATAGTCGCATAAATGCTCCTAAAATCCACCGTATGGATCAGGTCGCCATTGGAATCTAATGTAGACAAATTGGGGGTTTCATTATAAACTCCCGCTTTATTGAGATTACCACCTATCAAAAAGACATTATTTGCTGTACCGTGATCAGTACCCCCACTAGCATTTTGTTTGACGCGACGTCCAAACTCTGAGAAGGTAAGTATTAAGGTATCTTTGAACTTATCATTCTTTTTGAGATCAGCTACCAAGGCCGCTATACCTTTGGAGTATATCTCCAAAAGTCGATCTTGACTAGCCACCTGATTGACATGGCTATCAAAACCACCGAGCGCACTGTAATACACCCGTGTATCCAATCCTGAAACGATAAAATCTGCTATCGTTTTTAATTTCTTAGCAAAACCCGATTTGGGGTATTCCATCTTTGTTTGATAGATTTTGGACGTCTCTTGAATATAAGCTGCGGAAGAATAGGTTTCGAGCATTGTTTTATAGAGATAGCCCTGATTATCTTCATTGAGCAATACCGTATCGGTATTGGTCACCACATTTTTAAAAAACGGCTCCCTAGTCGTATTGTACAATAATCCAGGATTATCGACAGCGATACCTTTCATTTTTTCGCCCTTCAGCGTAAGCGAAAGCCCCTTATCCACCTCTATAGCTTGATAAGGATGTTGGCAATTAGCATCCAAATAACGACCTATCCATCCTGTATTGAGATATTCATTAGCGCCACTAGCGGTATGCCAGATATCCGAACTCCGAAAGTGCGAACGATTGGGATTAGGATAACCTACATTATTTATAATACATAACTCCCCTTGATCATGAAGCATTGCTAATTCCTTGAGATGACTATTAAAAGCCAAATCATCTTGAATTCTAATCGTTGCATCTTTATTTTTCCCTATTCCTGGGCGTAATCGGTAGTAAATATCATTCCCTACTGGTATAATCGTATTGAGCCCATCATTCCCGCCAGATAACTGAATGATAATAACATTTTTGTATCCAGATAACTGCTGTGGGTCGAGAAATTCCATTCCCTTCAAAAATGAAGGAACTAATGCCATTCCTGATGCAAATACTGATCTTTTTAGAAAATCTCTACGTTCCATACTATTGTTTTTTACTTTCAATACTCCTCCAACCACCTAACAAAGCTGATATTCTGGCAAACTCAATAATTCTACGATAAAGTTTTTGGTGTCTACATGGGCGGACTTCTCCACAATCCGTTTTGCAGCGACTGACAATTCTGGCTGAATAAAAAATGTGGTGATCTCCTCTTTCTTTTTGTCTTTTGCAGCTGCCAAAACGGATTCCCATTGTACTGTTGCTCCGATGCGTTTTTCGATCCCACGTTTCTTTTTCTGCTGTACTTTATTTTGGATCATCAACATATTCTCTGGCATATCTTCTTTTACCGAGATATCAATTACACCCCCATTGAGCACCACCGAAGGTAATTTGAGTCGAATCATAAGTGTAGAGCTATCTATCCAATATTTTCCTCCGGGCCAACCCGCAACATTGGGCGGATAGAATAGAATCTGGTTGAGTTGTCGTTGTATAAAAAGCATCGTTTTTGGTTTGGTGTAGCGTACATCGAACTGCCTACTTAATCCAGTGATCAAATCAACAGGGGATTTAATCTTTGTTCCTATATTTTTAGTGGCATAAAACCAATTACTCATAAAAACAGTTTCTAACCAGGTTTTTATATCATAATTAGCTTCATAAAAAGCATTTGCCATTAGTTCTACATTTGTCATATCTGGCGTTTCATTGATCAAATACTTATATAGTTTCAATGATAAATAGCGTGCGGTTTGTTTTTCTTTGAGTAAAATTTTAAGCACTGCTTCTCCATCAAAATTCCCGGTATTCCCTAAAACTGTTTTGACTCCAACATCATGAGTTTTGGCTCTAAAAACAAAGGCACCTTGCTTATTAAAACTCCACCCGGTAAAAGCCCTAGCCGCTTCTTTGATGTCTTTTTCGGTATATCCATTATCTCTACCTAATGTAAAAAGCTCCATAACCTCTCGAGCAAAATTCTCATTAGGTCGGCCTTTTCTATTTTGTTTGGCATTTAAGAAACGTAACATCGCCGGTGTTTTGGAAACCTGTACCAGCAACTCGCCAAAGTTTCCCAAAGCATTTTTGCGTATCGTATTGTGTAGGGGTTGCATAAAGCGTGGATCACGAATCTGAACCGAAAAGTGATTCTGAAAAAATAAGGTCATGCGCTCTCGTAAGACGCCTTCCGTAGTTTTCATTTGTTGGAACCATTGTTGATTGAGCTCCAATAATTTTTCGTTACGTAACTTCCTAAAATTCTTCTTTTCCTCTTTAGATGCATTTTTAGCATCCTGTTGTAACATACTTAGATCTAATTGTAGTAGCTGTTCTTTTTTACTTTTGGCAAAAAGCCCTTGTACTATTTTCGTCTTTGACTGCCCGCTTATGGTTACTAATTCGGAATACGTAATTCCAAAACCTGCTCGCCAGTATAAGTGCTGAATTTCTTTGTCCGTGAGTGTTTCCGCCATAAGTGCTTATTTAA
>CAZYRG010000076.1:0-9383 GCA_964650425.1 uncultured Flavobacteriaceae bacterium
TTGCTCATCAAAACTAAGTTGCGTAAAATCTTGCTTTAAATCGTCTTGTCCTTCAATAATCAGTTGCTGATCTGAGCAACAAGATTTTTCAGACATCATAGGATTTTTGCAATCTGTTGTAGGTTGGATTATATCCATCCCACAAGTTTCAGCTTGCTTTACAAAAGAAAAATCTACCAATGTATCTCCACAATAATGCATATCCACAGTAAACGACATTGTAGTCATTAAGACTACAGCTGCCATAAAAAGGGCTAATGATTTGTGAAAAAATTGTTTCATTATTGCAAAAGTAAAAAAAATATTTTAACATTTCACTGATTTTTAACGATTTGTTGAGTGAAATAAAAATCTTATTTTAGGAAATTGTAATAACTCGGATAGCATATTGATTAATATATAACTATCCTTTTTTTAAAATTAAAATAAGCTATAAACTTCAATTTAACAGACATACACGCATCATATTCCAGTCTTATTCCTAAAAAGATTGATGGTGTAACTGTCTATATGCTTCATAAGAAAATTATTAATAGACAGATAAATAAGCACTTTACGTATAAAGATATTGAAAGGTGTATAAAAGAAGCGGCGCTTATGGATAGCGGTAGCGTACCACACACAGATGCTATTGTAGATGGTTTACTGAAGTACTATTTGGAACATCCAAGAGAAGAACGTTTTAAATATGCATTAACTGATTTTGCACTCAAATTCGTTAAGCTTATAGATAATAAACTTTACAGTCCTTACGCAAAATTTCCATTGCGTGACACCTTTAAAAAGCTTGCAGATTTTAAATCTGCAGAAATTAAAACTATAGATGATTTTAATAGATGGTATGAGTTTAATTTTGAAGGAAACAGTGGTACCGTTATCATAGACCATTTAGAGTCATTAAAGGATTACGTCAATAAAGCTATTGATGAGCTTAACATATATATCAATCAAGATCAAGACTCGGCATTGAAAACAGCAGAGAATGTATCTATATTATTTGAAAAAATCACCGCAAAAAGTGAGGAGATAAAAGACACTCTTTTAATAAGCAACAGTCTTGATGAGGTAATAGAACAGGTTGTCAACTACTTTCTAAAAAGGAAAAATAGTCTTCCTGACAATAAAACGCTTGAGCAAAAAGAAACTCATAAAATTTTAAGAGAAGAATACGATAGAGCTGTAGATATTAAGAAAAAGGTAGATGACTTTTTTGTTGAAGTTGAATATAAACTGGGACAATTATTAGACAGATCTGCTTATGCGAGTACCCAACTTATAACGGTACAAGATAATTTTAAAAATAAATCGGCAGTTAGAATAAATGTAAAACGATTTTTGAAATTCACATTAGAACAGGCAACTTTTTCTAAAAAAGATGGTATCACATTACCTGAAAAATTCCCCATTAAATCTATAGTATCAGAACGTTTTAAGCATATTGGATTAGTTTATTATGAAGAGTTTGGCCTTCAGAAAAGCTATGTTATCGAACCAAAGACTAATGAAGCACATCTTAAATCACAAGTTTTAAAACTGGATGCAGAATTAACACGACAAGAGAATACTGCAAAATGGGTTAATCACTTTAAAAAGCAGTTGCAAGAGGAAAAAGAAATTGATTTTAGTAATCATTTTTACGATATCGCATCAAAAGAAAATGATGCCTTAATTGCACTTAAAGTAGGATTTGAACTTGTAGAGTTTGCAAGACACAATAGAGAATATGAAATTAAAATAGACAGAGAAATACCTAAGTCATCGCTGTCACAAAATATTGCATTATGGAAAATGAAAATAATAAAGAAGTAAATCAAAATTTTTCGTTTTTTCAAAACGCTGATATGCAAGAATATTTTGCGGATTTGAATATTGAACTGCTATCCGGAAGGCATATCCAGAAAGATAGATTTTATCTCTACAAGCTACTTAAGGACTATTATAACGAGCTCTCGCTGTATTATGAAAAGCTGTATGGTTTAGAATTGTTAATGGAAACCAGGGAAAACTCTAAATACTATTATGTAGATTATCCTGATGCATCTAAAGGAGCACTTGCAAACCCATCACGGCACAAAAAGCTAACTCAAAAACAAACCTTGATAGGTCTTATATTACTTAATATGTATTATGAGCAGTATTTTGAAAACAAAAAAGAAGTACGCTTTGCAGATATTAAAAAAGAAATTAAAGAAAGTGATAACAATATTTTGTACAAAAAATTATTTTTTAACAAAGTACAAGACGATTATCTTGAGGGTGACTGGTCATTAAAAGTGATAAAACCATTCAAAAGTGTATTACGAGAATTTAATAAGTTAGGGTGGGTTACAAATTTGGCAGTTGAGGATGGGGAAGAAATCCACTTTGTGCTTCGTGAGCCCATTATAAGGTTTCAAAAACTGTATGAAAAAGAAATTACAAACTTCACAGAGTTTAGTGAAAAATACCTTAGCCAATTACAATGATAGAATATCCAAGAATTTTTTCGCTATCCACGGTTGGTGTTAGAAAGCACTATAACCAAGACTATTTATTACATCGCGTCAGAACAGATTTTACTGGTAATAATGGTATTGGTAAATCGCTTATAGCAGATTTATTTCAGCTAATATTTATTGGGCAAAAAAACAAGATAAGTTTTGGGACCGAGAGTTTTAAAAATAAAGATAGACACATTCACACCATACCGTATAATACCGATGATGCCTACGTTTTTATACATATAGAATTTAAAAAGGAAGAATTTATAACTATAGGAACCAATATAGGTAACAAGCGTAGCAGACCATTAAAATCATTTTGGATACTAAACCAAGCTTACAATGATAATGACAAAAAAGACCTTGAAACTTTAGCTCTTAATGCTGACCAGTTAGCATATAGTAAGGATTTTTTAAAAGACGGTCACTTTTTACCTATAAACCAACTTGCAAGACACCTAAGAAAAAATAACAAAGGTTTTTTAAAATCGTTTACAGATTTAGAAGATAAAAAGGAATATTATGACTTTCTATATTCAAATGAGCTTTTACCTATAAATCTTGCAATTGATGAGAATATGGACGCTTTCGCGAAAGTGATACAATCTTTTTCAAAAGCAAACTCATTAGATACCGAAAGCGACAAAATTTTAAAAGATTTTCTTTTTGAAAACAGTTTGGACACCCTTCAGTCAAAATACAAATCAAACAAAGAAAAGCTCGAAAAACTTATAAATGAATACAATGAGCTGGATGAGGAAATACATACAATTGAGTTAAAACAAGAAGTATTAGGCAACCTTAAAGAGTTACAAAAATTCAAAAATGAGGCTCAGCAAAATTATCTTACAGCTAAATATCACATCAATTATTCACAGTATGATAAAGTAGCAGCTAACTGTAGAGCTACTTCTGATAAAATTAAAAAAGAAACAGGTATCATCAGTAACCTAAAAGAAGAAGTACCCAAAGTTGAAAAACAAATAGGAATTACAAAGTCAGAATACGAAACCTATTCTAATGCTCAAGTATTCTTCACGAATTATAAAAACCAATTCAATGCGAGAGCAGAAAAATTAGAAAGTCTTAACCAGCTTCAAAAAATGAAGCTACCTTTAATAGACCAAGCAAATTTAGTAGAGATAGACATAGATGAATATGGCGACCAGGCAATCATTGAAAAAATTAATAAACTTAATTCTGTTTTAGAAAAATACGGTACGATAGATAATTTAAATGATAAAACGTTATCGCAACTAAAAACTATTACAGAATACAAAAAGAAAAACACCTCTGAGCTTGATGACTTTGAAGCGCTTAATCGTATTCTATCTGCAGGAGAGGATGGCTCGTTAATAGCACAAATTATAAAAGGTGGTAGTAATCTTACGGTAGAACAGGAAACAGTTCTGTTTGGATTGCTCAAAAATGTTGGTTGGGAAAAACCAAATAATCCTTCTAAAGGAACTCAATACACAAAAGATAGTTCTCTTTTAAAATCTGAAAATATAGAAGAAGATAAAGTTAATTCTGGCTATTGGTTTAAGGTTGGCGCTCTACGAACCTTTGTACCTTACTCTAACGAGAAGCAAATATTTGCAGATACTGCTAAAATGAAAGATGCAAAGGAAAAAAAGCAGAATGCAATCGATGCGGAAATAAAGTCTATCAAAAATGAACTTGGCGAAATTTTAAAATTTGAGAAAGGAGATGCTTACGACCTGTCAGCAATTGATGAGCTAAAAAATCTTAATAAAGATTTTAAAGACTTCTCATTATACGAAACGTCAAAAATCGCAATGAGTATTGCCGAAAATCTTTCTACTAAAATCGTTAACGATCAAAAAGAGTTGGCGCAATCATTACAAGAGTTAGAAATACTTGAAAAGAAAATTCCAATTAAAATTACAGATGAGAAAATAGACGATCAGTTAGCGTCTTATATTCAAAGAATAGCGGCTAAAAAATCTGTTCATACAGATTTGCAAAACAAACTTAAAGCCTCAAAATCTACAATATCGCAAAAGGAAGACAACTTAACTACATTAAACAAACTGCTTGAAGCGCAAGAAAAGGATAGAGATGACCTAATGAAAAAATATGAGGATGCGCTGACAACTTTTAAAGAGCATTTTAAGGTATTAGATATTAACGATTTAAAACCTACTAACATCGACCAGATAGATATAGAAGACCTTAGTAAACAACATAATACACACAAGGATAATTATATAAATGCTTACGGTAAAGCATCATCTCAGTTTGATACTTCTAAGGATGATTTAGAAGTTAAAAACCAGATGGATGATCAGAATTATTCATTTGAGGTTTTAGAATTGGTTCTGTTAGGACCAAAAATCAAGCACACCGAAAATCTGGCACCAGCACTCAAAAAATCCAATCAAAACAGAACTAAAGTAATGCAAGCCATTACGCAGGCGATGCTTCGCATATTTAAGTTGACAAAAACAAAGTATAAAGACTTTGAGAAAACAGTTGAAGACTTAAATGACTTTTTTAACGAGCGCCTTATTAGTGATAAATACCACTTTAAGATAGATTTTACACCTAATGAGACTTTTAAAATAGATTGGATGAAAAATTTACAGTCGTCCACACAAGCTGCTTATTCAGAAGGGGAATTGCAATTTTCAGACTCAGTAGAAAGTTTTGTAGAAAAGATTTTTGCAGAAGCAACATCCTATAACGAAAAGATAAAATTTTCAGATCTGTTAGATCCCAAAACTTATTTTGATTTAAGTACCAGGTTATTGGATAAAGATGGCATTGACCAGACAGGAAGCACAGGCCAAAGCTATACAGCAATCGTATTATTAGGTATTGGTAGACTTTCTATAGTACAAAAAGAAGATAGAAAAGGTGTGAAATTTTTAATACTCGAAGAGGTCTCAAATATGGATAAAGGTAACTTTAATACCTTTCCGAATATTGCAAAAGAGTTTGGATATCAAATGCTAACAATGACACCAGAACCTTACGGATCTAATGAAAATGAAGGCTGGTATTTACACCATTTAATAGAAGGCTATGAAGACGTTAATATTAATTATGCAATGCCAAGCAGCTACTTTAAAACAAATGAAGCCAGACAAGATCTATCAGATTATTTAAAAAATATAAATGAGCAATGAATTGGGTAGCACTAAAATCATTAAATGAACTTTACAGAAATAAGGAAACTAAGATTAAAGAAACTTTAATCAAGGACTCTTTGTTTCAACATTTGCTAAACGATACCCAAGAGATTAAAGAAGGCTATAAAATTTACTATTCTGATGATGAAGATTTTTTTGAGATGTATGAAGATGAACACCTCAAAAAGTTTAATCAATACTATGCCTTTTTAGAAAATAATCAACTCTTAAAACCTCAAACACGATTTGAAGAGGCAGATATTATTGAGCTAATGGATATGAAACATCGTATGGATAACGGTCAACTGTTACCCATACGAGACCAAATCGTTAAAAATGAAGATACTGTTAGAAATGTATCTTCTATGTTTTTTAAGAATGAAAAATACCTTCTCGGAAAGAAATCGTTGATAGATGCTATAAAGCAAATACTTCAGATTAAAGAACTTGCAGATGATAAAGATCAACAGTATATCTACAAGCTGGAATGTGATGATCCTAAGCTTATTATACTTTGTGAAAATTTAGACTTTTTAAAAAGACCATCATTACCACGAAAATATGGTTATGAACTTTGGTATGCTGGTGGTAAAAACATTGATAAATTAAAATTTACAGACAATAGAAGTTTACCCATTTATTATTCTGCAGACTGGGATTATGACGGCTTACTCATTTTTAATATGGTAATTAAAGCTATCCCAGATATCAAATTATTATACCCTACAGCAAGTCCAAAAAGCATCGTGAAATCCGAACACAAGAGTTTATGGACGGATATGGATAATCCTGAAAGTTATTCTAATCTTAACGTAAATGACTTAGACATAAAGCACAAAACCATTTTAAGGGAATTAATAAAAAATAACCAATGGATTACCGAAGAAGATAATGATCTAAAAGAGATGGTTTTCAGTAGTACATAATTCATATTAAACAATCTCAATAGTATCTTCAGATCTATCATCAAAAAAATAAATACGATCAAAACCGTTTTTATCAATTGATGACTTATCGAGTAAATCGAATCTGTATCCAGATGAACGATGCCCTAAGCCAGCAATAATAACAAGCCATTTTTCTTCAATATTATTTGGGTATTGAGTTATTAGACTGGCTTTGTGATTTATTACACGTTGTACATCTTTGTAATCTATTGGCTTTACCAAATATGCGCCTACAGATTGCCAGTTGTTCCAAGTAGTATCTGAGCTGACACTGATACTATCTATAAATTCATTTTCCAATTTACGATGTTTTGTACTTACTGTAAAATCTCTTTCTTTATTTGCTAAATAAATAGTTTCTACAAGATTGAAAAATAGGTCAATATAATATTGTTTAGAATATCGCTTATCCATTATGGCATTAGAATACCTGAACATACATTGCAAATCTACATTATACTTATCCTCAAATTTTAGGCGTGCTGCATTGATAATACTTTGCCGATAAACTTCAATCTTTTTACTGTCATTGTTAATGAATCTCGTATGCTCTATCGATATAATTTTATCAGTCGTCTCTGCAATAAAATCTGGTGTTTCAGACGCCTCTAATCTCTGAAATATGATACCGTGCTTCACGTTAGATATAAAGCGTTCAATCTGAAATTGTTCAATTTCTTTAGTCTTTAGTCTTGTCACTTTATTTTTTAAGACAAAATAAAGTAATTAATTTAAAAACTTAAACAAAAGGATTAACCTCTGGTCGAGAACCACTTGGATAACCCCAAGCCACATATTGTGATTTTCGTTCATCTACATCCAAGTGGACGAAAGTTTTACCAACACCTATACGCGTAAATCCAATGTCACGAGCTGCATATACTAAACTATGCCGTATTGCTTTTGAATATGCCTTAATATCAACTGCTTTACAAGTAGGTATTAAATGAGAGGAACTTTTAACACCACCCACTTTACGATTGTGCGATGGACTTCGAGCGCCAGAATTTATCCAACTAAAAATAGGATAACCTGTGCGAGCTTCGAGTTGTTGCAGCATAAAGATTAAGCGTCTATCCATACAATTACCAGAACCAGGAATATCGGGGCTATCAAAAGCTGATAAATCAATATTTTGAGGTAAACCTATGACTGGTATTCGTTTTCGTTTGGAACTTTTGTAAACGACAAAAGCACCAATCAGTAAAACTGATAGCGTGCCTAATCCTACATAGATATGTTGATTGCTATTTTTTGCCACAGGCGCAACTTTTTACAGGCGACTTACTTTTTTTGTAACGCCCATAAAGGTCAGAGCTTATTTTAACGGCACTGAGTAATATAAACGCCCCAAAAATGTAATTAAGCGCCGTATTTCCTTTATCTACTTTCATTATTTTTTTGTTTGTTATAAAGCTGAATTTCTTCTTCTAACTGGTCAACGTATTTCTCTAACTCTGTAATTCTATCACGCTGTTTTATGATGGTCTCATTCATCAAAGCATTTTTACTTTCGAGTTCTTTTAAACGCTTTTCCATATTTTCAGACCACAACTTATAGTTATCAATCACAAGGCTGTTTGCTTGTGCATTAAGGTTGCGTATTTCTGCATTTTTTAATCGCTTCTGCACACCGTATTGCAGTAATAATTCAATAAGCTTCCAAAAGCCAGTTGCACCAAGTACGATGGCAAGTATTTTATAGAGTTCCATAGCTTTCATATTGGGTTTTTAGGATTAGGATTGTCCTCTTGGTCTACGCGGTTTTCGAGTTCGTGTGGTTTCAATCTCACTTTCATTATCGTTATTTACTTCTTCTGATTCGGCAATACGACCTAACTCAAAAGAATCTGGATCTCTATCCAAAAAAGGTCTGAACTTTAATGGTAGTTCTGCTACGTAGGGATTGATATTAAAAATAATTTCATCCTGTGCATTCTCAAACTCGCCACTTACAAACACACGTCCATCATCATCTATCGCATAGTAGAAAGGTTTTCCTTGGCGGCTTAACAACGTTCCTGTATGCTCGCCTTGTAGATTTTTATTAATTGGTGCAGGCAAACTAATTTGCCAACCAGCAACTTCTTTTCTTCCAACACGAGATCGGATACGAATATCCTTCCCTATAACAATATTATCATTTATAACCGCGATAATATTTCGCCCTGGCGAGTGTAACATTTGGGGATTTATGTATTCAGACGATAAAGGAATTTCTCTTTGACTATTAACTACAGTACCACCGTTTTCAACTTTGATTACTTGTGGTGTGCTCTGATATCCTACTATGCTCATTATTTTGCTATTATTATTCCGGTTAGTACTAACAAGCCACCACCAAAAAACCAACGTTGTAGTTTGCCTTGTTTTATTTTTTTATTCTGCTGCTTTATGGTTGTATTAAGCAAGTCTATTTCTATCTGTTTGTTATCAGAAACCACATTTAGGTTTTCGACTTTCGTTTCTAACTTAAAAATGATAACGTCCTTCTTTTTTAATAGCTGAAACCATCTGCTATTCTTGTTTTTCAGTGCATAAATAATACTATCCTGAAACAAACTATATTCTAATCGCTCAGCAACAAATCGTGATTGTTCTATGTCGAAACAAAAGTGTTTTTTACTATTGATTTGCCTTTCTAATGGTGTCAAATTTTGAGAAATACTCAAACAAGTCCACAGTAGACATAGTATTAATCCTATTGATTTTTTCATTGAGTTCCGTTTCTAATTTTTGAATGGTTTGATGACTCTTGGTTATATGACCAGACAAACTATCTGACTGTTTTTTAAGCCTTA
>CAZYRG010000076.1:9483-13550 GCA_964650425.1 uncultured Flavobacteriaceae bacterium
AAACCCAATAATTAGGACACGATATCGTGTGGCGATTTTTAGCTTTAAAAACCTGTGAAAAAAGTCGGTGGCTCTGTAGTGATTGAGACCATAAGCGATGATAATAAAGGTCAAAATATATGACCAATCCAAGCCGTTTAGATAGTTTGAAACTTGATTGAAAATTTCCATTATTTGAGATGTTTTTTAAGGTTTGATTTAATTGATGAGATGTCAGCCTGCAAAGCTGATAATTGATGGTTAGGGAACATATTTTTGGTAATATGCGCCACTACAACTATAGTTGCACCAGAAGCCAGAAGTGCCAAAATAATTTTGGTTAAAGTCTGGTTGGTAAGCGTTACTGTTACCTCTGTTTTTAAACCGTCTTTATCTACAAGACCATTTATTAAATCCTTAATATTTCTTTTTTGTGCCATTCGTTTTCTTTTTTGAACCGTCCATCTGCAGTTCATTAAATAAAGTTTCTGAGACCGTATTTACTTTTAGAAACTTTTGTACACGCTGCTCTGTCACTTTATCAAAATCATCAGTAACAATTCCTGCGCTTCCGTAATTACGTAACAGATGTACTTGCAGTTGCTCAACACGTTTTCCTTTACTACCCAATTTTAAAGGGAAATTATCGTCTGGTTGGACTGGTTTTTCTTGCTTTGTGATGATTGGTTTTTCTTCCTTTTCTATAGGCTGCGACTTTTTGACCACAACAGCTACTGGGGCTTCCTGTTTATTTTGAACTGGTTTTGCTTGTTGGATAACAGTAAAGTCAGCTTCATCAACAGTTTTTTCTTCTTTTTCTCTAAAGAATAAGTAACCCAAAATACCAAGACTTAATAAGCCACCAGCAACCATTAGACCTTTGTTTATAGTTTGCTCACTCATCATTTTCCAAGACTTTTAAGTGCTTTAAACATTCCCGAAATATCAGCTTTAGTAAACACCGTTTTCTTTAATCGCTTTTGCGCAGCACGTGCTGTTTTAGGACCAAAAATGCCATCTACACCATCTCGTTTTGGACCGCTACGACCTAAATCTTCTTTGTAGATTTTTAGGTAACGTTGCAAGATTTTTACATCATTACCGCGGCTTCCCATTTTTATGCTACCGCCTTTAAAAGGACTCTTAGACGTTGTGCTTGAAGTACTGCCAGAACTCACAGGAACAAATGGTGGTGTGTAGCTTGTACCAGCCGTATTGCTAACTACTGTTCCAGGACTTGGCGTAGTAGTACTTGCTAATTTCTTTTCCTTCTTTTTAGTCATTAAATAGTAGGTTAACGCAGCACCAGCAAGCACTACGATAACACCACCCACAACGAGTACGTCTTTATTCTTCCTTACAAACGACGGCTTTAGTTTCGTTTTAATTTGTTTCATTGGTTTGTGTTTAAGATTGATAATTTGGTAATCGGCTTACGTATTTTGTGACGTATTCCTTAAGTTCGCTTTGGCTTAAAAAGCTATTCAAGTATTGCCACATATCTTTTTTGTAAAGGCTGTAAAAAGCTTTAGACAAGCTTGCCACCTGAGTTTTATCACGTAGTTTTTTGCCGAAGACATTCTTTATTGCTTCCTCATCATCATTAAATGTCCCTTTGGCTTCTTTGATAACTTTGGCAAGCTTTTTTGCAGCTTCCTTATCAAGCACTTGAATACCTTTTGGCGCAACCCATTTTTGAACATCAGTGAGATAGTTCATATCAAAAGGACTATTCCAGTTAGGCTCTTGCTTTGTAGTACCTACATTACTTGTTGTAACTTGAATACCACTTCCTATAGGTGTCGTTGTTATGGTTTGCATTGTTTTATTCCGTTTACGCTTTCGCGAAAGCGCAATAAAAACACCAATACCGACAACGCCTAAACCAGCGCCACCGATCATCCACCATCCTGTTTTTGAGATTTCCATTTTAAGCTGTTCTATAATTTGGTAGTGCTATAATAATGTTGAGCACAATTGTTATTTCATCTTTTTGAAAGCGATCTTTTAGGGTATCAATAAGGTTTTTAGAATAGGTTTCTTGATAGGCTTTTGCGACCTGAGAAACCTGAACTTTATCCTTCATTTTCCTAAAAACACCATATACTTTTTCCTCATCATCGCCACCCTCATACCAAGCTCCCCAAGATTTATGGATCTGATCTGCGTAGCGAGCTGCCGTACTTGTTTTTAGTACTAATATTTCTCTACTTACAGACTGTAATACCTTATTTAAGTAGTGAATATCAAAAGCATTTTGCGATGTCAATCCACTTGAAATAGGCTGTATCTGCGCTTGTATTGCTGATAACAGTTTGCTTGTACGGATGTCTCGACTGCGCTTTCTTACCGATAGCATTGTTGTCCCTATGAGCAGCGTTCCGACACTTGCACCTATGATTTTGTAGGTTAGATTCATTTGCCTAATAGTTTTATGCCACGACCTGCAGGTGTGAGCATTGCTAAATCAGACACATCTGCATTTTTTGTGGTGTTTCTAAGCATTGCAATGATTCCGATAAGCGTAACTGCAAGAATAATAGGCACACCAATCGATAGAATTTTAGTGAGGTTTTTACCCAAGCCAAAAAGATTTCCACCTATTTCTGATAAGTCTGCGATAGTACGCGTCGCCATATTAGAAACATCAAGGTTGTTTTGATTAAGCCACTTGTTAAAATTAGGACTGGTCGTACACGATGCAGAACCGTTAGACTTCCAAGTAATGAGCCAAACCATCTTTGCATTTTCTTTACCAAGCTCACGTTTTAATTTTGCATAGTAGCTTGTCCAGAAGTCACACGGATCGTCTGCTTCAGGAACTAAAAAAATGCGGTTATCTATGTTTACTTGGATGGCCATTGCTTATCCTATAATTCTGTTGCTTTGTTTTTTACTTTCAGCTTTACTAAAATCATTGTCTTCTAAAAACTTCTGAAGACGCGTTTTGAGTTGAGCTTCTTTTTTGAGTGCGGTACGCTTGTCATAGTTGATATAAATCTGCCTGCCAAGCCAAAAACCAACACCTAATGTGAGTATCGTTTTCATTTGTTATCCTTTGAAAATATTATGCTCTGGAATGTCAAGTTCTTTAAGCCATTCTGATACTTTAAATCCCGGACTATCTTCATCTTGCTTCGATGGAATTTCATTAAACCCTGCGATAATGATATCTGGGAAACGCAGTATATAGAACTTTACAATGGCTTCAAGTGATCGCTTTTGTTCATCGGTACGTGTGTCTTTATCAAAGGTTTCTTTTAGCGTTCTGCCACCAACGTAGGCAATATGTTTTGCTAAACCTGTGACCGCATCTTTACCGTGAGAAATGCCCCATAAATCTGTGGTCGTGGGACTATCTTCATCAATAATTGTTTGCATCATACCATCTTGTAAAATCAGGTAATCAAAGCCTGGTCGGTTCCAATTAAAACCACCATCTCTTATAGATGCTGTATGTTGTTTAATAATGGCTTCTTTGTCAAAGTCTTTTACTTCGCTGGTATCAGTACTTTGTATAATGAGGTAATCTACTTTTTTCATAGCTGTGATTTTATGAGTTAATAGCCGAGAGCCTTCTATATCCTAAAAGACGATAGGCTGGATATTTTTTGATATTGACTTGATTGTTTTGATTACCACCGAGGACATAGATGTATTTCTTGTCTTCTGAATAACCAATAAAGAAACCCACGTGACCTTTCCAACTGGACTTTTTATGACGCCAGAATATGACCAAATCATTAAGTTTTGGTTCTGAAACTTCGGTACCAATTCGTAACCAAGAGCGCGCCGTGAGTTTGCCGCTACGTTTCATTTTCGCTTTGAGTGCTACCCAGTTTACAAAGGCAGAACACCAAGCAGTTTCATCTGTAGTGACCCATTTATGACCGATTTCTTTAAAGTAATTAAGTACTGTTGGGTTATGGTTTTTGCCTACGGTTTCAGTAACACCGTACTGGCTTAATGCAATATTAATAAGTTGACTCATCTGGTGGCTCATTGTTATAGTTATCGAGCCACGATGCTGGAATGCCCTTACTCATTTGGACACCAGTAGATATTCTTGATTTTTCGGGAAGTACATT
>CAZYRG010000077.1:0-13548 GCA_964650425.1 uncultured Flavobacteriaceae bacterium
CTCAACTTCTTATCAGTATGTTAACTTATTAGTTCGTCATCGCGAACAGTTAAGTGCTTAGAGAGAATAAACTCTAACTCTTAACTCAACCTTAAGGTGGTTATTGCGACGGGGCTCACCTCTTACCATTCCGAACAGAGTAGTTAAGCCCGTTTGCGCCGATGGTACTGCGCTCGTGGGAGAGTAGGTCACTGCCTTTTTTGTCTATCAAATAGATAGATTTATATAAACCCTTTACTAGAAATAGTAAAGGGTTTTTTTATGCAACAAAATGAAAGGCCATTAACTTATATTACATCATATCATATTAAGTAGTGTTTAAAAACCGGTTTCACTATCTTAGATGAAATCAAAAAACGATGTTCATGAATAAAATTGTCATTTTTCTACTTTGTGCAATCTTCATATGTTCTTGCAAAAACAATGTGAACAAGACTAACGAACAAGTAGAAGTTGTCGAAGAGCGTATTTCCAGACCAGTACCCAATGGTCTTAAGCACTATAGTACATTTCCGATAGGTGGTGCCATTAACATTGATGATGTTTTGAAGGATAAAAAACTTGAAGAAATTACTTCTAGAGAATTTTCTAGTATTACTTCGACAGGTGATATGAAAATGTATTCCATAGCATCAAAAGAGGGGATATATAATTGGGATAATGTAGATAAATTAGTTGCATTCACCCAAAAAAACGAACAACGTTTATTTGGTCATGCATTAGTTTGGCATTATGCTTTACCTGAATGGATACAGAATAAAGCAAAAAAGAATAAACTGTGGTTTCCTAAATTTTATAAAGAATATATCCAAACAGTAGTAAAACGCTATAAAGGTAAAGTTGTAGCATGGGATGTTGTAAATGAAGCTTTGGCTACCAAAGGTAAGGATGGTATGCGCAAGACTTTTTTTCTTGAAAATTTAGGTGACAATTATATAGCAGATGCTTTTCACTATGCGCACGAAGCTGATCCAGATGCAATTTTGTTTTATAATGATTTTAACTTAGAACGAGATACTGTGAAAGTTAATAGTGCAATAGCATTAATTAATCAACTAAAAAAAGATGGAGTTCCTATCCACGGAATTGGACTTCAAACCCATTTACGTATGGATGTTCCAGACTCATTAATTATAAAGGCTTTTCAGAAGTTTGCTACTACTGGATTAAAGGTGCACTTATCTGAAGTTGACATTATCTTCAATAAACATGATGATACCCAAGGCGGTGGTAAACAGTCTATAACTGAGTTAACAGAACAGATGAAAAAGGATCAAGCAAAAAAATATAAAAACCTGGTGCTGATGTACAAAAAATATATCCCCAAAGAACAACAATTTGGAATTACTTTTTGGGACTTTACAGATAGAGATAGTTGGATAAAAAGTTTTTTTCAAATAGATGATTGGCCTACTGTTTATGATGACAATCTGGAACCAAAACCGGCATATTATGGATTCAAAGAAGGTTTAGAGACAAAAGTTTCTCCTTAAGATATTGAAAAATGTAGGATTTTTATTGGTTATAACTTTCAACGTACATCACCTTTTCTTTTATTAAAAAACCAAAAGCCTAATAGGATTAAAGTTAGTAGGGATATCCCTACTATTTTTGCGATTTTTCCTGTTCCTGCATTACATGTACTAAGGACAGTGAGTTCTGCTGGAATATCCAGTGGAAAAAGTTCATGACGTTACAAATAATTATTTTCAATAGTATCTTTTCCTTTTGTAAAATAAAGTTTTGAATTTTTAGGACGTTCATTATCCACATTGTCATGTAAAGTAAGAGGTAGAATTTTGTAATTATGTATATTTTTTTGAAATTAGCTTCATCTGCATTGGCTCCAAAAAAATAATTGCCTTCGAGAATTTTTGATATAGCCTTGATTTCTTCTCGGGTACCGGGAAGATCATCAGTATTTCTATGCCTAGCCAGACTCATGGTATTTGCTGCTATGCTATGATGTACAAAATCTCCAAATACTTAAAACAAACACGCATGTCCAAACCAATGTACGTAACCAATTTTTTTCAACCAAAGAAGAAAGTAACTCTGGTGCAGCATCGTTTTTAGCAATTTTGGAATGTATTGGTACAAATTGAAAGAAAGTCAATCCCCATACGACTAAGATTAAAAATAGATGAAAGACAGTTAGTATTTGAAGGTCATTGATGACAAATAGTATGGCGATGATCAGCTGCGCAAGCATGAGTGGCATGACAACATATCCAATATCTTGGTGTATAGCGTTGATGCCATTGTAGGAGTTGCTCTTTTGAATAATACACAAAGCTTGGATAAATTAATAATTGCACCATCCAGATCAAAACAACTAGTCCAAAATCAATTAGTAATTTTATAACTTCGATATTCATATTCCAAATATAAGGGATCACAAGAATTCTTTGTTACTTTTGAGTAAGGAAGATAATGGTGCTAAAACAGAAAATGCTTACACATGAAACTACAATACCATAGTATTAAAGATGAAAGTGATTTTATCTTAACTAATTTTAATTGCGGCCCTTCACAAGAGTTGTTACAAAGTAAAGCATTGTATAAAGTTTTATGGAATAAAACGGCGAATACGTCTATTACTATAGATGGATATCAGATGCAGCTTGGAGAAAACCAATTGGTTTTTTGTACCCCACTAAATATCGTAGAAATCCCATTAGATTCTGGAATTATTGCCATTGTTTTTAACCGAGAATTTTATTGTATACGAGATCATGATCAAGAGGTTTCTTGTCACGGATTATTGTTTTTTGGTTCTTCTAAGCCTCCTGTGATTCAATTATCGGCCAAGGAGCAAGAAAGTTTTCAACGCATGTTTGCTATTTTTGAAGAAGAGTTTGAAACCAAAGATCATATACAGGGAGAGATGCTTCGTGTTATGCTGAAGCGATTGTTGATTACAGCAACCCGTATGGTAAAGAGTGAGTTTGTAGCATCCGATGATATGCCCACCAACCAATTTGATTTAGTACGACAATACCATGTTTTGGTAGAGCAACATTTTCGAGAGAAACATCAAGTCGCGGAGTATGCGGAGTTATTGTTCAAATCTCCCAAAACACTTTCTAATGTATTCAAAAAAACAGGAGATACTTCTCCTCTCAAAGTAATTAATGAACGAATTGCGCTAGAGGCAAAACGATTGCTTTTATATTCGGATAAAACGGCAGAAGAAATTGCCTATGAACTAGGGTTTAAAGAAGCAGCGCATTTTTCTAAATTTTTCAAAAAACAACTGGGAGTACCACCTGCGACATTCAAAAAGCAGAATTTGCTATCAGGGGTCTTTTCTTGAAAAAGGCGAAAAGCTGGCTGTGATATAAAATAATGTATACAATGATAAGAGGATGTGTTTTTGATGCTTTCGGAACTTTATTCCGAATTGTATTACCGCAAGAATTGGCAAGTCATTCTTTGGCGCAAGAAATTCTTTTGCTTTGTAGACAAAAGCAATTGGAGTATTCATGGATTTATGGGCTTATGGATACTTATATGCCTTTTGAACAGCTTACGCAAATGGCTTTAGAGTTTGCATTTGACAAACTAAAAATTAACGATATACTTTTGATGCAAAAACTACAAGGTAGTTTTTTTACTCCGCAATATTATGACGATGTGCCAGAAGTATTGACACATTTGAATACGCAAAAAATAGCTAAAGTGATCTTATCCAATGGATCTTCAAAAATGCTTTCGAAAGTATTAGCCCATACTGCAATAACAGATCAATTTGATAAGGTGCTTTCGGCAGAAGCCGCGCAAACCTTTAAACCTAATAAAACCGTATATCAATTAGCCACAAAAGCGTTACGTTTTCCAAAAGACGAAATCCTATTTGTATCCTCTAATCAGTGGGATATAGCTGGTGCTGCAAATTATGGATTCCAAACCGCATGGGTGAATCGTGACAAATTACTAGCAGAACCTATCATTAAAGGAAAAGTGCACTACGAGTTCGAAAGTCTTAAAAGCCTTATGGAGTTAAAGCTAATGTGAGTACCTTCAATTCGTAAATCAGGCGTTCAACGTATCTCGGCACCTGTTCTTGTTGGAGTCAAGGATAAACGTTCTTTTTCCGTAAACATTCTTGATTTAATAATAAAACGAACGCCTAAAGGAATTTCTAAAGAGAAACTAGCACCTCGTCCAGCGGTAACATCCATGGTCAATTGGGTGTGTTGCCAATACGCAAACTGATCTTGCGACATATAGAATTCGCAACCGTTCACTGTACCAAGCCAAATATCCGTTTCATTGAGCATTAGTTCTCCTTTTTCCAAACACATAGGAGACGAGCCATCACAGCAACCGCCACTTTGATGGAACATCAGTTCCCCATGGCGATTGCGTAATTGCTCAATGATTTTTACTGCTTCAGTAGTTATTTTTATTCTTTCTACCATCATTTTTTAGAAAAATCCCATTGCTTTTTTGTCATAGGAGATGAGCATGTTTTTGGTATGGCGATAGTGGTTGAGCATCATTTTGTGATTCTCACGGCCAATGCCAGATTTTTTGTAGCCTCCAAAAGGCGCATGAGCGGGATAATTATGATAGTTATTTACCCATACACGACCGGCTTTGATGGCTCTTGATATTTGATAGGCCTGATGCGTATCTCGAGTCCAAACACCAGCACCTAATCCATACAAGGTGTCATTGGCAATTTCAATAGCTTCTGCTTCATCCTTGAAGGTAGTGACACAGGCTATTGGGCCAAAAATTTCCTCCTGAAATACACGCATTTTGTTATTTCCTTTCAAAAGAGTTGGTTGGATATAGAAGCCTCCCTCTAATCCTTCATTATAAGCGGCGCCACCTCCAGTTAATACTTCACAACCTTCTTCTTTTCCGATGGCTAAGTAGTTTAGAATTTTTTCGAATTGGTCATTAGAAGCCTGTGCGCCCATCATCGTATCTGATGCTAGCGGATGTCCTAGTTTGATAGCTTCTGTACGTTCAATGACACGCTGGATAAAGTCATCATAAATACTTTCTTGGATCAATATACGAGAAGGGCAGGTACATACCTCTCCTTGGTTGAGTGCAAACATGACCGCTCCTTCAATACATTTGTCAAAGAAATCATCATCCGCAGACATGATACTCTCAAAGAAGATATTTGGAGATTTACCACCAAGCTCCAATGTAACTGGAGTAATGTTTTTTGAGGCATATTGCATGATTAATTGACCCGTAGTGGTTTCTCCAGTAAATGCTATTTTGTTAATGCGAGGATTAGATGCAAGGGGTTTTCCTACTTCTACACCAAATCCATTTATGATATTCAACACGCCCGCTGGTAATACCTCTTCGATGAGTTCCATTAAGATTAAAATGCCAACAGGTGTCTGTTCTGCAGGTTTTAATACGACACAATTTCCGGCAGCCAATGCAGGGGCTATTTTCCATGTAGCCATTAGGATCGGAAAATTCCAAGGGATTATTTGTCCAACAACGCCAAGGGGCTCTGTTACATTAAGACATACAGTGTTGGCATCCAGTTCACTGACAGATCCTTCTTCTGCGCGAATGACTCCTGCAAAATAGCGGAAATGATCTATAGCCAATGGTAAATCTGCTGCCATGGTTTCTCGTATGGCTTTTCCATTATCCCAAGTTTCTGCGCGTGCTAGGAGTTCTAGGTTTTGTTCCATAATATCTGCGATCTTTAGTAGTTTATTACTTCTAAAGGTGGCAGAAGAATTGTTCCACTCGGGAGCAGCTTTCCAGGCGGCGTCTATGGCGATTTCTACATCTTCGGTAGTAGAACGGGGGATTTTTGTAAAACTTTTTCCGTCAACAGGCGATAGATTTTCAAAATATTCTCCATTGGCGGGTGTTACCCATTTTCCTCCGATATAATTTTCATATTGCTGTTTGAATTTTGGTGGTTGTATCGCTTGTTCAGTGGTACGTTCTGTAGTGCTCATATCGTGTTTTTTTAAGTTAAAGAAAGATGTCGATTCGTATAGTCAAAGAGATTGGATTTTTATACGAATTGGTTAGCTTTAAGGTACGAATTATATGAGATAAAACCGATTGCTTTGTTGTTGTTTAGCAATACTTTAGTAATTTTTTAAGGAATAAAATTGCAATGTATGGGTATTGGTTTTTTTTACTGGTATATTACTGTTGCAACGACACTTTTTTCATTAAAAAAATACTTGTAAATTTATATGAAAACTACAAGGCTTTTGAAACTAGCAAAACAAGACTATATTTTCGTAGGGCTGCAATTTTTATTATTTGCTGCTTTTTGTTTCGAAGGTTTTTTTGATTTGATTGCTGTTCCTGCGTTGCCAAAAAATACGGCTTTGTTTCTGGCAGGGTTTGGTTGCATCTTTATCGTGATTACCTTACTACAACTTGGAGGTAGAATTTCTCCATTTCCTAGTCCAAAATCAAAGGCAGTTTTGGTTCAGAATGGAATGTTTAAAGTTGTGAGACATCCTATTTATACAGGGGTGATGCTTTTTTGCTTTGGATGTGCCATATATCTCGGGTCTTTATATAAGGTTGTTATTACAGTGTTGTTGTTTATGTTGTTTTGTAAGAAATCAGCATATGAAGAACAGAAATTGGAAGAAAAATTCGCTGATTATAAACTATATAAAAAACGTACAGGGCGTTTTTTTCCTAAGTTTTCATTCTTATTTGAAAATTGAAATTTAGAAGTGGTTTAAACTTTTTTCAATTCGCTATAAAAATGCCCTTTTTCACTCAATTTTCACGTTTTTATTACTTCGTAGCTCTGCTATGCAGTGCAAAAAACACTTCAATTGAGCAAAAAATGACTATTTTTCGCATGAATCAAAAAAGTTTAAACCTGGATTATGCATTAAAACTTCGTTATGAAGGTCGAAAATGCGATAAAGACTGACATTTTACAAGTTTTTGCATAGCATCGCTCTGGTTAAACTTGAAAATGTTGCGAAGCTCAGTATTTGAAGTAGTTTCGAGCTGTAATAGATTTTTTAATGCATAATCCAGGTTAAACCACTTCTTAGTGTAAAACCAACCTCTAATGCGTGTTGCTTTTATTCAATAACAAAAAATTTCAACATATTTTGTAAATTGAATAACCTTAAAACGCCGACTATATGAAAAATGTATTTGATCAAAAAGATGTTTCCGAAATTATAAACCGTATTGAAAACCTCACACCGGCTTCACAACCGCAATGGGGGAAAATGAATGTAGGACAAATGCTGGCACATTGTAATGTTACCTATGAGTCAGAATTGGATAAGAAACATCCCGCACCAAACGGTTTTACTAAGTTTATGTTGAAACTGTTTGTGAAATCTAAAGTAGTCAATGATAAACCGTATGCAAAGAACCTCAGAACTGCTCCTGAATTTTTGATTACAGTGCAAAAAGATTTTGATAATGAGAAAGGGCGTTTGATTAATTATATCAATCAAACAAAGGAGTTAGGTGCTGCATATTTTGACAATAAACCTTCGCATTCTTTTGGCCCTTTATCTCAAAGAGAGTGGAATAATTTATTTAGTAAACATTTGGATCATCACCTTACGCAATTTGGTGTTTAGACATTGTTTGGCTAATCAACTTTAATACCGCTCTTTTGATCGAAAACACCGCCTCATCAGGGAATAAAATGCACTACAATACAGAATGTGACGTTAACAAAGAGCTAACATTGTATGTTATGTTTATTGCATAATGGTATAATAATTCATAACCCCAAAGATGCTATTTAATTCTTTTGACTTTTTATGGTTTTTTCCACTAGTGGTCATTGTGTATTACATAGTGAAACATCAGTATCGCTGGATGTGGTTATTGTTGGCAAGCTATTATTTCTATTTTGCTTGGGAACCTAGTTTAGTGCTTTTGCTTTTTGCGTCTACTGCGATTGATTATTTTTGTAGTCTAAAAATCCATAAGGCCAGTTCACAGGTAGTAAAAAAACGTTTGTTATATCTCAGCGTTTTTATTAATCTGGGATTACTATGCTTTTTTAAATATCTAGGATTTTTATCAGAAGCCACACAATCAGTACTACAATTTTTTGGAGTTATGACGACTCCAGAAACGCAGCAATCCTATAGCTTTGATAAAATTCTATTACCCATTGGGATTAGTTTCTATACGTTCCAGACGATTAGTTATACAATCGATGTGTATCGCGGTCGGATTACACCGATAAAACACTTTGGCAAATATGCTTTGTATGTCTCTTTCTTTCCGCAGTTAGTTGCTGGTCCGATCGAGCGAGCAGAACGATTAATACCACAGTTTGATAAGAAAATTGCCATTAATATTCCTAACATTCGGAAAGGATTGATTATGATGGGGTGGGGCTTTTTTTTGAAATTGGCCGTAGCAGACCGCTTAGGGATTTATGTGGATTATGTATTTGGGTATCCAGAAGGGCATCAGGGAATTCCACTAGTCCTGGGAAGCTATTTTTTTACACTACAAATTTATTATGATTTTTCGGCCTATTCGACGATCGCTTTAGGAGCAGCCCAAGTGATGGGGTTTGAGTTGATGCAGAATTTTGATCGTCCAATGTTTTTCAAAAACATGAGTGATTTTTGGAGGCGTTGGCATATATCGTTGATGGATTTTTTAGGAAATTATATCTATCGGCCTTTAGCCAGAAAGCGAAAAATTCCAAAATCGATGATTCTTTTATTGGTGTTTTTTATCAATGGGCTTTGGCACGGCGCTAATTGGACTTTTGTAGTTTGGGGACTATTATGCGGGGGCTATTTACTTTTTGAAACTGCTGTAAGAACACAATTGTATAAATTTACCATGAAACAAGGTTGGATTTCACTTCCAAAAATGGCAGCACCCTTTTGGTGGTTCCTTTCCGTGAATTTTTTAGCATTTACGCTCATCTTTTTCCGCTCCCCTAGTATTGAAGCGGCTATGAGATATCTTAAAAATTTGATTGTTTATAAAGGCAATAATATTCAAGAAGTACTTAAAGATAACATCGAATTGGGACTAACTCTTGTCCTTATTGTCATCGTACAACTCATACATTATTACAAAGGGAATGACAAGGTCTATGAGTTAATTACAAATCGTAGTGTGCCTATTCGCTGGGTGTGTTATCTGTTTTTTATTATCGCCTTGGTTTTTTTGAGCATTAATAGACAGCATAATTTTATTTATTTTCAATTCTGATGGCGTTAAAAAAATACATATTCGGATTGTTGATTTTTGCGATGTTGCTTGTAGGAGGCTATTTTTTGGCGTTACGTCAATTAGCGACAGGCTATGTTGATAAATATTATCCAAAATTCACAGAAGAAGCCGGGAGTTTGATTGTCGGACTGTCTAGAGCGCAATATGGATTAGTGCCTTCGGTCATAGAAGAAATGTTACCTGATAAGGCAATACCTACCGTCAATTTTGCCTTTGAATTGTACCAGTCACCTTATGGCGAAATTTTACTCGAGGATCTAAAAAATAAGATTAGACATGATGTAGTAAACGGAGTTTTTGTACTAGAAGTATCTCCTGCAAGTTTTCTAGTACCCGCAATAGCTCCAGAGGATAAAATCTATGCGTTGGATAGCGAAACTATTTTGGGTAAAATGAATAATGTTGCGTCACGTCCTAATTACGAATATTTAAAAAAATGTTATGGTAGTGCATTGTATAAGGGGGTGTTCCGTATGAAACCTTTCGGGAATATTACGGTACATGATGATGGTTGGGTGGCATTTTCGGATCAGTTTGATTTTTATAAAGTCACAGATCAAATGGCTTTGGAGTGGAAGCAAGAAACTTTAGATACCTATCAAAAAGTACTTTCACAACAAAAAAAATCTCCTTCTAGAATTCAAAGTTTTATCAAAATTATTGAATACCTCAAGAAATATGGCAATGTCAATATAGTGCGTATGCCAGCGTCCAAAGAGGTAATTGCTTTTGAAAATGCTAATTGGAATACTTTTAGTTCGGAAATGATAGAAATAGCAGACCAACAACAGGTTTCATTCTTTGATTATTCTAAAGAAGGTACGAATTATCGTTTTTACGATGGCTCTCATTTATTTGATACCAGTGCAAAAGCATTCACAAAGCAGTTTTGCGCAGATGTTCTAGGGAAATGAGAAAAGAGAAGAAAATAGAAAAGAGAATATGTGCGTTATCTCTTCTCTCTTTTCTATTTTCTTCTCTTTTTTGTAATCAATACTGAACCTTTTTTCCTTCTCCTGATAATGGTGTGTGCAAACTTGTTCGAGTAGTAATTACATGACTCCCTTTAGAAACACTAAGTTGTAATTGGTGGTTCTTATCGTTTTTAGGAATGGTAAATCGAATGCTAACTCCAGTGCCTAGTGATTTAACAGCAAGAGGGTTTCCGAAAGCATCACTTTTAACCAAAGACCAAGAAAATTGGAGAGGAGTTGTTTTTGGATTTGGATATTTCCAACCTTTTTTTTCGTCGAGTACGGCATAATAGGTAAGACTCGCACCAGGATTGGTGATTTTTGTTGGCTTAAGAATACGAATCTCTGGGAGTTCGGTACTATTTTTTTTCTTCTTCCAATGGCCAGCAGCTATGCGGTAATCTTTTTTATAATTTCCGTGATGATCCAATAATCCATCAAAGGATACTTTGCTACTTTCTAATTGATCTTGCCAATTGCGTAAAAAGAGACTTTTATTTTGATTAGTTGCAGTAATTTCAACAATTTCTGAGGGTAGTATATCACTAAAAACATAAGGGATGTTAAGTTGAGTCGCTTGTTTTTGGAAATCTTTGAGTACATGATTGTTCGCTACAACTAACCCAAAGGCATCAATGGGAAGTCCACTTTTTAATAGGTGTTGAGCAGTTTGTATGCTTTGCTCGTTGAGCGCTATATCTATTATAATAGGTCTGCTGGTATCAATACTTCGTATAGCAGAAACTACTTTGTGTAACCATTGTAGATAATTCTGTTGTTGATAGGAGCTAATAGGACTGTCGTAACGCTTTGCCAAAGCCGACCAAACTGGGTTGCTGATATGCCAGCTCTGGATTTGAGCTTGTGCTTTGTGATCAGAAACAGTAGTTGTAATTGCAGTAAAAATTTCGTCTAGAGACTGCTGATCTTTGACAAAATCTAGCGATTCGGGAATCCAGAAACTATAAGCAACTTTTATATCAAATCGACTTGCCGCCTGCAATACATTATAGTCGTAAATGTCAGAACCTTGATATTTGATGGTGTTGATACCTAGATTTTTCATTTTATTAAAATCATCATCTAGGTGATTACGAGATAATGTGTAGTAATCTTTGGTCCAATGTTGCCCCTTTTTATAATTTACCCCTTTGGTGCCTGATGTAAAAGTGGTCTTTCTTTCATAATTGGTTTTTATAGAAGCTTTTGGTATGGCTTCAAAGAGATATGCAGGTGGTTTTTGAAAAGCAATAGCGTCTTTGATGGCCATAAAATTCTCAATATTCCAATTAATTGGCGTATCCTGAGTAGTGCCAATTGGAAGATTTTGATCCAATCCACTATTAAAGAACACCACAGAACGGACTTCTGGATAGGTTGCGTCAATTTTTTTAAAGGCCTCTTTGATCCATTGTTGTTGGTCTCCACCATTTTTTAAAGAACCAAATTCTGCAATCATCACAGGATGCTTTGGTAATTGTTGTAGTTTTTGTCTAAAAGGAGTATATAAATCTTCAAACGAATACCATTTTTTATCGGAATTTAAAACACTATAATTTAATCCTGTAATACCGATCCAATCCACATAGTTTGCACCAGGATAATAGGCATCAATAGTTGAAGCTTTCCAAGGATTCCAAACCCAAACAACATTAGTTGCTTCTGCTTTTTGGAATAGCGTATGTACATGTCGCCATGCAGCTACGAACTCTTCAGGGGTGTTGCCTCCAGTTGTAGACCAGGGATATTGCGGGTTGTCAAATTCATGTCCAAAACGCAGAAATACGGGTTTTTGATAGTTTTTTAGCCTTTCGGCGAAAGCCAATACATAAGTGTCATAATAGCCGTTGGCAATGTGTTTAAATACTTTTTTCTCTTTAGAAAGACTGTCATTTTCTTTCGCTATTTTGAAACCACTTGCCCAAGGTTCCCAAGTAATAAGAGGGATGGATTTTTTAGCATAAATATCCGTTATCAATTTGTTCGGAAATTGTGATAAGCTTTTGTCTCCCCATGCTAGGTATAAGGAAACGATGTCAAAATTTAGCTGCGATTGTGCTTCAATTTTGGTAACATTTTCGATGGGTGTAATCCCATCATTTTTAGAAGGGCTAAAGATGCCCAAGTATTGAGCGGGTTTTTGTGCTTCTTGCATAATGACGGTTTGTAGACCTTCCCATTTGGCATAATGGATCCAATTGGCCGCAAAAGCAGATCCCATAATAACTAAGAGAAGTAGTGGTAAGGCGATACTTCTCGAAATACGGTATATTTGATGACGGAATCCCCAGAATACTTGTTTAGACTTTAGTACGGACGAAGAAACAATTTTTTTGATCCCCACTGTTTTTTCGATATTAGTATAGGTGTGTTTGCCTAAATAAATGGTGAAAAACATAAAAAAGGCATTGAGCAATGCAAAACCAGACATAAATAGCGAAAAAGGAGTGAAATCTTGTGATAAGCCATACACAATGGCAACAAGACAGAAAATTCCAACAGCTATATTGGGTGCAAGTAGTTCCCATGTTGTTTTGTCAGTTCCATCTTTGGGAGTGGGTAAATAAGGAATTTTTTTGCCTATAATCGTATAGATCAATCCTAATAGAAAAATCCACCAAGCACTAATCTGAAGTAGTCCGCCTACTAGATGAAAACCACGTTCGTCTTCGTTCATCACCCATCGTTGTACATAGGATCGTACTAGTAATGTACTAGCTACAATGGGCAGGTGAATCACTCCAAAAAAGATTAAGTTTCCTTTCCAGGGCATTTCAGAGGCCATTAATGAAATAATGGGAATCAAGAAATTAATTAGGTAAATGACGCCAATAAGATAATGCAGCGGTAATAAGGCATAATGTAATTTCTGTCGCCAATTGAATTTTCTGAATAATTTTGGATACACATGCGTTAATAAATCCAAAGTGCCTCGGGACCATTTGAGTTGTTGTTTGTAATAGGCGGTCAAGGTAGAAGGGACTAATCCAGTGGCCAATACCTCTGGGACATAAACTGATTTCCATCCTTTGGCGTGCAATTGCATCGCGGTATGCATATCTTCTGCTAGTCCTGGTGCATGCCCGCCGATCGAATCTAATGCTGCTCTGCGGAATGTGCAATTGGCTCCAATGGCATTGACGGTACCATAAGAATTCATGGTCATCATCATCGGTCCATAAAACTGAAATGTTTGTTGTGCCGCACCTTTGGCAACATACGATTCGTAAATATTGTAATAGGACTGTACGACTTGTACGTAGCCAATTTGATCATCATTGAATTGCGGAATAATAGGATCCAGAAAATTGGGTTCTGGGATATGATCTGGATCAAGAATAAGACAGATTTCGCCAGTAGCTTG
>CAZYRG010000078.1:0-6897 GCA_964650425.1 uncultured Flavobacteriaceae bacterium
ATACTGATTTAATTCAAATATACCAAAAATTGGTATAATGTCCAAATTTTTCAATTGTACACAACGTTAAATATAACAAACGTTGTTGTCCCGAAGGGCAATCATGTTTTGTTATAAGTGTTATAGCCTTTTTATTTAAAATATTCTATTTCACGATCAGTATACGATTCTGGGTCTCCGTTTTCTTTATATCGAATACGTTTCGTCCAATTGCCATACTTATCGTATTCGGAGTACTCGGCAACTTTTTGATCGTTATATTTCGTAATATCACCTGTTTCTAAAAATTCAAAATCTCCTGTTACTAGTGTGGTTCTAAATTTTGCTGATTTATACACGCCATTCGGATAATAGATATACTCATTTGTCCTACCAAAGAGTTCTTTTGTTTCTCTATATAGCGTATCGTTTTTATAATAATAATGATTGGTTTCTCCTTTCTCTCTCTTCTTTTTAATAACTTTTCCTTGATCATCATATTCGTAAGTAATTGGCTCTTCTCCAAAAGAACGCTCTTGAATTAATGGATCTTCATTCATTTCTCTGGTGTATAATTCAGAATCAATCATTAATCCTTTACTATTGTATTTAAAAACACTACGAACCCTGGTAATTTTGTTTGTGCCATCTATATCACAGTGGTATACAATATTGTAGTCTTCATTTCCTTTTTTATCGTAATGCTTTTCCTCACCAGAAGTACTATGCCAATCTCTACCATCTCTTTTATTGATCGTCTTATGACCTAATTCTTTTCCATTTTTATCGTAATTGTAAATAAGACCATACCGATCTTCGTTAATCGGCCCCCCTCGACTACTTCTACCCGCTTTTCCTGTATAAGTGACAAATCTTTTTCTTCTTCCTATAGAGTCAAATTCGATACTAAAATTATGTGGAAATATAAATCCTGTTTTATAATATTTCTTCTCGCTTTTTACAATCTCACCCTGTGCATCTCGTTTGGCATAAAACATAACTTCAGTACTTTTTTTAACAGGTCCATGGAACATCCTTTTGTTGAAATCTGTTGGCGGGAAAAACCAAATAATATCTTTAGGAGGTTTTTGGTATGCCGCTTTATTTGTGCATCCAAATGCAAAAAATGAAAAAAATAATATGATGATAAAACAATTCTTAAACATTTTCTATTTATTGGCTATAACGTAAGTGTATATGTACCGGTACATATACACTTACGTTATATCACATATATGTGTACTACTAATTTAAAATATTTTCAGTACACTACATCTTATTTTTAGAATATAGTAAGGATAGGAAGTAGTATAATTTAGTATTTTTTCTCCCAAATAAAAAAATACTATAAATAAAGGTCAAAGTATACTCCAGATAAATTTACACTAAGCTAAAAATAGCAATCGCATATAAATAGAATCGCAAGAAACGTAGAAGTCCAAAAGCGAGATAACTGCCAAAAGGAAAATTAATCATTCCTGCCGCAATACTAGTCATAGAAAATGGAATCGGTAATAGTGCTCCTACAATGATCAAAAAACCACCCCATTTACGAGTGTTTTTGATATGCTTGGCCATTTTGACTTCTAGGTAATTATGGACAGCTGGTATTTTAGTAATCGATTTTCCAATAAAAAACGATACTACACCTCCAAGATAGGAAAGTAATGCTAATAACGATAAAGCTAGTATCGGACTGGTAGCTTTGTCACTCCAAGCAATAAAAATTTCTGGTGGAATGAGTCCTAATAATGATTCTGATGCAAAAAAGGTTAGGTAAATTATCCAAGAATCATATGTTTCTGTAATGCGAACCAATAAATCATTGAGATTGACGAAATAATTTAAGACAAAAAGCCCTGCAATAAATCCAAGAATTGGCGGTAACGCTTTTTTGAGACTAGTGCCTAAAAATTTATAGAATCCAGTATAACTATAATATTGATGTAATAGTTGTAGTCGTGATTTTTTCGTGGATGTTATGCTCATAAATATAATCGTTATAGGGGATTGTAAATATAAATTAAAAAACGCTATTAACAAATTTTTATTGAGTTGTGAGTAAAAGTTTTAGCAATAAGTTATCCACAATCATAAAATGGAAATGCAATTTCGGATTTTTTTTAGTATTTACAAACCTAAAAGCATAAGATATTTTTGTTTTAATAAAAGATTAAGAAACTAAGATGATATTGTCAGGCGTGTAATTGTATTTTTGAAAAAAAATCAGCTTAATTATGAATACACTAAATAATAAGACCGTATTAATTACTGGCGGTAGTAAAGGAATTGGTTATGGTATCGCAGAAGTGCTTATGGCACAAGGAATGCGAGTCGCTATAACGAGTAGAGATCAACAACGAGCGAAACAGGCAGCTATAGAATTAAATAAGAATGGTGTAGGAGAAGCCTTAGGTGTAGAAGCTAATGTTGTAGATTACCAAAGTCAAGAACAAGCTGTTGCAACAGTACTAGAAAAATGGGGGCAATTAGATGTACTTGTTGCAAATGCGGGAGTAGGTCATTTTGCACCTATAGCAGAATTAACTCCAGAACAATGGCATGAGACGATTGATACCAATCTTACTGGCGTGTTTTATAGTGTAAAGGCTTCATTGAATGCTTTGAAAAAGACGAAAGGATATATCTTGACAATTTCGAGCTTGGCAGGAGTTAATTTCTTTCCTACGGCAACGGCTTATAATGCGAGTAAATTTGGGTTAACAGGATTTACACAGGCGATGATGTTGGATTTGCGACAAGATGATATTAAAGTAAGTACGATTATGCCGGGCTCTGTGGCAACCTACTTTAATAATAATATACCTTCAGAAAAAGATGCTTGGAAAATACAAAGTGAGGATATTGGAAAATTGGTATTAGATCTTTTGACCATGCATCCAAGAACGTTGCCTAGTAAGATAGAAGTACGTCCTACAAAGCCACCTTTTAAATCCTAAGTTATGGACGTGCAACTACCCCCCAGTTGGAAAACGCATCTAGCGACAGAGTTTGAAAAACCGTATTTTGAACAATTAATTGCATTTGTAAAACAGGAGTATCAGACAGAGGTTTGTTATCCTGATACCCAGGCAATTTTTGCGGCTTTTGAGCATTGTTCTTTCGAAGAGGTCAAAGTAGTGATTATAGGTCAGGATCCCTACCATGGACCAGGACAAGCTAATGGATTATGTTTTTCGGTGAATGATGGTGTCCCGATGCCACCGTCCTTAATCAATATTTTTAAAGAGATAGAAGCGGATTTAGGAAAACCTTTTCCAGATTCGGGAAATCTCGAACGATGGGCTCAACAGGGAGTATTGTTGCTTAATGCAACCTTAACGGTGCGTGCGCATACGGCAGGTTCACACCAAAAAAAGGGTTGGGAACAATTTACAGATGCAGTAATTCGTTTGATTTCAGAAAAAAAAGAAGGAGTAGTGTTTATGTTATGGGGCGGTTATGCTAAGAAAAAAGGAGCCAAAATAGATCCTTCAAGACATGAAGTATTGGCAAATGGCCATCCATCACCATTAAGTGCTAATAGAGGATATTGGTTTGGGAATAAGCATTTCAGCAAAGCAAATGTGTTTATTCAGAAACAAGGGCAGGCTCCGATTGCTTGGTAGCAACTGATTCTTGCTTTGTAGTAGTCTCCACATCAGGAATAAATTGCTGCGTATGTGCTATAATTTTCTCGTTTTTCTCAATAACTAATTTTTTGATTTGCTTTTTTTTAGGTTTGTTGACACTGAAGGTGAAAAGCAATAAATTGGCAAAGAGCAAAATAGCGAGAGTAATTAAAAATGTAACCATAGTTCTAACTTTATTGGTTTGTTTATATAGGAGGTCAAGTTTTAAAAATGTTACTTTCTAGGGTAGTTATGCAAATATACGCTTATTAAATTAAACCAATAAGCTATCCAAATATGAAAATATAAAAAAAACATAAGATTTTTTGCAAAATGATATTTTTTTCGATGAAATTGATAGTAACTCGTATGATATACGTTTATACGTTACTGATCTGATAAAAATAAGAGTAAATTGATTTTATTTACTAGATAGTTTTTTTTAAAAGTTTTTTCACAACCCTGTATCAAAACCATCGATGCTTATGGTGTTTTTTTCCTTTCGATAGTTATCAAGACGTTCATCACCTTGCTTTTCTGCCCAGTTTTTTAATTGTTCTCGTTCTCCTTTATATTCCATAAATGGGACAGCATAGCCACAAGAGGTTTGGATTCTGTCAATTGTAATTTCTATAAACTGTCGTGTTCCCGCGATTTTAGGAAATAACACTAAAAATTCATTCCATTTTGAATCCGTTTTGTGATATACTTTTGCCGTTCCATAGAGACGTAGGATCTGTGGTTTGTCTTCAAAGGCACAAAACATGATGGTGATCCGATTGTTCTGGAGAAGATGCGCGGCAGTTTCATTTCCACTGCCAGTAAGATTGAGCCAAAGCACGCGTTTCTTGTCTAGAATACGAAAGGTATCCATTCCTTTTGGAGATACATTTACAGTTCCTTCTGCAGCAGCAGTACCCACAAAGAAAATAGGTTGTTTTTTGATAAATGCTGCAATATCATCGGGGATTTCGGTATAGAATTTGGCCATCTATGATTTGTTTTTGGTTCCTGTTTACAATGCTTTTCTAAAGATACAATTTAGAATTACTAAGAGTAGTTTTTAGGTGCTAAAGCACTTTAACAAAAGTATAGTTAATTGTCTTAAATGACTAATTTTGTGTTATTTATTGTTAAATATTGATGGGTTATTTATATTCCTGCGTTCTATTTTGTATTAGAACTCATTTAGCACACAAACTCACACAAATGAAAAAAATAAAAATGATTACTAGTGTTATCGCAGCGATAGCATTATTGGTTTCTTGTCAAAACGAGGAATTAGAGGAAACAACTACAGCTACTACAGGCAATACAGAAAACCTGGAGTATATAGCTCAAAAATTTAGGGATTTAGGGGTTAATCCAGCAGGAGGGCTGGCTCCTTTTGTTTATCAGGGTGATCAAGGATGGTTAAGTGATGATATTTTTTTATCTGAAGATGCTATTGCGAATGCATCTGCGCTCCCAAAACAAAATGATGAACTAGGAGCAAAGCTTTTTAGAACTACCAACCTGGTAACGGTACCAGTTAATCAAAATAGACAACGGACGATTAATGTATTAGGGACAAGTTCTTTGACACCAAACATGGAGAATGCGCTGATAACGGCAGTAAACAATTATAATGATTTGAATCTGAGGCTTAATTTTGAACTCAGTTTTGGAGACACTACTATCGGTCAACAAATTATTGTAGAAAGTGAAACTTTGCCAAATGGAGGAGGTATTGCTGGTTTCCCGAGTAATGGAAACCCGTTTAGAAATATAACTTTGGATCCTTCCTTGGATGATCTAAATGAGGGTACCTTGGCACATGTGGTTACGCATGAAATAGGTCATTGTATAGGACTACGACACTCTGATTTTAGAATTCGTGAAGGTTGTCCTAATTCAGTGGATGAAGGAATTGGAAGTATTGGGGCAATTAATATCCCAGGAACTGATAATACAGGAACAGAATTAAATTCTATTATGAGGGCTTGTTTTGGTAATGAACCAGGGACTTTCAAAGGTGATGATGCGCTAGCATTGCAGACACTATACTAAATAGCATAGTATAAATTTTTAATGGCTAAATGAGTTAAAACCGTTTGTATTTATTCTACAAACGGTTTTTTTGTTTTCAAAATAACTATTAATTATTATTTAGGAATGCTGAGATCGAAACCTAAGCCCGATTGCAGCGGCATCCTCGACGACGATAGGAGTAGAGATATAGCGGAAAGCAGGACTGCTGTTAGTGATATGTAACTTTTTTTGTCTTTCAAAAAAACAGCAATTTACTGTTAGCCAAATAGTCAACAAAAATTCTTAGAAAATTGTTAATTACTTTGCGATGCGGGTGTTTTATATCCAGTGTCATAATATTATATTAGCACAGTTCCCTTTTTTATACAAGTATGAGTCAAGAAACCAAGTACACCGAAGATAATATACGATCACTGGACTGGAAAGAACATATCCGGATGCGTCCTGGGATGTATATTGGTAAACTCGGTGATGGTTCTTCGGCAGATGATGGTATCTACATTTTGATTAAAGAGGTCTTGGATAACTGTATCGATGAATTTGTCATGGGTGCGGGGAAGACGATCGAGATTTCGATACAAGGAACCAAAGTGATTGTTCGGGATTATGGCCGTGGGATACCACTTGGTAAAGTCGTAGATGTGGTTTCTAAAATGAATACGGGAGGTAAATATGATTCTCGTGCTTTTAAGAAATCTGTGGGATTGAATGGGGTTGGTACCAAGGCGGTAAATGCTTTGTCTACGTATTTCCGTGTGGAATCTACCCGTGATGGGAAATCAGCGGCGGCAGAATTTTCTCAAGGAAATCTCACAGATCAAGAGCTGTTAGAAGAAACCTCTCGTCGTCGCGGTACCAAAGTGAGTTTTATACCGGATGAGTTGATCTTTAAGAACTACAAGTATCGGATGGAGTATGTGACTAAGATGATCATGAACTACGTCTATCTCAACCCAGGACTTACGATTGTTTTTAATGGCGAAAAATATGTTTCTGAGAATGGTCTTAAGGATCTCTTGTCTGACACGATCAAAGAAGATGATCGCTTGTATGATATTATTCACTTGAGAGGAGATGATATCGAGATTGCATTGACACATAGTAGAACACAATATAGCGAAGAGTACCATTCTTTTGTGAATGGACAGCATACCACGCAAGGAGGTACCCATCAGGCCGCCTATCGCGAAGCGATTGTACGTACTATACGGGAGTTTTATGGCAAGAATTATGAGGCCAGCGATATCCGAAAATC
>CAZYRG010000078.1:6997-13528 GCA_964650425.1 uncultured Flavobacteriaceae bacterium
GTACTATACGGGAGTTTTATGGCAAGAATTATGAGGCCAGCGATATCCGAAAATCCATAGTCACTGCGATTAGTATCAAGGTGATGGAACCCGTTTTTGAGAGTCAGACAAAAACCAAATTGGGTTCTACGGATATGGGAGGTGATTTACCTACGGTGCGAACCTACATCAATGATTTTCTAAAAACAAAACTGGATAATTACTTACATCGAAATACCGATGCAGCGGAGAAAATACAGCGCAAAATTCTACAAGCAGAGCGGGAACGAAAGGAGTTATCTGGAATCCGAAAACTGGCTAAAGATCGCGCAAAAAAGGCGAGTTTACACAACAAAAAACTGAGAGATTGTCGAGTGCATTTGACGGATAGTAAAAACCCTCGTAATCTGGAGAGTTCCTTATTTATTACTGAGGGAGATTCGGCAAGTGGGTCGATTACAAAATCTAGGGATGTGAATACCCAAGCTGTATTTAGCTTACGCGGAAAGCCGTTGAATTGCTACAATATGTCCAAGAAGATTGTGTATGAAAATGAGGAATTCAACTTACTGCAAGCGGCGTTGAATATTGAAGATTCTATGGAGGATTTGCGATACAACAATATTGTGATCGCTACCGATGCCGATGTTGATGGAATGCATATTCGCTTATTGATTATTACCTTCTTTTTGCAGTTCTTTCCAGAATTGATCAAGGAAGGACATTTATATATTTTGCAAACACCCTTATTCCGTGTTAGAAACAAAAAGGAAACGATTTATTGCTATTCGGAACAGGAACGAAAGGATGCGATAGAAAAACTCTCAGGGAAACCTGAAATCACCCGATTTAAGGGATTGGGGGAGATTTCGCCAGATGAATTTGTGCATTTTATAGGAGAAGATATTCGTCTAGATCCTGTGATGTTGGACAAAGAGCGTTCTATAGAAGAGTTGTTGTCTTTTTATATGGGAAAAAACACGCCGAGTAGACAGGAGTTTATTATCAATAACCTCAAGGTGGAATTGGATGTGGTTGAGGAAGGATAGTTTTGAGTTCAGAGTTCAGAGTTATGAGTTATGAGTTTTCGATTAACGATTAACGAATATGGATTAACGATTTTTGATTTAAAAGAGATCTAAACAAATTCCCTCTCAGCGGGAGAGGGCTAGGGTGAGGGTGAAAAAGCTTGAATTAACGATTAACGAATGTGGATTGACGATTGTTGAATAATTTGGAAGTCAGAAATTAACGTTGACTGAGCGAAGCCGAATTCAAAAGCTTGAGTTTTTCGATTAACGATTAACGAATATGGAATAACGATTTTTGATCTTTATAAAACTAGAATTCAATTCCCTCTCAGTGGGAGAGGGCTAGGGTGAGGGTAAGAAAGCTTGAATTAACGATTAACTAATGTGGATTGACGATTGTTGAATAGCTTGGAAGTCAGAAATTAAACGTTGGCTGAGCGAAGCCGAAGTCAAAATTTGAAGTTTTGGATTAAGGAGTAACGAATATAGACTAACGATTTTTGATTTTAAAAAACTAAATATATTCCCTCTCAGCGGGAGAGGGCTAAAAGCTTGAGTTTTTTGATTAACGAGTAACGAGTGTGAATTTTTGAATTAAGGATTTTCTTATTTGAGAAAGGATAGGGAAGTGTTAGTTAGAAATCAACAATAAATAAGTTATAAATAGTACTAAAAAAATACAGTAGTAATTCCCCCTTTGAAGGGGGCTAGGGGGATGTTCTAGAGTTCCCTTCAATTGATACGCATACATGGAGGAAGATAATATACCAGAAGACAACATACCGGAAGAAAACTTAAATAGCGAGCAGGATCACCAGCCGCAAGAAGTGATTACCAAGGTCACGGGCATGTACAAGGATTGGTTTTTGGATTATGCGTCTTATGTAATCCTGGAACGTGCGGTACCTGCCATTGAAGATGGGCTCAAGCCTGTGCAACGTCGTATTTTGCATTCTATGAAAGAACTCGATGATGGACGTTACAATAAAGTTGCGAATATTGTGGGGCATACGATGCAATATCACCCGCATGGTGATGCGAGTATTGGTGATGCAATGGTGCAGATTGGACAGAAAGAACTACTGATTGATATGCAAGGGAATTGGGGTAATATCCTTACCGGTGACCGAGCTGCAGCTTCCCGTTATATTGAAGCTAGGTTATCCAAATTTGCATTGGATGTGGTGTATAATCCCAAAGTAACCGATTGGCAATTGTCCTATGATGGTCGTAAAAAAGAGCCGATAAATCTTCCGGTCAAGTTTCCATTATTATTAGCGCAAGGTGCAGAAGGAATTGCAGTGGGATTGAGTACTAAAGTATTGCCACATAATTTTGTCGAACTTATCGAGGCTTCCATAAAGCATTTGCAAGGGAAGCGTTTTACGATTTTACCAGATTTCCCAACGGCGGGTATCGCGGATTTTAGCAACTACAATGATGGATTGCGTGGAGGCAAAGTTCGGGTGCGTGCGCGTATCGCACAACATGACAAGAACAAGTTGATTATAAATGAGATACCCTTTACTACTACAACAACTAGTTTAATTGATTCTATCCTTAAAGCAAATGATAAAGGGAAGATAAAAATCAAAAAAATCGAAGATAATACGGCAGCGAATGTCGAGATTTTGATTCACTTGCCATCCAATGTTTCGCCTGACAAAACGATTGATGCACTGTATGCTTTTACAAGTTGTGAAAGTTCCATTTCGCCATTGGGATGTATTATTGATGATAACAAACCTTATTTTGTTGGGGTAACGCAGATGCTTAAGGATTCTACGGAAAACACGGTAGAGCTTTTAAAGCGCGAATTAGAAATTCAGTTAAACGAATTACAAGAACAATGGCATTACGCTTCTTTGGAACGTATTTTTATCGAAAACAGAATTTATCGTGATATCGAGGAGGAGGAAACCTGGGAAGGCGTTATTAATGCGATTGATAAAGGGTTGCAGCCACACATAAAGCACTTAAAGCGCGCTGTTACCGAAGAGGATATTGTGCGATTAACCGAAATTCGAATTAAGCGGATTTCGAAGTTTGATATTGACAAAGCACAACAAAAGATTGATGCGTTAGAAGATGAAATTGCACAGGTGAAGCATCATTTGGAGCATTTGATTGAGTACGCGATTACTTATTTTGAGCGACTCAAAAAAACTTATGCAAAAGGAAAAGAACGTAAAACTGAAATTCGCATTTTTGATGATATCGAAGCCACCAAAGTGGTAATGCGTAATACAAAACTGTATGTCAACCGAGAAGAAGGCTTTGTTGGAACCTCATTACGTAGAGATGAATATGTAGCTGACTGTGCTGATATCGATGATGTGATTTGTTTTATGGCAGATGGCAAAATGATGATCACCAAGGTTGATTCTAAGACTTTTGTGGGCAAAAACATTATCCATATTGCGATTTTTAAGAAAAAAGACAAGCGTACGATCTATAATATGATCTATAAAGATGGTACCAAAGGCGGTTCTTATGTCAAGCGTTTTGCGGTTACTGGGGTGACTCGGGATAAGCCGTATGATATGACACAAGGGAACAAAGGCTCCAAGGTGTTGTACTTTTCTGCAAATCCTAATGGAGAGGCAGAAGTGGTAAGTATTCAATTACGACAATCGGGAAGTATCAAAAAGCTTAAATTCGATTTAGATTTTGCGGATTTATTGATTAAAGGTCGTGGTGTCAAAGGAAACGTTGTGACCAAATATAATATCAAAAAGGTGGAACTCAAGGAACAAGGAGTGTCCACATTGAAACCACGTAAAATATGGTTTGATGATACGGTACAACGACTTAATGTGGATGGAAGAGGGGAGTTGTTGGGCGAATTCCGCGGACATGATCGTTTATTGATTATTGATCAGAAAGGAATTGCAAAAACTGTTATTCCTGAGGTCACCTTACACTTTAGTGCTGATATGATTGTTTTGGAACAATGGAAGCCTAAAAAACCCATTTCGGCAATCTATTGGGATGGAGCAAAGGAACGGTATTATGTCAAGCGTTTCTTGATTGAACATCCTGATAAGGAAGAACTTTTTATCAGTGAAGATCCAAAATCGTATTTAGAAATCGTTTCTACAGACTATTTACCGATAACAGAATTAGTATACAATAAAATCCGTGGTAAGGATCAAAAACCGAATGACGAAGTGAATTTGGCTGAGTTTATATCGGTAAAAGGTATTGGAGCACAAGGAAATCGTTTGACTACAGAAAAAGTAAAACAAATTAACCTCTTGGATCCATTACCATATGAGGAGCCAGAACCAGAGCAACCAGAAGCCATAGAAGTGGTGGATGAAGCTACAGTCACTACGAATACTGATAATGAAGGAACAACTACAAACGGAGATACAGCACCTTCAAAACCTATAAACGAAGACGATCTCCCACCAGAACCCGATGCGGATGATGAGGGGCAGACGTTGTTGTTTTAGGATTTTAAAGACTTTAATTAGACACATACACAGTTATATTAAACACAAAAACAAAGCATGAAATCTCTTAAAACTGTAGTGTTTGCTACTTTTTATTGTCTTACACAATTAGCCATTGGCCAATCCATAAATCTTTTGCAAAATGTTCAGGATAGAACGCAAGTGCCCTTAGATGGTTTATGGCAAATTATTGTGGACCCTTTAGAAAATGGGTACTACAATCACAGATACTTACCAAAAGACAACGGATATTTTAAAAATGCAAAAATGAAAACCCCTTCTGATCTAATCGAATATGATTTTGATACCGACGTTGAGCTCATGGTCCCTGGAGACTGGAATACAGAGGATGATAAACTGTATTATTACGAGGGAACTGTATGGTATAAAAAGAGTTTTGATTTTGTTCAAAAAAAGGGAGAAAAGAATTACGTGTATTTTGATGCTGTGAATTATGATGCCAAAGTGTATCTCAATGGGGCGTATTTGGGGCAACATATCGGAGGATATACTCCGTTTCAATTTGAAGCAACCAATATACTCAAGCCGAAAGACAATTTTTTGATCGTAAAAGTAGATAACAAACGCTTACGTGAAGGTGTTCCTACTTTGAATACCGACTGGTGGAATTATGGTGGAATCACTCGTTCTGTACGATTGGTTTCTGTACCTGAGAAGCATATAAAGGATTACTTTGTACACCTTGACAAAGAAGACTCAGGGAAAATAAGTGGGTATGTTGCACTAGCAGGGAGTGCTACAAATGATCAGATTACTATTACGATTCCCGAGCTTGATATACAAGAGAAATTGAACGTTAATGCTGATGGTAAAGCTAATTTTTCGATAAAAGCGAAACCTGTTTTATGGTTTACAACCAATCCTAAATTGTATGCATTTACGATCAAGACCGCTACTGATGAAGTCAATGATCAGATTGGTTTTAAAACCATCACAACCAAGGGAAGTGAAATTTTATTGAATGGAAAAAAGCTCTTTCTTAAAGGAATAAGCATCCATGAAGAGGCTCCTTTTAAAACAGGTAGAGTTACTTCTTTAGAAGAATGTAAAGTTCTGCTAAATTGGGCAAAAGAGCTAGGCTGTAATTTTGTACGATTAGCGCATTACCCACATAGCGAAGCGATGGTGAGAGAAGCTGAGCGAATGGGACTGCTGGTATGGTCCGAGATCCCCGTGTATTGGACCATCTTATATGATAACGAGGATACTTATGCGAATGCTGAGAATCAATTAGAGGAAATGATTTTTAGAGATAAAAATAGAGTAGGTGTCGGTTTGTGGTCCATTGCCAATGAAACTCCTGTGAGTAAGCAACGAAATGTCTTTTTGAGTAAACTCGCTGCAAAAGCACGGAGTATCGATACGACCAGATTGATTACTGCTGCTTTGGATACGCATTCTGGAAAAGAAGGAGAGAAAATCATTGATGACCCGCTGGGTAAAATTGTAGATGTGATTGGAGTCAATAGTTACTGCGGTTGGTATGGAGGGACACCACAATCATGTCCAGATATCCAATGGAAAAATTCTTATGATAAGCCTATGATTATGAGTGAGTATGGGGCAGGAGCCTTGCAAGGCTATCATGGTGACAAAGAACAGCGATGGACGGAGGAATATCAGGCATCAGTTTATGAAAATAACCTTGCTATGATGCGAAAAATTGATTTTCTTGCTGGAGCTTCTCCATGGATTTTGATGGATTTTAGATCCCCAAGAAGACATTTGAAAAGAATACAAAAGGACTTTAATCGAAAAGGGTTAATTTCTGAGCAAGGCGCTAAAAAGAAAGCGTTTTATATCCTACAGAAGTATTATAAGGAGGAGAATAATTAGTATTCAGTTTACAGTTCCAGTTAGCAGTTTTGATCTTAGAATTCACAAACTGCTAACTGGGACTACCTACTGCTTTTCCATTGTTGGTAATGAATTTTTATTCATTGTTACATACGGTACAGTGATTTAGTTTATCTTCTCTTTTTTCTTTCCTAATGAGATCTTATAATCATCGATGTTTCCTTTGATCTTTAGGTTGAGATATT
>CAZYRG010000079.1:0-1444 GCA_964650425.1 uncultured Flavobacteriaceae bacterium
AAGAAAAATATTACTATTAAAGACTTAAAAACTGTTTCAAAAATGTTAATATGGTATTTGACAATTACATATATAAAAGATCTTAAGTGATAATTATAGGTTTAATAATAGTTGGTTATTAAAAGTGAACAGAAATTATTGTTACTAATTTCTGTTCATTTTTAATTGAGTTTTTTAATTACTATTCAATGAAATTGTTTTCCTACTAGATCCATCTACGATAACTATTGTCGCAACTTCGCCTGTAGATCCACCTACAGGGGTTATAACACCGGTAATAGTAGTAAAACCATTAGGAGGCATTTGAAAAGATACTTTTTGAAGACCTCCCGGAATACCATTTCGGGCAGTCCAATTGTATGTTCTATTCAATGGTATTGAACCAGTTCCAGTAGCCGTAACATTTACTCTTAGTGTACCTCCTTGATTTCCACCTGCGGAGATTTCTAAGGTAATACTATTACCAGGTTTAGTATAGTATCGTCCATCTGATAACAAAACTGGTGGCGAAGCATAAATTCTTATTTGATATTTATCGAATATAGTCGCATCTTCTGCTGATCTTATGATTATTTCTACTACACCTTGTGCTGCGCTATTAGGTACAGTTATAAATCCATTTTGGGTAATATTGACTTTTCCTTGGCCATTGATTGTGTTAAATCCCCATGTTATTCCATCATTTGTTGCATTTGCGGGAAGCACAGAAGCTGAAAGTTGTAAAGTACCTCCATAAGGAAGCTGCGTTGTCGATTTGTTATTAATACGAACTCCTGTCACCGAAACAACTGGAGGAGGTAATTTGGTCACATTCACTTTCCATATTACGGTAGTCTGATTTTCTGCGGTAACAGTATAATTTACTGGATTAGTGAAATTTCTTACTTGACCGAGATTTGAAATGCTAGCACCGGCAGAAACCTGAATTGATGGTGTTAGACTTGTAACATTAGTGGCATTAGGTACTGATAACGTAACTGTTCTGGTGCTATTATTAATCGTGGATGCACCTACTTGACCAGGAATAGTAAATGCTGTGATATTTTTTGCATTGCTTCCTGGAGCTACGGTTACAGTAACAACCACTGTTTTTGTAGTTCCATTTTCAGCAGTTATCGTGTAGGTTACAGAAGATGAGAAGTCCTGTGAGCCTGAGGGACTAATTGCCGCTTTTGGAGATATTGTAATAGTTGGAGTCACAGCTGTAATCGGAGTTCCAAAAGGTAAGTTGACACTAATGGCAGTGCCAGTAGAATTAAATACGGAAGTACCCGTTTGTCCAGGGAAAACAAAACTTGTGATTTCTTTGGCATCGCTGAGAGGTGTTGATATGGTAACAGTTACAATCCAGTCTTTTGTAGTTCCGTTTTCTGCAGTTACCGTATACATTACTGGAGATGTAAAATCTTGTGTGCCAGTTTTATTGATAGTCGCACCGTCCGAA
>CAZYRG010000079.1:1544-13489 GCA_964650425.1 uncultured Flavobacteriaceae bacterium
GGACTTTTAGAGAAATGGTGCCTTCTTCAGAATTGATTATGGCAGGTTCTTCTTCATCAGGAATGCTAAAACTTGTAATTTCTTTGGCGTCGCTGAGTGGTGTTGATATGATAACAGTTACTGTCCAGTCTTTTGTTGTGTTGTCTTCTGCAGTAACTGTATATTCTACTGGAGATGTAAAATCTTGTGTGCCAGTTTTATTGATAGTCGCACCGTCCGAAATACTAATTATTGGAATCAAACTACTAACATCCGTTCCAGAAGGGACTTTTAGAGAAATGGTGCCTTCTTCAGAATTGATTATGGCAGGTTCTTCTTCTTGAGGAATACTAAAACTTGTAATTTCCTTGGCATCATTATCGTTTAAAATTATAATTTCTGAACTTTCATTAAAACCACCATCTTCGGTAGTCGCTGTTATTGTGACAGCATCTGGTAATAAAGGAGTTACTAAACCATCAGCATCTACAGTAGCAATACTGGGATCACTTGAGCTCCAAGTCACATTTTTATTGGTGGCATTCTCTGGAGATACAGTTGCAGTGATCTGTAGGGTCTCATTAAGACTAATTGTCTCTGTTGTTGGTGAAACCGTAATACCATCAACCGCTACAGGTTCTCCTGTAACATCTATGTCAAATGTTTTTTCAAAAACTTGAGGATCAAACACATCATCGTCTGGCAATAAATGAGGGATGTTAGCTGTCACAATAAAATTCACTTGTAATTGCCCAATAACTGTGCCTTGTATTTCAAGGGTATTGTTTCCTAATGAAATAGCTTCAAATGGATTATCTAACTCATTGCCTTCTTCATCAAAAAGCGCAGCTTCACCCTCCACAATTTCATAATCCAAACTATAAAGTATTCCCTCGGGTAAAATTGCTTGATTTGAGGATAAATTGAGATTTAGAGGTATTTTATCTCCTACAACAGATGTTTGACTATCGCTAGTCACATCCAAAACAATATCCGATTTTTTTATTTCGAATTTAATTGTTTTAGGAGGAGGTGGATTACCATCAGCTAAATTTACAGTAATTTCATACTCATGTAATCCCACTGAATTACTTACGTAATACAATGTGAATTCGCTTCCTTCGATTTTATTAAAATTACCAAGTGTTAGTATTCCTCCAGAAGATATATCGTCCAGGTTTTTCACAAAAAAACCATCTCCTTCAATTTTATCTATTTTGAATTCTAGACCTACATCACTAGGAATTGCAGGTTCAATAGTAAGGGTAGAAAGGATAGGTATGCTGACATAATTATTTTCATCAGAACTACTAATTTCCAAATTGTATTCAATATCATCAATTTCTATAGTTGTCTTGTTATCATCATTTCTACAAGAAACTATAATTACAATTGCCAAAGAGAAGGCAATAAAAGAATAAAATAACTTTTTCATGATTTTGATAGTGTTTGAGGAGAAAAGGATTAGTGATTTAATACTATTTGTTGAAAAATTAATTTCAAAATCACGTTTATGACAATTCAAATAGCTATCCCCCTAGTAACTATTTGGTTCTGGGGTTGAAATATAAGAAAAATATTACTATTAAAGACTTAAAAACTGTTTCAAAAATGTTAATATGGTCATCTGGTTTCTTTTTATAAACGAATGACACTTACAACTTAAAACCAACTAGTATCCATATGTTTACAAAAAAACATGGTTAAGCAATCCCAAATTCTTTGTTCAATGATTGTATTTGCTCGGGTCGTCCTAGAACAACCACCTTAGAATCAGGTTTTAATACCGTATCTGCCTCTGGGTTTACGATATATTCTCCCTCACCGGTTTTATAACCTATAATCGTACAACCCGTTCTAGAACGCATATCAATATCTCGAATCGTCCGTTCTGCAGTATCTTCAAACATATCTTCAAAAGAAATTTCTTCAATATTGATAGAACGTTTACCTACCAAAGATAGGTTATCTAAAAACTCGATTAAATCCGGAACTACTACCAATGATGCCATATGATCTCCACCTATACGATCAGGCATAATGACATTATCCGCTCCTGCCAAACGTAATTTTTTATAGGAAGTATCCTGCGAAGCACGACTAATAATTTTTAATTTTTTATTCAGCTGTCGAGAGGACAAAACAATAAACAAATTGTCCGCATCCTCCGGCAATGTACAAATAACACAGGAGGCATTTTTGATCCCTGCTTCGATCAAGGTTTCATCTTCTGTGGCATTGCCTTCCAAAAACAGTAGTTCATCACTGCCGAAACGCTGAATTACTTCTTTGTCATTATCAATAATAACAAAAGGTTTTTTATAAGCCAACAACTTATCAGCAGCCTGCTTACCATTACGTCCGTACCCAATGATAATAATATGGTTTTCGAGCTTGTCTATCATCTTTTGTGTTTTTTTCTTCTGAAAATCTTCTGAATTTGTTTTACTAAAAATGTATTCTGTAATCACCGATACGGAGTAAGCAAAAATCACTACACTTGTAATAATCATAAAAACCGTAAAAAGCTTAGAAGCCTGGTCCAAAGGAGCGACCTCACCAAACCCCACGGTAGAGATCGTGATTACCGTCATATATAATGCATCTACCCATGAATAATTTGAAAAAAAACGAAACCCCAAAACACCCACAATCAGCACAATGACCAGTAGCATAAAAGCGAGGTAGATTTTTTTCGTAAGTAGTTTATGCATAAAATATAATGGTAACTATAAAATTAAATGTCAAATACTGAGGTCCGCTTTGTATAAACCAAATCTTTTAATTTGAGCCAAAATGCTAAAGTAAGATAAATTACGAATCCTAATCCCGCTGTGGCAAATGTTGCGTAAATAAAAAACAATCGCACATTTTTGGCTCTCATACCTAAACGATCCGCAAATCGCGAAGACACATAAAAACCGTTACGTTCAAAAAAATAACGGAGATTATATATAGCATTTTTTTTCAAAACCTGAGTTTTTTATGATGTGGTTTAATTAACTAAGTTACTAAAAAAGATTTATGCCTGAAGCTAGCAGCAGTTTTTCATTACTGCAACAACAAATGATTCCCTATGGCACAACGTAAACAACCATTCGTATCACAATACTTTTTCTTGAGCTGTAACAGTGCTTGTGTATCCATAGCATTGGCACTTTGGACACCTAAATCGTTAAATTTATGGATGATACTATTTTTTTCTACTCCTATAGCTTCAATAAATTCCAGAACAGTCTCTTCTGGATGCTTTCCTAAATGCTTGGCATAACAAAATCGTAAGGGAATAATCGTATTGATTAAGAGTAAATCTATAAAAGAGCGTGTCAGTTTCTTTACACGTTTAGTGGTCGCCTTTTCAAAAGTATAGTGCGTCTCCCAAAATGTACTAGTAACCACATCAAACAGCTTATAATAGGCATCCACTGTTTTTAACTCCATAAGCTCAGAAAATAACTGATGGTTTTTATGATACAAATTTACTAATTGCGACAAACGAATTGTTGGAAAATTCGGGGGTCGTAATCGAAAAAATTGTATCGGTAATACTCCAGAATTATCTAATTGATACTTATGTTTTTGGTATTCGTAATCCTTTTTTAATTTCCAAAAATATGGTTCTTCTATCTCTTTTTCCAATAAGCCAGCTTGACCAAAAAACAGCGCTTCCAAATTTTCTACACTAGCACTGCACTTGCGCACTGTAGCAAAATCCAAAGAAGTTGCGACACTCAAAAAAGCATCTCCATTAACAACCAAACCAAAGTTTTTTGCCAATAACTGAAACAAAACAGCCTCCCAATCATTATTGTTTTTGTGAAGCAATTCGAGAATATGTATACTCTTTTGCTCCAAACGTTCAAAATATAAACGCTCTTTCCAATTGGCGATCAAAAAAACTGGGACTTCAGCAATTTGAGAATCACAATTAATCCATTTTTCAGAAGATTTTTCTAACAGACTCGAATAGTTTTGGTGCACGGAAGGCGCTACTAAATTTTTGAGTTCCAAAGTTGGAACTACGGTCTCATCTTTGCGAAATACTTCTACATCATGTTCCCAAACTACATGCAAAATTACATTATCATAAGCTGGATCTTTTTCATGATGATGTGCATACCAATCACTAGACTTTAGATGTATTTCTACATTTCCTGCCCATTTTTGTGCTCCAATACGTAGTTTTGAAGCAAAAAAATCTGGCCCTGCATGTTCATTATGCGTCCCTACAGTCTCAACACGTATTGCTTCTTGATGCGTCGTCTGTAAAGAAGTGTTTCGGAATTTTTGATATTTCCATACGTAGTGGAGGAAGTCTTCTTTCAAAATTAACGCAACTTTTTATATATGACTAATCACATCATATTTAGTAATAATATCATGTTTCTCATCATCCATTGCCACAATTACCGCTTGATGCCCATTTTTGATTAGTTTGGTGATTTCTTCTATAGAAGTAAAACTATTCACAATTGGAAAAGGAGCATTCATCACTTCCTTGATAGGCGTATCAGCCGTTTCTTTATTATCCAAGAATGCAGAAAACAATGCCGTCTCATCTACAGAGCCTACAAATCCATGACTATCCACTACAGGAATTTGCGAAATCTGATATTTTCGCATTCGCTCAATGGCATGTGACACCAATTCTTCTGTTTTTACCGTAACCAATGGTTTTTGATCATGTTCACGCACCAAATCCTCCGCCGTAGAAACAGTTTCATCCAAGAATCCACGATCCCGCATCCAATCATCATTAAACATCTTGCCCACATAACGACTGCCATGATCATGAAATAACACGACCACAACATCATCTTTCTTGAAGTGCTTTTTTAGCTGTAACAACCCTTTGATCGCCGCTCCCGCACTGTTCCCAAGAAACATTCCTTCTTCTTTAGCTAATCGTTGGGTATAAACCGCCGCATCTTTATCAGTCACTTTGGTAAATCCATCAATAATATCAAAATTGACATTTTTAGGTAAAATATCTTCTCCTATGCCTTCTGTGATGTAAGAATAAATTTCATTTTCATCAAAAATACGTGTCTCATGGAATTTTTTAAAAACAGAACCATACGTATCTACTCCCCAAATTTTGATATCGGGATTACGTTCTTTCAAATACTTCCCGACGCCAGAAATCGTACCACCGGTACCTACTCCCACAACAAAATGGGTAATCTTACCATCAGTTTGCTCCCAGATTTCGGGCCCAGTACTTTCATAATGTGCTCGCGTATTGGATAAATTATCATACTGATTCACATACCAGGAATTTGGAATCTGCTGCGCTTGTCTTTTTGCTACAGAATAATAAGAGCGTGGATCATCGGGTTCCACATTTGTTGGACACACTAACACCTTAGCACCCATTGCTCGCAAAATATCCATTTTTTCTTTGGATTGCTTGTCTGCCATGACGCATATGAGCTTATAGCCTTTGACCACAGCTGCCAATGCTAGACCCATCCCTGTATTACCTGATGTAGATTCAATAATAGTACCCCCTGGTTTGATCTTTCCCTCTGCCTCCGCATCTTCTACCATTTTGAGCGCCATGCGATCCTTGACAGAATTTCCTGGATTAAAGGTTTCATATTTTGCTAGTACCAAGGCATCAATACCTTTTGTCAACACATTCATTTTTACCAAAGGAGTATCTCCAATAGTATCTAATATGGTATTTGCGTATTTCATCTGTTTATAAAATTGTTTTAGGGGACATCTGTACATTCATTCCAACATTGTCCGTTGTGGATCTAAATCTTAGTTATGAATGTTTCATATTTGTTATCTAATTCGAGTGCTAAAGATACAAAAAGCGCGTCCCCAAAAGGTTTAAATGTTTGGTAAAAATATCGCTGTTTACGATCAATCGAAGCGCATTGCTTTAACTGGTGAAATTTTGGACACTATATAAGATGGAATAAGCAGCATTAGCAAACATAGCACCAAAGTTCCAAAATTTAGTAACACAATATCTCCTAGATCTAAGTATACTGGCGCAGTATCTACATAGTAGGTTTCGGGATTTAATTTAATAAAACCAAAATGCTTCTGCAAAAGCAGTCCGCCTATACCGATAAGATTTCCCCAAAACAATCCAATTACAATTAAGTAGGCTGCATTGTATAAAAAGATTTTTCGGATACTCCAATTGGTTGTCCCTATAGATTTCAAAATTCCGATCGTGGTAGTTCGCTCCAATATCAGCACCAATAAAGCGGTAATCATATTAATCCCCGCAACCAAAATAATAATACCGATAATCCCAATAATATTCATATCAAACAGCTTGAGCCATTCAAAGATATTCGCGTTTTTAAGGGTAATCGTCTGACTATCTAATTCAGACGGAGTGTTTTGATAGACTTCTTTTCCTTTTTGTTCTATTTGATCAAAATCATCAATAAAAACTTCAAAATTCCCAATTTCATCCTTTTTCCACTTATTTAGTTTAATAATATGACGGATATCAGCAATCAGGTAAGTTTTATCTAACTGTTCAAAACCTGAATCATAAATCCCTACAATATCAAAAGAGCGGAGTTTGAAATTACTGCTTTTTGATCCTCCCGTAGGAAGAAAATAGGTCACTACCTGATCCCCTACTTGGAATCCTAAGCGATTGGCCAAATATTGTGATATCAGAATTTCTTCATTCAATGCCCCCCTATAGTTTGGCAATCTTCCTATTTTTAGATATTCCTGAAAAGCATCCCAACGAAAATCTGTCCCCACTCCTTTAACCACAATAGCCTCAAAATCTGATTCCGTGCGGATAACACCTAATTTGGTCGCTACGGCTTGTACATGATTGATTCCAGACACCGCTTCAAAATCCGGATAGAACTCTTGATCTTTTTTGATAGGTTTTACAGAAACTGGACTGATATTATTGTCAAAATTTGAAACCGTAATATGCCCCTCGAAGGAAGCTACTTTTTGACGAATTTTTTTTTGCAGGCCTACCCCTGTTGCAATAGCCACCAGCATCATGATCGTACCCAAAGCAATTGCTACGATTGCAATTTTTATAATTGGTGCCGATATACTACTTTTATGCGACTTGCCGTTTATAAGACGTCGGGCAATGAAATATTCAAAATTCAAAAGCGCTTATGTTTTTATCCAAAAGTTCAATAACGAACTTATTATTCAAAAATACACTATTATTTCTATTCCTTCCCTTTATTTCTTGCGGAAGCGAAACTACTAAAAAATCTCCTGCTGCACATGTCATAGCTATTGATTCTATTAGTCCTATACAACCTCCAGCCGAAATTGTCATCGGAGCCGAACAACTACAGCGGTATTTACCACTCCTAAAGGATAAAAAAATTGCTATCGTAGGGAACCAAACGAGTTGTATCAAGACGCAAAACACCACCAAGGAGCAATACACACACCTTGTGGACACCTTATTAAAACATCAAATCACGATTACAAAGGTTTTTGCCCCCGAGCATGGTTTTAGAGGAAAAGTAGATGCTGGGGAAATCGTATTGGATGGAAAAGACACTAAAACGGGTTTGCAAATTTTATCATTACATGGAAAAAACAAAAAACCGACTCCAGATGCTTTAACGGATGTTGAAACGATTGTTTTTGATATTCAGGACGTGGGTGCACGTTTCTATACCTATATCTCAACCTTACACTATGTCATGCAGGCTTGCGCCGAAAATAACATTAATCTTCTGGTATTAGATCGTCCCAATCCTAATGGTCATTATGTAGATGGTCCAACGCTAGAGATCGCACATCAAAGCTTTGTAGGCATGCACCCAATCCCTCTTGTACATGGAATGACTATTGGCGAATATGCTAACATGGTGAATGGCGAAGGTTGGCTTGGCGCCAATTTACAATGCGATTTGACGGTAATTCCGCTACAGAACTACACGCATGATCGCAGTTATCATGTACCGATAAAACCTTCTCCTAACTTACCCAATGACATTGCTATTAATCTCTATCCAAGTTTAGGCTTTTTTGAAGGAACTACTATCAATGCTGGCAGGGGGACCGAAACACAATTTCAAATCTTTGGATCTCCTAATCTCCCTAAAGACACTTTCACCTTCCAATATACACCGCGACCTAATGATGGCGCAAAGCACCCTAAAGAAGAGGGCAAATTATGCTTTGGTAAAGATTTGCGAGAAACGCCAAAAATGAACAAAGTGGATCCTACTTGGTTAATCGAAGCATATCAAAACAGTACGCAAAAAGATAAATTTTTCAAAACCGCATCCTTTACCATTCATGCGGGTACTAAAAAACTACGGCAACAAATCGAAAAAGGGGTATCCGCAGATGAAATTCATACTAGTTGGCAAGAGGGTGTTGAGGAATTCAAAAAGATTCGAGCAAAGTATTTGTTATATGAATAATAAAATTTGAAATTAGAAAAACGGAATCGGAAAGGCTATGTTCTAATTTCGTTTTTCTAATTCCTACTTTTACAATTATATCACATATCTTGAAAGAGAATTCCCAACGTATTATTAGAGAATACATTGGTCGATTCTACATCCATATTCACTTCGGCGTCAAAGCCTACAGAAATTCCGTAACCTAAACCGTTTGAAATAATAGAATTGGTAAGTTTTAGTCTATCAAAAGCTCCTACCCCAATATTTGCGACCTGTGCTATGTTACCCAACTCATCACTACCTGCATAGGACACCTCAACAAAATCCAATTCATTTCTCACGTCATCTGTCAAGAAAGAGATTCCTTGCCATGGTAATGCTTGATCAAAGGCAGTAAAGACAATACGACCATCGTCAGAACCTCCTTTTGCAGAGAAAAAGCCAGTACTATCTACACGAATAGAAAGATTAGACCCAATCATCATTTTTACATTTGGCATCACATTCACTCCTGAGGAGATGCTTAAATTACTTGATAATAAGTAAGGCGTGCCGTCAGTAAATGCGGTCCAATCAATTTCCATATCATAATCAACAACTGCTCCTTCAACTTCTATATAATCTTTTCCATTCGTCGTTCCGAATTGTGATGTGGTATCTAGTTGGTGTAGTGATTCAGCGGAAACAACTAGTGGAACTTCTGCATTATTTTCAAAACTATTATTGCCGAAATTAATAATTTCGACATCACCCTCTATCAACATTCCGTTACTTACACTATTCGTGATTTTGGTATTTGTTAAACTGAATTTTTCAAAACTTTTAACCCCAATAGCAGCTTTTCTACTCAAAATAGAAATCTTGTCAGCTCCCGCATAAGAAATCTCAGCATGATCTATCCTATTCTGTATACTCGACGACAAAATCCCTATTCCATTCCACGGCAAAGAGGAATCTTTTGCGGTAAAGATTATTGGATTTTCTGCAGTCCCCTCTGCAATAAGGATACCGGGATCATCAACTCTAAAAACCTTACTTATATCAAACAATAAATTCACCCCTTCTTTTATATTCACTTGTGAAACGATATCGATATCATCCGTTACATAATAAGGCGTTTTATCATCAAAAGAAACCCAAGTTGTTGCCGCGTCAAGATCAACGATCCCTTCATGAATCTCAATAACATTCTCGCCATTAGATAGGCTAAACTGCGATGCTGCATCTAATTGACCTATCTGATCTGCCGGCAATACAAGTGGCAATGTTGCATTGTTTTCAAAACGGTTATTTGCAAAATCTGTTAATTCTACATCATCGGCTACATACATACCAAGACTTGCACTATTAGTAATACTTGAATTGGTAAAACTAAACTTACTAAAGCTAGAGGCTCCTAATGCTGCTATTCTATCTACAATAGAAATTTTATCCACCCCAGCATACGAAATATCTACATAATCTAAGACATTTCTAAAATCATCTGCAAGCACAAAAGCGATGCCTCTCCATGGTTTGGAGCTATCTTTTGCCGTAAAAACAATTCGGTCTTCGGCAGTTCCCTTTGCAATAAGAGCTGCTTCATCTCCACGTACCAAAAACTCTAAATCTGGCTCAAAATGTATCTCTACACCTGGCATAATTGTCATGACTGCTTCTAAACTTATATTACTGGTAATACAATAATCAGCTACCCCTGGTATATCTACTATATTTTCTAAGACCAAATCTTCACGTATCGTACCTCCCAGCTCTATTGTAGTTGTTGGCGTTCCTGCATTAACGGTTATTGTTACGTTGTCCACACTTTCAAACTTAGCATTCGAAATTTTCAACTGGATTTCATAAACTCCGTTTACATCTGATGTAAATGATGGCGCCACCGTTGCAGCATCTTCTAATGTAGCAGCGCTCCCTGCAGGGATCGATACAAAAGACCATAGATAGTCAAACGTATTACCATCACTATCAGTAGAACCACTACCGTCCAAAATAACTTGATTTAGCACCGTGAAATTTTGATCTGGCCCTGCATTAGCGGTTAATGTATTAGTAGCTGGATCCGGATCTGGTGGAGAAGTCGTATCATCATCGCTGCTACATGCCATTAGCAGTATGAAACTGCATAATAGCCATTGAATTTTCATATGCTTACCAAAGAGAAATAAATCTTTCATTCTAGAAGTGTTTTTTGTTTTATAAATAAAAATACTTCTTTCCGTATTCTTTTTGGAAAGGGATGTGAATACCTAGACAGTTTAATGGTATTCTCATGTAACTAATGAGAATTAGAAAACAGGGGAATCAGAAAATCTAATTAAGCTGTTCTATTCGTTGCAACAATTCTTGTTTTCTACTTTGCGCCACTGGAATAGTATGTTGATCATACAATAACACATGTTCTGTTTTTTTATGGAAAGACGAAACATATTGCAATTGTATCAAATAGCTTTGGTGTACACGAAAAAAAAATTGGGATTTCAACTTTTCTTCGTAGGACTTCAGGGAGCCTGACACCAAAATCGTTTTATCATTTTTTAGGTAAAAGGTAGTGTAATTATTGTCTGATTTTGCAAACAAAATATCATTTACAGCCACCACAAAAACGGCATCTGAGTTTTTGAGAATTAGGCGTTTTTCTTCATTTTTATTCGAAAAATTATGGACCAATGCTTGTAATTGTCTTTGGTAACCTTCCTGATCCAACAATCCCATAACACGTTCAAGCGCTTTTTTAAGTTGTTCTGACTGATAAGGTTTTAAAAGATAATCAACTGCACTATATCCAAAGGCGTCAATGGCATACTTGGAATATGAAGTAGTAAAAATAATCTTAAAGAATATATGATCGAATAATTGCAAAAAATCAAAGGCATTCCCATCTTCCAAAAACACATCCAAAATAATAACATCAGGCTTAGACGCTTGTATTTGGGCAGCTGCATTCTGGATAGATGATGCATTTCCTATAATGCGAATTCCAGAAAATTCATTGACAATCCCAACGGCATATTCCAAAGCTTGAGGATCATCTTCTACAATAAAACAAGATAATGGGTTCATTATTCAAATATACTACACTTTTTCACATCAACTATATCGAATATGGAGTAGAATTTTAGTCCCCTCACTTTGATCAATTGTGATATTTGCTTTGAATCCTTTTACGGTTTTTTGTAAAATTTCAAACTGCTTTTTAATGATATCCGTACTCATTGATTTGTGCAAGCGCTTTTCTTCAGCTCCTTTAGTCACAAAACCCTTTCCATTGTCCTGAATAGTCACGCACAATGCCCCTCCTTCTTTGCTATATCGCACTTTAATTTGGCCATTTGTAATATCTTTTACACCATGTAGTACGGCATTTTCTACAAAAGGTTGCGTAATCAAGGGCGGAAGTCTATCAAAATCTTCTGCTACCGTACCATCTATCTCAATAACATAATCAAAAGCATTATTATGTGTTAATTGTTGTAGTCTTAAATAGGACTCTAAAGCTAGTTTATCGTTTTCTACTGTAACAAATTGTAGATCGGAATTTTCCAAAACCAACCGCATAAGTTTTGCATAGTTAGAAAGATATTC
>CAZYRG010000080.1:0-13357 GCA_964650425.1 uncultured Flavobacteriaceae bacterium
GCTACACCCCGAAGTGTAACTTTTTCAATAATTTCAATAATTCAAAAAACAATATAAGAAATCCTTTTACTGCTCTTCTTGCGGAGAGACAGGGATTCGAACCCTGGGTACCCGTTTCGGGGTACGACGATTTAGCAAACCGCTCCTTTCGGCCACTCAGGCACCTCTCCAAGATAAAAATTGTTCAATGATCGTCGCACTAACGTTTTAATGCGGGTGCAAATATATATCTAATGATTATACAATGCAATGTTTTGATCAAATAATTTTATGTTTTTTATGCATTTTATTTGAAAAGGTTGAGGTTCACGAAACTGCTATTTTTTAAAATCGTAATTTAATGTTACCCGAGTCCCTTCTCCTGCAATACTATTGATAAAAATTCGACCATTAATATAGGCCATTCGTTCTTTCATAAAGAAAAGCCCCATACCGCCCTCGGCTCCATTACTTGGGTTTTCGGGCACAGCCTCCATATCAAAGCCTTTTCCGTTATCATTTACGGTGATGCTAAGTTTTGTTTCACTATGATTTATCGTAACCAAAATAAACGCTGCATTTGCATATTTGATCGCATTATTTACGGCTTCTTGCGTAACGCGATATAGGTTGGTCTCTACGAGCGTATCCAAGCGCATATCAAAACTAGAAGCATTCTCAAACATGATTTCTTTGTTCGTGAGTTTTGAGAGCTCGTTGGTCATTTTTTGCAAAGCTGTACTAATACCATAATCAATGAGTTCTGGAGGGGTGAGGTTAAAAGTTGCCATGCGAACTCCACGAATCAAATCTTTGGTAAGTTTTTTGAGTCCTTCAATCTTTTGCGTCGTTTTTTCCGGATTATTGATGTTGAGGGATTCAATATTGAACTTAAGTGCAGTAAGCATTTGCCCAATACTATCATGAATTTCTCTTGCAATACGTTTTCGTTCCTCTTCTTGAGCTTCTACTACTTGACTAGCTCTCGATTTTTGTAGTTGTTCTCGTTCCTCATATTGTTGGGCTGTAAGTCGTTCTATTTCTAGTTGTGCTTCTTTACGTGAAGTTACATCAGAGCATAGTACTAATAATTCGGCAATTCCTTTATCGCGCAAAACTGGAAGTATAGAAACGTCTAACCAAGTAGATTGCGGTACTGTTTGCATTTCAAATTCTTGATTAAAAACAGGACCTTTTTGCTGTTGTACGAGTTTTTCAAAACGGAATTGTTCTTTTTCATTAAGTCGGAGTAAATTCACCAATAATTCATTGGGTCTGTTTTGATCATAGTGCAATATTTTGGCAAACCGTTCTCCAATGGATACAATAGTCCCTTCTGGACGAATTCTGGCAAAAAGCACTGTTTGATCCATTGCATAATTCAACGCTAATAACTCCTGTACCGAAGCTTCTCTAGAAACCCTAATATTATCGGCATTAATTGCCATTTTTTTTGCCGATTCTTCTGATTTGAGTAATTCAGAAATGGTGCTTCGAATTTTAACAGCAGTAGGTCGAAACAATAATAAAACTTCTACTAATAATAGAACTAATGTTAGGACAAGGATACCATACTCTATCCGTTTTAGATTGGTGACTTTTTGCTTGGCAATGGCATCATATTCATAAACGATCGCATTCATCTTTTGGAGATAGATAGGTTCAAAGGTGCTAATACTATCAATATCCTTTGCTATGACGTCATAACTTACCATGGTTTTTGCAGTGATGGTATCGATAATTCTTCGCGCACTGCGATACATGGTCTTGTAGTAAGGATTAATATCGATAAACATTTGGTCTATGGAAGCGTTGTTGAGCGCATTCAATTGGACACTATCATTTTCTTGTTGTAATGCAGTATGCGAACTTTGCCAAACAGTTATCGTAGCTTTAATCTTTTCGATGAGATCAAGACGATCTGACTCCCAGTTTTCGGCATTGATTTGTAGTACATCTTTGGTCAACTTTTGGCTCAACATTCGTTGTCGTCCCGCAACATTAATAATTCTAGAATCTTCAATTTGATCATTGAGGAAGCGTTGAATAAAAAATTGTCCCAAAATCACCGAAATAGCAATGGCTCCTAGTCCAATTCGATAAATGGTGCTAAGCTTATTAAATGTCCTATGATCTAGCGATGTTTTTTTTCGCAATGCTAAAAGGGTATTAGTTTAATGCTTTTTTTACTAAGGCAAGCCCTTGATCAGAGTAGGGGAGTTTCAAAGCAGCATCATGTCCTTTTTCAGACATTTTTTTCCAGGTTTTTTGTAAAATATCAATGATTTTTTCTTCCGGATGCTTGCTCATGAACTCTTCATAGTAGAATTCTAAAAAGACCAGGCAAATAACATCTTCTAAAGTTTGGGTTTCTGCATCTCTCTTTAATTGTTTCTTTTGCAACAAAAATGCCACGCGATCAATAACTTCTTGTTCATATCCTACTTTTTGCAATATTTCTGAGGCTTTGTCTGCATGAAATTTTTTGAGTTCAGTCCGCCATTTTAGGTAGCCAGCGCGATCCATCGGGTATTGATCTCTGGGAATCTCCCAACGACAGATATGCTGACATCTTGCTGCTAATTGTAATGCTACAGAAGCCGCAGAATCAAAATGCAATAGGGTAGAAGTCATGCGGATGCCATAAATCACTTCTTTGGCAATCGGAGTACCTGCAATTGCTGTGGTATTAGGATCACTAGCATTGGCATGGTCGATGAGTAAGTAGGCGTCAATAAGTTTTTTGTTTGCAGACATGTATATTGGTGTTTTTTACAGGCTATTAATAAAAAATAAGATACGTTTTATTTCACAAATGTAGAAGAAATGTAGGAATGTGCATGTATTCGTTTAAAGGAATTACTGGTTGCACGAAAAAACTAAAGATATTTTGTCTCTAATACGAATGTTAAATACACGATAATTATGAAGTAAACCTCTAATAGCATTATTATATTTGGGCAAACCAAAAAATGAAATCCATGCGATTCTTTGTCAATATCATCAGTATTTTATTTCTAATTCTAACAATTACCAGTTGTACTGCTCAAATCCCTGATAAATATGATGTCAAAATCGACTATGCCAAAGAAGAAGTAGATATTGTGATGCGTGATGGGACCAAATTGCATACTGTAATTTATAGCCCTCGAGACACCAGTACATCTTATCCAATTGTTATGCATCGTACACCATACAGTGCTGGGCCATATGGGTTACTCAAAACACGGCACATGGTTGGTCCCAATAAAAAAATGATGGAAGAAGGGAATATTTTTGTCTATCAAGATGTTCGAGGTCGGTGGATGAGTGAAGGAACGTACGATAATATGCGTCCCTATATTCCGAACAAAAAAGGAAAGCAGTTTGACGAAGCTTCAGATACCTATGATACCATTGATTGGTTGGTGAAGAATGTAGATAACAATAATGGGAATGTAGGTATTTGGGGAATCTCCTATCCAGGTTTTTATGCTACTTACTCCTTATTGGATGCGCACCCTGCACTAAAAGCTGCATCACCACAAGCATGTATCGGAGATTTCTTTTTTGATGACTTTCATCATAATGGTGCATTTTTATTGAGTTACTGGAAAGTCACCGAATTGTTTGGACAGATGAAAAAGGAGCCAACAGATCAACCTTGGTATAAGTTTGCAGAGATTCCTACCCAAGATCAATATGATTTTTTCTTAAAAGAAGGATTGCCATTGACTAAATTGGATAGTTTTTATAAAGAGGACAATGTGTTTTGGAATCAACTAAAGGACCACCCCAATTATGATGATTTTTGGCAAAAACGAGGGATCATTCAACATCTTAAAGATATAAAACCTGCTGTCATGACGGTTGGAGGCTGGTTTGATGCCGAAGATCTCTATGGCCCTTTAGAAACATACAAAACCATCGAAAAGAACAGTAAAACAAAAAATACCGTAGTTTTTGGTCCCTGGAGTCATGGGGATTGGGCTAGAAATAATGGAAAACGACAAGCAATAGGGAATGTTTATTTTGGTGATGATCTCTCTAAAAATTTTCAGGAGCAGCTAGAAACCACATTTTTTAATCATTATCTGAAAGGAGCTGAAATAGCGGAAGATGCATTGCCAGAAGCCTATATGTTTGATACAGGCAAACGAGACTGGTCGACTTTTGCAGCATGGCCGCCCAAAAACACTAAAAAACAAACTTTTTACCTTAAAGAAGGTCAGGTCTTGGATACCATAGCTTCTACAGCAACCGTAGCAACAAGTTTTGTCAGTGATCCCAAAAAACCGGTACCATATTCAGAAGATATCAAAGTGGTATTTACACCACGGAAGTACATGACCGATGATCAGCGATTTGCAGCAAGACGCCCTGATGTGTTAGTGTTTGAGACTCCTGTATTAGAAAATGATATGACTTTGGCAGGAGAAATTTTAGCCAAATTACAAGTGGCTACAACAGGAACTGATGCTGATTGGGTAGTGAAGTTGATTGATGTCTATCCGCCAGATGCCAAAGATTATGAGGAGACGCAATCGTATCTAAAAATGAGCAACTATCATTTGATGGTGCGTAGTGAGGTCATGCGTGGTCGTTTTAGAAATAGCTTTAGCACTCCAGAGGCATTTACACCTAATCAAAAAACAGCTGTGAATATCAAACTGCAAGATGTACATCATACCTTCTTAAAAGGGCATAAAATCCAGATACAACTACAAAGTACCTGGTTTCCGCTAATTGATCTGAACCCACAAACTTTTGTGCCTAATATATTCAAAGCCAAAGCTGAGGATTATCAAAAGCAAACACATACGTTATACCATGATTCTGCTATCGAAGTAATGGTGTTAGAAGATTGAGAGTAAAGATAAGATGAACGCTAACCTACAAGGTCTTTTTTTGATCTTGTAGGTTTTAAAGACGGGCTATTTCCTAAAATGCGGAGAAGTTTCTTCCTCTACAGCAGTGACAAAATATTTAGTATCTCCAAGCCATGCAAAAGTGCCGAAGCGTTCGATGTAAGTCAGTTTTACATAACGACCTTGATACTCATTTAGCTTGTCGATGACTTCCTGATTTTTGTCTTCTACAGAAAAAGAAAAGATCTGTGCGCCTGAGATTCCTTGGCTAATTTCGCCTTCCCAGGTTTTGATGGCAACACCTTTACGACTAAATTTGATGAGTTCTCCACTACGGTTTCCTTCACTAAAAGTTGCATAATATACAACAGCATACCAAGCTGCGAAGAGTACAAAAATTCCAATGATGATTAGTGCAAGTAATTTTTTCATAATGTAAATTATTTACGTGAATTACAATTCGTTTTCTGCCCGTTTAATAATAGCTTCAGGTAATGCTTTTTTGGCTTTAGCCCCCATTTTTTTGAGTTTTTCTACACTAGTGATCAAGTTGCCACGCCCTTCAACTAGTTTGTTCATGGCTGAGGAGTAATCTTTTTTGGCATCGTCAATCTTTTTACCTACCCCAGTAAGGTCTTTGACCAAGCCTTCAAATTTATCATACAACGCGCCTGCTTGTCGAGCGATTTCGATAGCGTTTTGTTGCTGTTTTTCGTTATTCCACATGCTATCGATGGTGCGTAAAGTCGCCAATAGGGTAGTAGGAGTTACAATTACAATATTTTTTTCAAAAGCTTTGTTATATAAGGTATTGTCCTCATTCAACGCAATGGCAAAAGCGGGCTCTATAGGGATAAATAACAACACAAAATCTGGAGATGCAATATCATACAGATCTTGATAATTTTTTTCCGAAAGCTGTTCTACATGTCTTTTTAGTGCATTGAGGTGTTCTTTGAGAAAACTATTTTTTAAGGATTCCTCCTCCTCATTTACAAAGCGTTCATAGGCGGTTAAGGTTACCTTGGAGTCAATGATCATTTTCTTATGATCCGGAAGGTGAATCACCACATCGGGTAGTACACGTTGTCCTTCTGCATTGGTAAAACTTTGTTGCACAAAATATTCGCGATCTTTTTCCAAGCCCGACTTTTCTAAGACACGTTCTAGTACCAATTCTCCCCAGTTTCCTTGCATTTTGTTATCGCCTTTGAGGGCTTTGGTAAGATTGGTCGTCTCTTTGGTCATTTGTTGATTGAGCTCTTTGAGGCCAAGGATTTGTTGACGCAATGCGGAGTGATAATCGATACTCTGCTTATGAGTATCTTCTACTTTTTTTTCAAAATGCTGAATCTTTTCCTGTAATGGATTCAGAATGTTCTTGATGTTTTCTTTGTTCTGCTCGGTGAATTTGGTGGATTTTTCGTCTAGAATTTTATTGGCAAGATTTTCAAATTCTTTGGTGAATTTCTCTTGTAGTTTTTCGACTTCTCCTTTTTGCTCTTGACTTTTAAGCTGTAGATTTTCAAACTCCGAATTTCGACGTGTAAGTTCGGTGTTTAGAAAATCCTTTTCTCTTCGGATTTCCTCACGTTCCTGAATGATGACTTGTAACTGTTTTTCAGCTTCCTGCTTAGTAGTCGTAATTTCTTCTCTTGTTTGTGCTAATTGCTCTTTGCTGGTGTTTTGCTGCGTATCAAATTGTTTTTGCAACTGTTCGTGTCGCTCATAGAGCGCGCTTTGCTCACTTTTGTGTTTTAGCGAAGCCACATATTTGCCAATAAAAAAACCGATGATTATAGCAACAAATGCGACTACTAGCGGAAGATATTCGTTCATGGATGATTCTTTCGTTCAAAGATAGAAATTTGAAATTAGAATGTCCTTCTTCTGTACTAATGATACGCTGAAATAATTTACATAGTGTCATCCTCTTTTATGGAATTAAACCCTTTGTATACTAACCATACTGGAAGAATTAGTTGAATTAATCCCATCGGAAGAAGCATATTCATACTTATGCTATGACCAAAGATGGAAAACAATTCTTCGATAAACATAAGGACTACTGCCATTAGTCCAAAAGCGGAAATTATTCTAGGCACAAGTTTAGCGATGTACAATGTATAATACATAACAAAAACGGGAAAGCAAGAAATCAATAGATGAAAATAGTGCGTCCACCAATGTTTTTGATAAGCGAGAGTAGCGAATGTTGTTTGCAAATTGTCATTTCCATTTTTTACATATTCTTTACTCAACTCTAGCATAGATACTACACTAACATTATCAATCATTATGGAGATAAAGTTTAGTATACAAAATGCAAAGTATACATAGGCTAAAAGGATACTATGTTTTTTAAACATTGGAAATACTAGTGTCGCAATAATTATAGATGCTATTCCGCTAAAAATACCAAGTACTGTTGAACTGATAATTTGATTCGATTTTTCGGAAGTGGCTGTCAGAAAATCTTCTGAAAACAGCACAGGCCCTTGCAAAAATTGAAAAATGATGACACCAGATATAAAAATGAATAGCATTAGGATACCTGTAATTCTACCTACTTTTTGATTTGAATACATAGTTATGATTTTGATTGATGATGCTTGGAGAACCCTCTCCTTATATATATAGACGCAAATAGTGTATAAATGGTTGCCTGACTTGATAAAGTTCCTTTATTGATAAAAAAAATTAAACCAATACAAAGAAGCAATTATAGTTTGCCAACTTTCGATGATTGAAAAATATATTTTTAGTGTGTCTAAACCATTTCAAAGAACTATAATTTAATTTATTAGTAACTTTGCGCCCAAACTAACTAATCTCATGACACAAACTCTCTTAAAATTTCGAAAAAACACTATCGCCTGGATTGCTATTATAGTACTTTCTGGTATTATGAATCAAAAAATGGTTGCTCAGGATAACTACAATATAGGCGTAGGTATTTATGACATCACTGGACAAATCGCAGAAAGTAATTATTTTGGCTATGCTACACCATTGCATAGGAATAACGGTATTCGAGATCGACAATATGCACGTGCTTTTATTATTCAAGAACCTAATGGTCGTCCTGTAGTATTTGTTTGTATTGATAAAGGAGGTACTTTTCAATCTGTAAACACCGCTGTTTTAGAAAAGCTTCGTGCTACTTATGGTGGGCTATATCAGGATGAAAATGTAATTATTAGCGCAACACATACCCATGTCGCTGCAGGTGGTTTTTCTCATTTTGGCTTGTATGAACTCGCTACAGGAGGGTATTGGAAAACAAATTTTGATAACCTTGTAGATGGGATCTATGGCGCTATTGTTCGAGCACACAATACGATGGCTCCAGGGAGTATTTATTTTAACAAAGGATCATTAACCAATGCGAGTATCAATAGATCACTTGTTGCTTATAATGCTAATGTCGATGCCGCTGATTTTCCTAGTATAGACGAGGAAATGACAGTTTTAAAATTTACACAAAATGAAAAAGAAGTAGGTATGATTTCATGGTTTGGAGTGCACCCTACCAATTTGTCAAATACCTATACCCACAATAGCGCAGATAACAAGGGTTATGCAGCGTTGAAATTCGAACGCCTCAAAACGTCTAGCTACGAAGAAACCGGAGCTTTTGTTGCCGCTTTTGCGAACACGAATGCCGGAGATATGTCGCCAAATTTGAATCTGCCTCCGGCTGATCAACCGAATCAAAATGCTACTGGACCAGGTCGTGATGAAGAAGAAAGTTCAGAGATCATTGGATTACGACAATATGAAAAAGCATTACAGTTATATACTACAGCCACTACAAAATTAACAGGTTCTGTAGATGTGGTGTCTCGATATAGTGATTTCTCAAACATTACTGTTGCTCCAAAATTTACGGATGGGGAGACAAGAAAGACTTGTCTTGCGGCTTTAGGAATTTCATTTACGGCAGGCGCAGAAGATGGAAGAAGTGGTTTAGGAATACAGGAAGGGATCACCAAAAACCCAAATTTTGGAATTGAAATTGATAGATGTCATGCCGAAAAACCGATTGCACCTTTGTTTTTATTAGGAAGGAATGAGGCTGATCCAGCGACACCAAAAATTCTTCCTACGACATTGATGAAAATAGGACAATTTGGTATTCTGGCGGCGCCCGCAGAATTTACTGTGATGTCTGGACGTCGGGCACGGGCTACGGTAGCTGCTATTCCTGGTACAGGAATTACAGAAATGGTACTGGCAGATTATTCTGATGCGTATGCAGGATATGTAACTACTAGAGAAGAATATGCATCGCAACAATATGAAGGAGCAAGTACACATTTTGGCCCATGGACATTAGCTGCTTATCAACAAGAATTCGAACGATTAGCACAGAAATTAGTAGATCCTGCAATAGATCCATGGCCAGTACCAGAACCAGCGATTCCTTTTAAAGCAGCTCCATCCTTGGATGTGACGACTTTTGTGTTTTTTGATACAAAACCTTTTTCAAAGCGATATGGAGATATTGATACGGATGTGGAAAATTCTTATGCTAAGGGAGACAAAGCGTCGGTTACTTTTTGGGGAGCACATCCTAATAATGATTTAAAAGTAAATGAAACCTACCTTACTGTAGAATATAGCGAAGGGAATACATGGATACCTCTATATACAGATAGAGACCCGATAACCAAATTAACATGGCAACGTGATGGTGTTTCTAATTCTAAGATCACCGTAGCTTGGGATATTCCCAATGACACCCCTTCTGGGGAATATCGTATCAGACATTTTGGAACATCAAAGAGCTTTTTTGGTCGCTTTAGAGATTATACAGGAACGAGCAGTACCTTTTTTGTAGGTACTGCGAATGAAGCACAGAAAAGAGCAAAAGCAATTGCATTAGAAGAAGAAAAATTCATCAAAACGAGCTTGCAAGTATATCCTAATCCTCATCAAGGAAAAGTGGTATTGTCTGTAGCAAATGATTTTGAAGGCTCTTATGTGGTGGAAGATGTACTAGGAAGAGTTATAAAGACCGGTAATATTGATCGAGATGGTTTGATTCCTATTGATCTACAAGACGCTAAAGCACTATATTTTCTAAATGTATTTCAATCAGATGGAAAGCGATATAGCTTTAAGTTGATAGGGGAGTAGTAGTCTTTAGTTTTGGTCTCAGTTCTCAGTAAGCAATTTTTATAAATTTTGGAATAGAAATCGCTTACTGAGACTTCCTAATTTCGTGTTTTAATCACTTATGAATTTCACTCTTATTTTATTAAGTCTGTGATCTTTTACTCCATGAGTTGTTGCGTCGTGATTTATAATTTTGAGTGCTGTGTTGAATTATTTGTTCAACGACGGTAATATTCGTTGTACGACTGTATTAATTGTATAGAAAATCAGTTCTTTGCATTTATTACGGTAAAAGCGTAATAAAAGTGGGTAAGATTCGTTTTGTTCTGGAACAATAAAGAAACTAACACATAAATTAATTTAAAATTAACCCCTTATGAATATGAAAAAAATAATTTTTGGAATTTTAGTAACATTTTGTATCGTTGGGTGCTCTACAGAAGAAATTGCTACGATACCAGAAGCAGACACTTCTTTTATGTCTCAAAGTGAGCAAGCTCGTCTTTGGAATGAGATTAAATTGCAAAGTAAGCGATTTGCCGCTAGCGGTACTGTAATTAATGTTGTTGATCCTATTAATTCCCCATACTGTCAAAAGTTTGGAACATATTATACAGGTGCAACTATGACTTATACTGGCGGTGGACAGGGCAATAATTTTGCAAGATTACAAAAGATACTGGAAGCTCGTAACAGAGCTTTGTTAAGATATACATTGTCTGGAAGCGCATCATGTCCGGATTATATAGCTCCCAGCTTTCCAAAAATTTATTATAATCCGAAAAAAGACGTATATCAAGAAGAGAATTGGATTTACTTTAAGTTATATAGAAGTGGTATGCCGACTGGTATTCAGGATCTACAGTTAGAAGCTGATGAAAGTGGGGATGAATTCGGATGATATTTTGTCTGATTTCTTCTACTTAAATATTGTAATATTTATTGTAATTTTAGTTCCTTATATACATTCTTTATGTTTTTAAGGAACTTTTTATTTTGTATACAGTTATTTTGTTGTTGTTTTAATGTTTTGTCGCAAATAAAAACTTCGAATAACAACAATGATAAATTATGGGTACAAGAAATAGATACTATAATAGCAAATAGTCAATCTGAAAATGATTCAAAAATATTTGAAAATCAATTGTTTCCTTACGTTCGTAAGTTATACCTACTTAGGGAATATCAGCAATTTAGAAAATCAGTTTCTTATTTATTAGAAAGACAGGAATTGACCCCCAAGCAACTTGAAAAGTTACATTATTACCTCGGTAGATCCTACTATAATCAATCAAAATTTCGTAAAAGTATTAGTACGTTTGAAAAAATAACAGCAAACAATCATAATGTAAAATTTGCAGCCAAAGCCCACACACAAATTGGGAAATGCTATAAACGTTTGGGAGATTATAATAATGCTATAAAACATTATGAGATTGCTGAAATGTTATTAATTAAAAGTAATAATTTAAAATCTCTTTTGATTAATTATATAAATACTGGTCAGACATATGAGAATCTGATAACCCTTGAAAATTTAAAAAAAAGTCGGACATATTGGTTTAAAGCGGATTCTTTGTCTGCTATTCCAATTACAGAAGCTTCAGTACTGAATAAGTATACAATTAAGCTTGGCTTGGGAGGATCCTATAATCAGGATGAAATGCTAGATATCTCGAAAGCATCTTTTTATTTTAATGAAGCTTTGGATATTGCTAAGTCAAATAGAGATTCGTTACAAATTGCAGATAGCTATAGTTTTTTAGGCAATCTTTACAACACCACAAACCCAGAACTGGTAAGAGATTATCAATATAAATCTATTAACTATAATCAAAATAGGGATAGTCTAAGACTGTACTTTAATTATATCTCATTAGGTTATTGTAATGAAGTGGATCAAAAATATACTGAATCAATTAAGTTACTTTACAAATCTTTGGGGTATTTATTGAAACAGGATTTCAACTCCAGTTTTCCTGTAAAAACTAATGATATTTATAAATGTCTCTATAAAAGCTCATTGTCTATAGGAATCAATGAACTAGGAACCGTTTATCTAAAAAGATATTATAGTATTAAAGACAAAGAGGATTTATATAAATCCATAAAGACCTTTATTCTTGCAGATCAAATAATTGACTTGATTCGTATCGAAAGCAGAAAATTTCAATCCAAACTTTTTTGGCGTAAGCAGAGTTCCGAAATCTATGGGAAGGCAATAGAGTCATGTTACCTTGCAGGAGATGCAGCCCAAGCATTTTTTTTTATGGAAAAAAATAAAGCATTACTGCTTACAGAAGACCTGAAAAACCAACAATTGCGACAAAGCCAAGAGTTGCCAGATAGCATTGTAGGCCAGGAAATTGCGCTCAAAAAAGAAGTCTATTCGCTAAAACATGGAGACTTCCAGAACAAAGATTCTATTGCTATAGTTCTTTTAAAAACCGAACGACGCTTGCAAAATATGAAGGATAGCATAACGCAACGTTATCAATCTTACAAAGGCTCAAAAACAGCTTCGCCGATTCTTTCGCTAGAGGAAGTACAACAGTCTTTGAATACCGATACGGCTGTTCTAATGTACAATATTAGCAAATATGATGATCACAGTAAGATCACAGCCGAAAATGGTTATACTCCTGTTATTCCTAATTCCGCTTATGGAGTCAAAACACATTATCCTGCGTATGGGTTACTTATTACTAAAGCGCGAACAGAATTTTTCAAAATCGACGGTGCTGAGACCCTCAAACAAGAAATACAGGATTTGATTACTCAAATGAAAAAACCTTTTGATACTCCTGAGGATAAAGAAAATTATAAGAGGGCAGCTTTTGGGTTATATAAGAAACTACTACCTTCGGCAGAATTAAAAGGAATGCTTAGCAATAAAAAGCTACGCATTATCCCAGATAATTATTTACATTATCTACCGTTTGAAGCGCTGATCACATCGGATGATGAAACCTCTAACTATTGGATACAAGAAAATGAAATCAGTTATGCCTATTCTAATTCTTTTCTGAACAATCTAGGGAAGCCTATAGAAAAAGGGGGCTTGTCCTTTGCAGGCTTTGCACCAGTAACTTTTGAAGATACGAACTTGTTACCCCTACAAAATAGTATCACCGAATTGCAAAATACCAACGACTACTTTGAAGCAACAAATTACAGTCAAGAACAAGCCACCAAAGCACAATTCTTGAAGGTACTCCCGCAAAAGGATATTATTCATCTAGCCACACATGCGGATGCGCAAGATAGTATAGCTCCATGGATTACTTTTCGTAAAGAAAAATTACTACAAGAGGAATTGACGCTCACCACTAATAAGGCGCAATTGATTGTATTGAGTGGTTGTAATACGCTTTTGGGAAAACAAGAAACAGGGGAGGGCGTGATGAGTC
>CAZYRG010000081.1:0-6361 GCA_964650425.1 uncultured Flavobacteriaceae bacterium
TTAATTTAATGATTTAATAGTAAAGTTTTAGTAATGCAACGCATTGTACATACAATGATTGCTTGTAAAGTGTTTATTTTTATTGCTCATGATACTTAAGGTGCTCTTGTGATCATCATCTTTTTTATCATTAATATCCTGCCCACCTGTTTAAAAACTGTAATTTAACGTAAAAAGTATATTGGTGCCGACATCATCCGCAAAATACCGTAATTCATTCAGGTAATCTCTATAGCGTGTATTCAACAAATTCTTTGCAGTAATACTACCTCTTATTTTTTTGCATTGATAATTCCAGGATAGGTCTAGTAGAAAGTAGCCATCAGGGGCGTCTAACAAATCAAAAATCTCAGATGCTGTCGTAATATTTGCCGAACCATCATCGATGGTTTCTATTGGGATGGTTCTAGGTGCCTGAAATTGTTTAAAAGTATAACTAGGGCGTAAGATCCATTTTGAAGCTTCGAAGACCCAAAAGTTCCCCTGTTTCCATTCCAATTGGAGATTGGTGGTAATAGGGGGTTGGTTGATTAAAGGCTCATTTTTGCCAATATTTTTAGACCATAAATAGCTCAATCCATAGGTGGTGGAGAAATGTTCTGTTAGTTCTTTTTTCCAAGTATAATCCAATCCAAGAAATAAGGCATCTTGTTGATCTACAAAAAAGGTCACTGTAGGCCCTCTGAATCTTTTATTAATTCCTATAGGTCGTTGGAAAACAAAATTTTCAATGTAGTTTATATATCCTGTGATTGCATGGGCATTGGTCGTATTAGAGGTTTTAAATTCATTGGTCAACTTATAGCTCTTTTCCAGACCTACGTCGCTTTCCTCCAGTGGAATGACGCGACTAGTGCGAGAACCACCATTTGCATCACTAAATCGTAGTAGCCCATAAGTTGTAAAAAATCCTTGCTGGCCAAAACCGAAAAGCTCTGCCGTATTAGGTGTACGAAAAGCTGATCCCAAATTAGTTTTAAAACTACTAATATTGTCTAAATTCCATTGATAGCCTAAAGAGGCTGTAAAGTTAGAAAAAGTATATCGATCTCTAAAAATCTCTCGCGTGGTATTATTTTCTCCTCGTACATCGTTGGTCTCCACATCAAAACGTACCCCTGCTTCTAAGGTATTATTTCCAAGGGTTACTTTTTCAACAGCGAATAGGCTAAATCGTTCGGTGTTATAATTAGGAATAAAAGGTACCGCAAACGTGCCAGGGTTATTGTCATTATTTTGGTTAAAATATTGAAGCCCGATAAAACCGTCTAAACCGTTCCAAGTTGGGTGTTCCCACTCTAGTTGATAATCAAAGGTCAGTAAGTCTAAATCAATGATAGGACGATCTTCATTTCTTCGTACCGCAAATTCTTGCCGGTTATTGAACTGTACACCCGCACGGAAAGTCAATTTGGCATCATCTGCATAACGCCAATCTATTTCTACCTTACCCAAATGGTGTTGCGTTGTCTCATTAGGATCACTTATATCATAGGAAAACGGTTCAGTTATTACGGGTACAGGAGAATTAAAGGCACGGATTAATGCATTCGTGCTACTTGGAAATGAAGCGCGTAGCAAACCTAAATTTTGATCAATGAAGCTGTAGTAGGCTTTAAAATCCCAAGTATCCAAATGATATCTGGTGCCTAGACTAAATGCACCTTCTATTTTACCTGTATTGGTGAGATTGTACGCTGGTGCCTTGCGATCTCCAATTTTAGTATAGCTTCCATTTAAAAAATAACTCCATTTTTCGGTTCCATTCCCAATTTCAAAATTGGTGTTCCCACCACGCCCATTGGTTTGAAATCCCATACTCACATTAGTATAGAATGGATTGTTTAATAATAACGGATTGGGTGCTGTGAGAATAACACCACTTAAAGCTTCAGGGCCAAATCGTACTCCTCCTGCCCCTTTAATTACTGTAATATTATTTAATGCGTTAATGTCTATCTCAGGAGCGTGTTCTGATCCCCAGTTTTGAAAGGCATGTTTTAATCCATTATTCAAAACCAAAATTCGATTTCCAGATAATCCATGAATAATCGGTAATTGTACATTGGTTCCTGTTGATGCAAATGTCACACCCTCGATTTGAGCAATCGAAGCAGCCAAGGTTTGCGTAGGATTACTTTTAATCTCTTCTTTGCCTAAGGTCGTTTGGGCCATTGTTTCCGTTCCTTTTTCCTTGTTTCGCGCTACTTGGAGTGTCACTTCATCCAAACCGGTTATATCTTTGGTCAAATAAAAATGAGCGCGCCCATCTTGTTCGTGATGATGCCCATGTATAGCTTCAGAATAGCCCAAGCAGGATATAACTAGCGTGTAGTTATCCGGACATATCCCATTGATAATAAAATTACCATCTATAGTTGTTTGAGCATATTTCTCGGTATTTTGCACCTGTACGGTAGCAAAAGGAATGGGTTCTTTAGTATTGGCATCTAAGACTTCTCCACTCACACAACAGTCACAAGGTTTATTTTGCGATAGTAAAGGTGCTGCGCTAATGCAAAAACATAAATATAGAGGGATACGTATCTTCATTGATTCCGTATGTTATACGTTTAATTAATCTTGTTTAGGATCTTACTGTCTTAATAGAGAATGACTTTACTGGTAAAAGTAGATTTTGTAAAATTCATTAAACTAATGAAGGAGGGGGTCTTCCGAAACGTATAGTAGTAAGTAATGATTTTTTATATACGCTCTTATAGTAGTTTTTTTCTTGAGAATAACTGTCTTTATTAAAAAGCGCTACTGTATGTAAAACTACAGCTTTATACGTGTCTAAATCTTGATTTTGTATAGCATGTTCACAAAGTTCACATGTATCTTGATGATCATCACTCCCATTATGATTAAAGTACATATGGAGGGGAACTGATAAGATCTTAAGGGTGATAATGCCCACTAAGAACAAAATGTGAAAATACTTTTTGAGTAACATAGCAATGACTATATTTAGGAATAACTGCATTAAAACAAAAAAATTATTCCTAAAGCAATATTTTTTGCCAAAAATAAGGCATGACAATGACAATGACAATAAATTAACGCGATATTAATTTAGCCTATATGGCATGTAGAAAAGATAAAAGTTAAAGCTTTATAAATTGGATTGATTTTTCTACTATGGTTTTTAAATATTGAGGCATATGTGGGTCTTCCCAAGGGTGGCATCCTCCAAAAACATGATCCGCTTCAGGAACCAAAAATAGCGCACTTCTGGAACTCCATTGATGTAACATTTCAGCTTCTTTATGACTCACCGCTGGATCGGTAGTACCATGAATAATCAAATGCGGAATTTTGAGTGAAGCAGCAGCTCTGGATATGGTAAGACGTTCTTCGTTTTCTTTGAAATTAGTGTAAAATTGAAAATAATGTGGCATTTCTTGCTTAGTACGGCCATTGATAACATACATTACACCATCTTTTTTCCAGTTTTCTAAAGCATCATCTGCGGGAAACCTACTAGCATAGTCTGAAACCCCGGCCCAAGAGATGACTTTAGAAATTTTAGTCGATTCCGCTGCTTTGATTGTTACAATGCCTCCGCCTCTAGAGTGACCAATAAGCGAAATATTGTCGTTAACTTGATTTTTATATAAAAAATCATCAGCTGTAACCCAATCTATGACGGTTTGTAGATCATCGAGTTCTATGCTATAATTATTTGCTCCAAAAGTATCCATGTCTGTAAAATCCAAAGGTTGTTCAGGGGTAGTTCCGTTATGTGAAAAATTAAATTTCACAAAGAAAAAACCTTTTGACGCAAAATGTTGGGCAACCAAATCCCAAGCACCCCAATCCTTGAGGCCTTTGTAGCCATGACAAAAGATAACAATAGGTTTTGGTTGCCCATCTTTTTTGTAAAAAACATCAGTGAGGATTGGTTTTCCATGGTTACCCATGAGGATGCTATTTTTCTGTTGTGTGATCATAGTTGTTAAGGTGTTTGTTTAAATTTCTTTCTCTTCAAAGGGAATAGTTGGATTACAAATTTCTAGAATTAATCGTTTTAATTCAAAAAGATACTTTTCAAATACTGCTTGGTTCATAGTATGCTCTTTTATTCTAGAGCCACTGACTTTAGTTCCGAATTTCAGAAAACCTCCTTTTAGATTTTTAAAAGAGATAATTCCGCCCTCTATAGAATCTTCAACAGGTTGGTTTTGTGTGTGTAAATAAGCATAGGTTAATACTTGAAACGCTTTGCTGTATTTGTAATCACTTGTCAGCTGTTCCCAATCGGCAATTTCGAGTGCACTTTTGGTGACATTTCCAGTTTTATAATCAATGATACGCAATTGACCATTGAGTCGGTCTACACGATCGACTTTTCCTTTGATGTAGACAGGAAAATCCAATTCGGGAATATTAATCGCTGCTTTTAGATTACGTTCTATAGCAACAATCTCTAGTTCAGCTCCTGATGCTAGGAGACGTTGTTCGGATTTTAATAAGTTAAAAACATAACGTTTTGCTACTTCAAAAATCACTAAGTTTTTTCCTTCCGTGATATTCATTTTAGCATACACGGATTGGAATTCCTTATGCACTTGATTATGGATTTCCAAAAGCATGCCGTCAATGTTATTTGTAGTTATAATGCTACCAACAAAAGGTTTGTATAAGTTTTCTAAAACATTATGCACTACAGTTCCAAGGGTATTAGCTGCAATAGTTTCTTCCACACGATCTTGTTCTCGGATACCAAGAATGTACTGGTGATAAAAATCTATCGGATTTCGAATGTAACCAGTAAGTGCAGATGGAGAAAACCCGTAGTCTGCTAATGCCGTTAGTTTTTCAAGAATAGCGACATTTTTTGAAATCTGTAGGGGAGGTGTAGCAACTAGTGGTATTGTTGCGGCGACTACATAATCGTGTAAGGTGTGTAGTGGTTCTTTTTCAATATCTAATTGTAATAAAAAGCGACTTTTTTCTCCAGCATTTTGACCATCAGATTCGGTGTTATAAATCATATAAGCAGTATTGGCACGTTGTAATAGACGATAGAAATGATAGGTGTAGATAGCGTCTTTTTCTTTATAAGTTGGTAATTCGTAATTCGTTTTTAGGTCATAGGGAATAAATGAATTAGTTGTTTTGCCGGCAGGCAAAACCCCTTCATTCACCCCGGTAATAATTACCGTTTCAAAATCTAAGCATCGGGATTCTAGCATTCCCATTAATTGTAATCCTTTAAAAGGTTCTCCCCTAAAATCAAGGGTCTCGGTGCTCAAGAGCTCATGATAGAGCTTTTGTAGCCCCTGGAGTGTTTTGATATAGGAATACTGCTCTTGAAGCTGCTGAAGTTTATTAAAAACAACATAGAAACGATAACAGTATTCTAATTCTAAAAGATTTTGTTCGTTTTCTAAGTGGTTTTTTAGGAGGTGTATTAATTGCTGAAATCTGCTAATAGCAGTTGCAACGGTTTTGATTGGCCCTAATAGTAGTTTAAAAATAGCTGTTTGGCTAGGTGGTACATGTGCTAGTAATTGGGCTAATTTGGGATAGACTAAATTATCTTGTGTAATTTTTTCAGAAAGGGTGTAACATGTTGTTCCCAAAAGCCAAAATACTGCTTGGTTGTGAAGCACTTCTAATAAGGGTTTATAGTAAAAGCCTTTGTCACCAGATGCTATATGTATTTGAAGCAGGGTTTCAAAAAAAGCAGCTAATGGGATTTGACGCAATGGCAATCCCATAGTAATATTGATGTCCTTTATACTTTCGGGAATAGCATTCAAGATCGGTAATAGTAAGGACTCGTCTCCAAGAACTATGGCTGTACGATCTAGCTTTTCTTTAGGTAACGCTGCTAATAACTGACCCACATATTTGGCCTGTCCAACTTGCTTTGGAGTTCCAATGATTGAAAGCTGTTTTTCAGATGAAAAGTGCGCGTTAATCCACTCGGGTTTTGTTTTTTTGAAATGTGGCCATCGTGCTACATATTGTCGCACAAATAAAGAAGCTCCGTGATTTTTATCTTCATGAAAGCGTTGGTCTATATCCCAGAACACACGTCCTTTTTTAGCATCGAGGAGATGTTGTATAATTTGTTGCTCAGCCTCGTTAAGAGCATTAAAGCCAATGAAAATATGTTTTTTGTCCGTTTTTTGGGTATAGACATCAATTTTTGAAGCTGCTACACGATATTGCAATCCTTGATAGCCTTTTTTAGAAGTTATAAGTTGTTTGGAAAAATTTGTGTAATAATCTTCTAATTTTTCCCAAAAACTCACGTAACGACTAACAAGTGGTGTTTTTTCCGGCTGCAGATACCAGTGGTTTTCTAATTCTTTAATTCCAGATAAGTAGTTAAAAAAGTCTTTGGGAT
>CAZYRG010000081.1:6461-13123 GCA_964650425.1 uncultured Flavobacteriaceae bacterium
CAGTGGTTTTCTAATTCTTTAATTCCAGATAAGTAGTTAAAAAAGTCTTTGGGATTTAATAAGTAACGGTCCACCTCATTAAAATCATATATCAGTGTTTGCGCCCAAGGAGTAAAAGATTCGAATTCTTCTTTTTCCTGATCGGTATGTGTTTGTAAATAGGTGTTGTAAAATTCAAAAAGTGCTGTTGTATTGTCTATAGGTTGTAATTCCGATAGCGTAGTAATAAACTCTTCTATACTTATGACTTCAGGAGCAAAAAGTGTTTGATTAGCATAGGTTTTTTTGATAAGTTCTTTCAAGAATAGCCCCGCTCTTATACTTGGAAGGATGAGAATTAGTTCGCTTATAGCAGCTTCTTGCTCATGTATTGCATCAACAACTTCTTGAAGAAAAGTTTTCATGTGTTTAAAGTATTGCCTGCCTGCCGCAGGTAGGTTTTAGAGGTCACACTTCGACTATGCTCAGTGCAGGTCTTTCGGCTTAGCTCAGTACTGACACTATGTGTTTGTTGCCAGTCTATTCCGTTTGGGTGACAAAACCTTTGAAAAGTTCGTTTCATTTGTTCTTGTTATTGCTTTTTGATGTTACACTTCAGCTAAGCGTAGAGTAAGTTTAGAATTCATCATGAATCATTTTTGGGATGCATCAACTCAGTAGTTATAGTCCATTTATGTGCTAAAAATAAAAAAGACCCCGATAAAATCGAGGCCTTTTTCTATATATAATTAAGAATTATCTTCTAATTATTACTTTACTAGGTTGATCTCAACACGTCTGTTTTGTGCTCTACCAGCTCTAGTTTTGTTAGATGCAATCGGTCTGTCTTCTCCATAACCTGCAGAAGTCAATCTTGATGCGCTAACACCACCATTAGTTAAGTAGTCCTTAACAGCAGCGGATCTACTATCAGATAGTTTTTGGTTAAGTGAAGCACTACCTTGGCTATCAGTATGACCTTCTACTGTAAAATTAGCAGTAGGATACTCTTTCAATATCTTGATGATATCAGCAAGTACTTGCTCAGATTCAGTTTTGATAGAAGATTTTCCAGTATCGAACAAGATAGTTTTCGCATAGTTGTTCAATTGTTTCTGAACTTCATCAGTAACTTCAGGACAACCTTTGTTAGCTACAGTTCCAAATACTTCAGGACAGTTATCGTCTTTATCAATTACAGTATCTCCATCTTTATCTTGGAAAGGACATCCTTTGTTTGCTGCAGGACCACCTTCGTTAGGACAAGCGTCATCTGGATCAGGGATTCCGTCACCATCAGTATCAGGACATCCAGCAAATTCTGCTAAACCAGGAACTTCAGGACACTTATCTTTAGGATCAGCGATGCCATCTCCGTCACTATCAGCACAACCGTTAAATTCAGCAGTACCAGGAATTTCTGGACACTCATCTTTAGAATCTTGAATACCATCACTATCAGTATCAGGACATCCATTGAATTCTTCTAAACCAGGAACTTCAGGACACTCATCTTTGTCATCATAGATACCATCACCATCAGTATCAACACCACCAAATGCAAATTTGATCCCAGCAGAATGTTGCCAGTGTTTGAATGCAAAATCTTCGAATCCATGCTTGTACATAGTAGTAACTGTCAAAGCGAAATTTTCAGTTAACCAAAAGTTGAAACCAGCTTGACCATTTAATGTACCAAAACCTATATCATCAACCCATGTGTAACCTCCACCAACTCCTAAGAAAGGATCTAGCCACTTTGAATTAAATACTTCACGGAAACTATAAGAGATAATACCATCTATACCGTAATATGCTAAATCATCAACTGCAGCATCTCCAAACTTATCAATTCTGTTGATAGTTCCGTAAGCTGTAAAGGTAAATCCAGAACCTACATAGCGTCCAACAGATATCTGAGAAACGGATGGTAATATGTTGTGGTGGTCTTCTACGTTTGTGATTTCGTCAAAGAAATCTCCTAATGGAGCTGGTTCACCAACTGGGAATAAGTCAACCGAATTGACCCCAATCCCTATAGCCCATGGGTGGTTTTTGTCTTGTGCTGTCACTGTACTAAAACACAGTACCATTAGTGTAGCAACTAAAAATCTGCTAAGATGTTTCATATTAAAATAGATTAAATTTTAAGTGTTAATTAAGAACAAATGTAATATGTTAAATTTTATCGTCAAAGGTAAAATTACTAAATTTTTATTAATTACATAACAATCTGACGATTGTTTGAAAAAAAATACAATTTGGTTAAGTGTTATATTTCATAGGGTTTTGAACGTATTGGGTTTTGATTTTTCATTAATCTTGCACAGGAACTACGGTCACAGACGGTGTAATATAGACAAGATATGCAGCTTTAATATCATACCCCATGATTTTGATAAATGAAGCATATTGTTGTACTTGAGTTTTATGTTTTGTCGCTACATTTCCAGTTTTGTAATCAATGATTATTGCTTGATTTTTATCTATTATTAAACGATCAGGACGATAAAACGCTCCGTTATGTAATATGGCACGCTCGTTAAAAATTTGTAACTCATTATTAAAATAGTCTGTCAATAGAGGGTGGGCTATAATGTCTTGTAATTCTTTTAACAAAACAGGTTTTTGTTCTAATGTAATTTCTCCATTTAAGATGGCGTTTTCAATAGTTTTAGGAATGTCTTCGGGAATATAAATTTTTGCTAACAATTCATGCAATAGCACCCCTTTTGCTATAGCTTCTTGGCGTTTGTTGTCCCATATTTTATTTCCATTAGTGACGATATGGATATTATGTGTTTCTTTTGAAGAACAAAAAAACCTTTTGAAAGGTTGCGAATCTTTGTTGGGGTTTGTTTTCATTTCTAATGATACCTTTTTGTCAGTGCCAAAACTATAAGTGTCTTTTTGTGGGTCCCATAGTTGCTGTGCTTGTATATATTGAATCAGTTTCCCAGAGTATTTTCTTGGATTTGGGAGCCCTTTGGCGGATAGTTCTTTTTTACTAAACAAGTATAATCGCTCAACAGCTCTTGTCATAGCAACATAAAGGATATTCATCGCATCTAATTCTTGTTGTGCTTGTCGTTCTGCCACAATAGTCGCCCCTGCATTGTCATAAGATGCAATAGCGCTATTATAATTAATAAAACCTTGATCAAAGCCTGCAAATTTTTCTGGTGCTAAAGGATACCATGTTTTGGGATCTTTTTCATAATAAATATCATCATTCACATAAGGATATATAACTACAGGAAATTCTAACCCTTTTGATTTATGAACGGTCATGATTTGCACTGCATTTGTTCCTGTAGGTACTACAATACTTAGTTTTTCTTTTTTGAGTTCCCAATAAGAAAGGAATCCAGAAATCCCAGTGCTGTTTTTTTGTCCAAATTCAAAAATAATATCCAAAAAGAACTGAAGATAAGCAGACGGGGTGGTATGTAAATTAAAACATTGAATGCAGTATTCTACACTTTCATAAAGTGTAAGCTGTTGTAGTTTATGAAAAGAAAAGAAAATGCCATAAGCTTCTAGATTCGTACAAATTGCTTGTAAGGATAAGTCAAGTAAAGCGCTAATAAAATCATGAGTGCTTGTTTTTGCAGTATGACGTGCCAAAAAATGAAGGAATGTTACACGTACAGTTTTGTCATTAGGTTGCGAAAACAATCGTAATATATCAATCAAAAAATTGACTTCTGGAGCATTGCCGATCAATAAGGTTTCTGACGAAATAATCGGCACTTCCTTGGTGGTAAGGAAATCTGCAAGTGCGATTCCTTGCCGTAGTTTTCTTGTCAAAATGCAAATGTCACTATACTTATAGTCTTTTTGCAACACCTCCTGAATGGTTTCATATACCTTTAAAGGGTATAATTCATCTTCTTCCTCAACATTGTTGGCTTCTATAAAAGAGACTTGTATAAAACCACCGTCTTTATTATTGGTTAATTGTGCATTTCCTATGCGATAGAGTTGCTGGTCTATTTCGGTACTAAAATCCTGTGCAATATGCGTAAAGAATGCATTGTTGAAATTGATGATTTCGGAATAACTTCTGTAGTTACAAGGCAATTCCAGAACATTTTTGTCCTTTACAGAAAAAGGATTCTCATCCGTATATAAGGAGATAAATTGCTCCGCTTTGCCACCTCGCCATCGATAGATAGCCTGTTTTGCATCTCCAACGATAGTCATAGAGCCTTTTTTGCCTTCTAGCGTTTCAGATGCAAGGGCATTGTCAGCAAGTGGAATCATATTTTGCCATTGCAATACCGAGGTGTCTTGAAATTCATCAATAAAATAATCCCGATAGCGTTCTCCTAAGCGTTCATAAATAAAAGGAGCAGGTTCATCCTTAATCGCATTCCTAACAATACTGTTGAATTCGGAAATCAAAAGAATATTTCGCTCTTTTTTGATGGCGGTCAATTCCGTCTGGATGGCATTCAATATCGAAAGCGGCGTTAGGTTTTTATGGATATTTTGTAATAGTTGTAGTTTGAAAAAAGCAGCTTTGGTACTGTGGAAGGAGCTGATTAGTTGCGGTCGAATTTGATCGATGCGTTCTTTTTTGTCATCATCAAGTTTTGTGGTATAAAAAGGGGTGTTTTCGATATCTTGCTTCCACTTGGCATCAAAAGATTTAGCAGTTGCTTTGTTTTCTAAAAGACTTTTAAAGTGAGTGGGCAACTGCTTTCGGTAAAAGTCCTCGTCTGATAATCCTTGTTTTTGTAGTGTTTCTAAGATGTTATTTGACGCCGTTGTTATTTCGGATGTTGTCGTGTTTAGTTGCATCAAAACGGCCTTTCGCAAAGCATCAAATTCTTCAGGCTTTTTATTTTTTAAAGATGAAAGATGTTGGCGGTCATTTTCGCTAAAAAGCAATCGACCAAACTGATGTAATTCACGACTTATGTCCCAGCTTTTGTCATCATCTAATTTGCTTAAAGCAAAATCAATAATAGTTTTAGTGAGTGCTTGATCAACACCGACTTTTGAAATAAGTAATGCAATCGCTTCGTCTAGTAAGGAGTCACTATCCATTTCTACCTCAAAATTCATTGGAATATCGAGGTCATTTGCAAAGGTTCTGATGATCCTATGGGTAAAAGTATCAATAGTTAAAATGTCAAAGGCTGCGTAATTATGAATAATACTTTTAAGGGTCTTTCTGGATTGCTGCTGTAAACGCACTTCATCTAGCTTTGTCGCAACTAGAATTTCTTGAAACATTGGATCATACTTTTTGGGAATAGTATCTTGGCTAAAAGCACGCAGATATTCGATGATCCGAGCTTTCATCTCCGCAACAGCTTTATTCGTAAAAGTAACTGCTAGAATGGTTCGATACCCATCCGATCTTTTGGAATTAAAAAGTTTGATAAGATACTCTTTGACCAGTGTATAGGTTTTTCCAGCTCCAGCAGAAGCATTGTAGATCGTAAAAGCAGCAGTTGTTGTCAAAACTTTTTATTACGAAGATAGTTTTTCTAGTTTAGAGTTCAGGGTTATGAGTTCAGAGTTTTTAAAGTGTACTTCCTTGATTAGAGTTGACCGTTTTTAGTTATTTTTAAACTTTATTAATTTTAACATCAACCATTTTACGCCTCCCTTAATCCCTTCCTCCTTCGGCGGACAAGCTCTTCAAGGAGGTAAACTGTTGCGGGATTTTTTTCAAATATCCCCTTGAGGGGATCATAGGGGTGTTTTACAAGTTTCTATTTTCCGATTTCGTTTTTCTACTTTTTACTTTTTCAAAAACAAAAACCCATCACTCATAACTGGATTAATCATTTTATAACATCAATTTATTTTAATTGACAGGTGTAATTAGTAACTTTGGTAGCTTAGAGCAATAGAAAAATATAAAACACGTAATTATGTCATTTGAATTACCTAAATTAAATTATGCATTTGATGCATTAGAGCCTCATATCGACGCTCGCACTATGGAGATCCATCACGATAAGCATCATGCGGGATATACTTCAAAACTAAATGCTGCTATTGAAGGAACTGATCTAGCAGGAAAAACGATAGATAACATCCTTACAAATCTTGATAAGTCAAACGCTGCCGTTCGTAATAATGGTGGTGGGTATTATAATCATACACTTTTTTGGGAAGTAATGTCTCCTAATGGAGGAGGGAAACCTTCTGGAGATTTGGCTGCTGCTATTGATGCTGCTTATGAGTCTTTTGATGCTTTTAAAGAAGCGTTCAAAAAAGCTGCAGCAACACAGTTTGGATCTGGATGGGCATGGTTGTGTGTTCATGAAGGAGGTAAAGTAGAAGTATGTGGTACACCTAACCAAGACAATCCACTGATGCCAGGTGTTGGTTGTGGAGGAACACCAATTTTGGGATTGGATGTATGGGAGCATGCCTACTATCTAAACTACCAAAATCGCCGCCCAGATTACATTGGAGCATTCTTTAATGTAATTGATTGGGATGAAGTAGCAAAACGCTATGCGCAAAATAAATAAGTGTAAGAGTTTTGTATATACATTGAAAAAATTCGAAAGAGATTGTCTGTAAGGGCAATCTCTTTTTTTATTTAGCGTTGTATAGATGCTAATGAGAAAAGTGAAATTGCTATAAAATAAAAAAAGGTGGAAAGATCCACCTTTTTTTGCCCCAAATCTACCATGAACTTAACCTACTTATGC
>CAZYRG010000082.1:0-3515 GCA_964650425.1 uncultured Flavobacteriaceae bacterium
TAAATGCCAAATTTTATATTTAGCGGACTTTGTAAATAAACACAGACCTTTCGGTAAGCACAAACGCCCTATGTTTTTTATACATTAACATACGTTGTTTATTCGTTCTCTTACTTTTTCAAGTTCTACCTTAATACTTTCGTCTTTAATTAATTCAGAATGTTCAGTTATTTTTTTAGTCGTTCTTTTCCAAAATGGATATAGAATTATAGAACTTGTTCCTATATTTTTATAAGTCCCATTTTCTCTTTTCAACTATCAGCACAAGAATTTACTGATAGTAACCTTCCTATTGTTATCATTACGACGGATATAGATCAAGATACAGGAGCTCCTGCGGTTATACCCGACGAGCCTAAAGTGCTAGCAAATATGAAAATAATTGCTCGACCTGATGGAACTCGAAACTTTGTAACGGATCAAAACAATGAAGATTTTTTGGAGTATTCAGGAAGAATAGGAATTGAAACTAGAGGATCTACATCGCAATTCTTGCCCAAAAAACCTTACGGACTGACCACTTTAGAGGCAGATAACGAATCTAATAACAACGTCAGTATTCTGGGGATGCTGTATTTAGAAAGGTAGCCAAACAATAATCGTATTTGCGCTATACCTTTAGTTCTATGCTAAGTTGGGTGCTTTTATTTGTAAAAATATGTTTCATCTATAAGACTATTTTTATTTCAGATAAATAATTTCTAGTACCAAGAAAGCATATAACATAGCTGTTATAGAAACCTTAATGTTAGATTTGTTTTAGTCCTTCTGAGATAGGGTCGTAGTAAGTTTTTCATTTTCAGAATTTTATTTTTAGAAAATAAAAAACAAATTAATTTGTAAAAGTCTAGGATGCTGAGATATTAATAGTACATTTGTTGCTTTATATAATTTATTTAATACATTACAATGAACAAAGGAACAGTAAAATTCTTCAACGATACGAAAGGATTCGGATTTATTACAGAAGAAGAATCAAACAAAGAACATTTCGTACACATCTCTGGATTAATTGACGAGGTCCGTGAAGGAGACGTTGTAGAGTTTGACCTACAAGAAGGAAGAAAAGGATTGAACGCAGTAAATGTCAAAGTACTTGACTAATACAATTTTCAGTTTTTGAAAAAATAAGGCCCATCTTCTTGATGGGTTTTTTTATGCGTTAATAATTTGTAATTAGTCAAAATGCAAGTAGAATAACTGTAAAATTTGTCAAAAACAAGCTATCAAAAGGACTTTTGTGTATATTGAAAAATAACGCTTTACAAAATGAAACAAGTAAGTACCTTATTACTCATCATCCATTTTTTTTGCTCTTATGGACAAAAAATAACAATCGGTACTATTAAGAATAGCAATCAAAACACCGAATCTATTTTGCAAAAAATAGTCATAGATTCTGTATGGGCAGGACATCGCGTAGGTTTTTCTTTATATACGCACAAAAACAGGCAATATATTGCCTATTATAATGCAACACGAAACATTGTTGTAGGACAGCGAAATTTAGAAGATCAAAAATTTGATTTGCAAACATTGCCAGCAACCTCTCGAGAAACTGCTTCTGGAACTAGCACAGTTTTGGGTTGGGATAGTCATAATTACCTGACCATAGGAGTGGACAAAAATGATTTTATTCATTTATCAGGAAATATGCATGTAAACCCCATTACCTATTTCAAGAGTTTGAAACCTAATGATATTTTCACTCTTGAACAAGAGATGTCCATGATTGGGGCCGATGAAAAACGCTGTACATATCCCAAATTTATGTTTACCAAAGAAGGGGAGTTGCTGTTTCATTACCGTATTGGAGGAAGTGGGAATGGTAATGAAATCTATAACAGTTATTCTTGCGAAACACAGAAATGGTACAGAATGCTAGATGTTCCTTTGACGGATGGACAGGGACTGATGAACGCCTATCAATCACAACCGCGTATTATGAAGGATAATTGGTATCATGTGTATTGGGTATGGCGCGATACGCCAGATTGCTCAACAAATCATGATTTGTCTTACATGAAAAGTCCAGATTTAAAAAATTGGTTTGATGTATTTGGGCAAAGGATTACCTTGCCCGCAACACTTGACCAGAGGACATTGATTGTAGATCCAATTCCGCCAAAAGGAGGGATTATTAATTTAGCTGCTAAACTTTGTTTGGATGAGAATAACAAGCCTGTTTTTGTCTATCACAAATATGATTTGGAAGGGAATTTACAGCTTTATGCTGCTGCGCAATTAGAAGGTGAAAAATGGAGTTATACAAAAATCACCAATTGGAAGCATCGCTGGGAATTTTCTGGTAGAGGAAGCTTAGGAGGATCAGAGCTTAAAATCGAAGGTTTTGGAATCAACAAAGAGGGGAATTATGAAGTGGATTATTGGCATATTAAACATGGTTACGGTACCATTTTACTGAACAAAAAATTGCATCCAATAAGAGAAGTGTCAAAGCCAAAAAGCTTTGTAGCTGCTTTGAATGTACAAGGAAGTTTTCCTGGTTTGAGTATTCAGACTGCTGGAGATAGTGGTAAGTCAGAGAACAGACACACACGTTATATACTAAAATGGGAATCACTTAGTTCCAATGGAGATAAAGAACGTCCAAAGCCGTGGCCGAATCCCAGTGAATTAATCCTGTATAAATTAGCAAAATCCGCACGCTAGAGTAGGCATTTTATAAAAATGAGCATTTTGCTCAGTCATACGAATTAGCTGTCAGACGTTTCTTCAGAATTCATATAAAAGCAATCCACTAGGGAGTTTAGGGATAACATAGGTGCTTTTAGGCGGCATTTTGAGACCAGCATCTGCTATTTCTTTTAAAGCAGACACAGAGACAGCTTGCATGCCAAATCCAATGCTGTAGGTAGTACTGTCAACCAATTTCTTGATTTCAGATAAGGGATCTTTTGCATAGTGATATTGAATTCTAGGATCCTTTCTCACATCGGTAATCCCCAGAATAGGCTGTAGAATGGTGGTGTTCAGTAATTGTGGAGCTAGATGGCTCAGCGCATCTGTAAACGTATAGGATTCCTGTTTGAGTGTAAGACGATAAAAAGCATTGTCGAGATACATAGAAAATTGCGTATCACTGGAAAGTATCAGCTGGTCTTGTGATGCAAAGCGTTCTATGTGATAATTTTGCGCAATTTGATCCAGTAATTGTGCTACAGAATGCCCATTGAGATCAACTAACAGTCGGTTGAATTCTTGTATTTTTAGTTGTGATTCAGATAACAAAAAACTCATAAAGTAATTATACGATTCATTTTTAGGACTATTTGCCTCTCTTGACTGCATTATATAGGCTAATTCTGATGAGGAGGCACAACGATGATGCCCATCTGCAATATAGAGTTCTGGGATTGTGGAAAAAGCGTTTTCGAGTGCAGCTACAATTTTTTGGTCATTGAGCATCCAAAGCTGATGATGTTCTTGGTTGTTGATTACAAAGTCATACGTAGCAGCCGTAGATACGGTTGCTTTGATCAATGTGTCAATAG
>CAZYRG010000082.1:3615-13111 GCA_964650425.1 uncultured Flavobacteriaceae bacterium
TAGGAAGTTTTGGTCTGTCGGGTGTAGTTCCCGCTGTGATAATGTGTAAAAACGAATAGGGGTTTGTGGCCAGTATTTGCGCAAGCTCTTTTTCGCTATAGTTCTCATAAGATTCCGAAATGACCTGTTTCACTTTATCCGTTTCGGGACGTATAGCTTTAAAAGGGAGTACCTGTGCCATATTAGTGCGATTTGATAAATTTAGTAGGATCCAAATATCCAGAAGTGTCTTCGGCATAACCACCACCAATGTCCATAAAGATACTATCACGAACCTCTAAATGTAGATGTGCATAGTATATTCCATCTGCGTTTCCTATCGTAGCGATTTGATCACCTTTTTTTACAAAACAATTTGGTTCTGCAAGAATAGTGTCACAATGAGCATAAAGTGACTCATAATAGGTATTGTTGTACTGGTGTATAATACGAATGACCTTTCCCCATCCACCACTAACATCTTCGGCAAAAGTTATATAGCCATTGCCAATAGCATAGATGGGATCACCAAGATCCGTATTGCCTCCACCAACACCATTCCAGTCATCTCCAAGATGATTGTTTATTGTAAATTTTTGTGCATTATAGTAGCCCTTTGCATTCGGTTTTCCTATTGGGAAATCAAATGATTGCGCAATAAAATCAGGATTTTCACGGAACAATTCTTTTAGATCTGCAGATGTAATAAAAGGTGCTGTTTGAATAATATCAAAGTCAATATTGAGACTCCCAAGCCATAAAGTAGTAATGAACGCTATGACCAGAGTACATTTCATGTAGTTATTTTATCTTGAAAACCTGCAGCTACAATTTCCGCTTTTCTACTTTGTGAATAGTCGTAGAATCCTTCTCCGCTTTTAACACCTAATTTTCCTGCACGAACCATATTAACTAATAAAGGGCAAGGTGCATATTTTGGATTTTTAAAACCATTGTATAAGACTTCCAAAATAGATAAGCAAACATCCAAACCAATGAAATCAGCTAATTGCAATGGCCCCATAGGATGTGCCATTCCAAGTTTCATAATAGCATCGATCTCTTTGACACCCGCTACACCATTATATAAGGTTTCGATCGCCTCATTGAGCATTGGCATTAAGATTCGATTAGCGACAAAACCAGGGTAATCATTTGCTAAAACTGGGGTTTTGTCCAATACCGTAGCAAGTGAGGTAACTGTTTCTACAGCGCTATTACTAGTGTTATACCCTTTAATAATTTCAACAAGGGGCATTAATGGCACAGGGTTCATAAAATGCATTCCAATAACCATTTCTGGGCGCTTGGTAACTGCCGCGATTTGGGTAATGGATATGGACGAAGTATTGGTAGCCAAAATTGTGTCATCGGGACAGATTTCATCTAATTGTTTAAAAATATTGAGCTTGAGATCCAGATTTTCCGTTGCAGCTTCTACCACAAGACTCGCATATTCTAGACCTTGCTTTAAATCCGTATAAGTAGAAATATTATTTAGTGTTTCCTGGGCTTGAATATCACTGATTTTTTCTTTATCCACCATGCGCTGTAGATTTTTGGTGATGGTCTGAATGCCTTTATCCAACGCAGCCTTCGAAATATCAATAAGCTGTACTTTGTATCCATATTGTGCAAAAGTATGGGCAATTCCGTTTCCCATAGTTCCGGAGCCTATAACTGCTATATTTTTCATAGTGTCGTTATTTTTGTGTGATGGTATTTGTATTGAAAAAGCTTAAACTACTTTCATTAATAAAAACCTTTTTAAAAACAAGCAATAATCTGTAATGCTACACGCAACGCATCAGTCGCTTGTTGTAATGATACAATAGGAGTGGAGCCTTCATTAATAGCTTTTGCAAAAGCATTTAATTCATCAAGGATAGCATTATTACTAGGCACCTCAGGATTAGCAAAATAAATTTGTTTCTTGACCCCTTCTGCATTTTGTAAGATCATGGCAAAATCATCAGGATTTTCTGGCGCATCTTTCATCTTGACCACTTCACATTTTTTTTCTAAAAAATCAACAGATATGTAGGCATCTTTCTGAAAAAAACGTGATTTGCGCATATTTTTTAATGAAATACGACTTGCTGTAAGGTTTGCTACACAACCATTTTCGAATTCGATACGCGCATTTGCAATGTCTGGAGTTTCACTGATTACGGCAACACCGCTAGCACTGATGTTTTTTACTTTGGATTTTACGACACTTAGGATCGCATCTATATCATGGATCATCAGATCTAAAACCACAGGAACGTCAGTCCCTCTAGGATTAAACTCCGCTAAACGATGCGTTTCTATAAACATCGGATTATCAATCATTTTTGATACAGCAGTAAAAGCAGGATTAAAGCGTTCTACATGGCCTACTTGTCCTTGTACTTGATGTTTTTGACTCAAAGCGATGAGTTCTTCGGCTTCGACTACCGTATTGGTGATAGGTTTTTCTATAAAAACATGCTTCCCTTGTTCGATAGCTTTTTTGGCCACATCAAAATGCGCAAAAGTAGGAGTAACAATATCAACTACATCCACGGCAGCAATCAATGCTTCTGCCGAGTCAAAAAGCGTATAGCCAAATTCTTCTACAATGGCTTTAGCTTGCGTGGTACTGGCGTCAAAGAAGCCTAATAATTCATAATTTTCGGATTGTTCTAATAGACGTAAGTGAATTTTTCCTAAGTGCCCCGCACCCAAAACTCCAACTTTTAGCATAGTGATATGATTTTACACAAAAATAGCATTTTTTGTATAGGGATTCTTAATAAAAAGCTAAATGATCTGGATTATTGTTTAAGAACTATAATCCATGGTTTTGGAGCAATATTTATGAATTTTTTGGTAAAAAACATAGTTATCAAAAGGTTTGATAATAAAATCATCAATACCATTATCCGTAATTTCACGTTTTGCATCTTCTATATCAGAAGCAGTGAGTGCTATAATGGGGATGTCTTTGTTGAATTTGCGAATTCCTCTAGTTGCCGCAATACCATCCATAACAGGCATATGTAAATCCATAAGAATGAGATCATATTCTTGATTTTTTACAGCATCAATTGCAGCACGACCATTGTTTACTATATCGCATTTTAGGTTTTCTTTCTCAAGAATTCTTTTCGTAACTATTTGACTAATTTTATTGTCCTCAGCAACTAGAATTTTATAATCCCCAAAAACTAATTCTTCATGTTTTTCTTCTTTGGTGGCAGCTGTAGCGGCCGTTTCTACGACAAGGTCAAAATAGAAGATAGTACCTTTTCCTATCTCGCTTTTTAGCTGAATTTTACTGTCAAATAAAGAGACTAATTTTGAAACAATGGCTAAACCAAGGCCAGTACCTTTAAAAGAATTTTCATTTTCATACCGTTCCAGTTGCGCAAAACTCTCAAATATTTTTTCGTGTTGATCTTTTGGTATTCCTGGGCCATTGTCTTCAACTTCGAATAAGATCTTTACTTTTTGACCTAGTGTTTCCAGTAATGTTAGACGTACCCATATATCACCGTCATTAGTAAATTTCACGGCATTACCAATTAGATTAAATAATATTTGACTAAGTCGTACAGTATCGCTTTTTAAAAATCTAGGAATCGTTTCGGGGATCACTAGATGAATAGAGTTCCCTCGCTCGTTTGCATCATTTTTAAAAGGATTCGTAATATTTTCTAGCAGCTTTTTGATATCAAATGGCGTAGATTGTAAATGTATTTCCTCGGCTTCTATCTTACTAATTTCTAGTACGTCATTGATCAAATGTAAAAGGTAATCACTGGAGAATTTCAAGGATTTAAGGTACTCCATATCCTTTTTATTTAATCGATTATTCTCCATGAGGATAGAGGTGAGTCCAATTACTCCATACATTGGGGTACGTAATTCATGACTTACCGTAGAGATAAACTGAGATTTAGTTTTAGCAAAATGTTCCGCTCTGTTTTTTTGAATTTCCAATTCTTTATTTTGGTGCTCTAAAAGTTTTTGAGATTTTCTTCTTTCCAAGAAAAAGTATAATAGTGTTCCTAAAAGGGATACTAATATGAGCGAAACAATAATATTAATGGTATTAAATATTTGTCTTTTGTTGGATTTTTTGGTGACTTGTATATTTTCAATTTTTAACTCATTAAGGCTTTGCTGGTATTCATCGAGTCTAAATTTTGCTGCGATAGCCGCTTTTTGCACTTTATTTTGTTGATCAATAAGAGAATCTTTAATACTTAAGGCTTTAGTTAATAAAACATACGCCGTATCATGCTTTTTTTGCGTAGCAAACATCTGTGAAGCATTGGTATAATTTCGATATAAGCCTCTATGAAAATTTAATGGTTCGTCTATTTCTAATGCTTTTTCATAATACTCTTCTGATTTTTTGTAAAGTTCCTTATGTGTGTAGTATAAGGCCATCAAATGATACGCGAATGATTTAAAGAGTGGATCCTCTTTCGTATCTAATTTTTCTAAAATGGGTTGTATGTATTTAATTGATTTATCATATTTGTCGATATACATAAGACACTCTGCTATATTCAGAGATAGAATATCAATTGCTACGGTGTGGTTCAGCTTTTTTGCTTTTTCTAAGCCTTTATAAAAATATTCAAGCGCTGCTTGATAATTCTTGTATTTGACAAAATACAATGCTCCAAGACTATTTAGGACCTGTATTTTAAGCTTATCGTTATCAATTTCGGAGGCATATTTTAAGGCTTTTTGGAAATTATAGAGAGCTTGTTCCTTGTCATCTAAAAAGACATTGGTCATACCTACAATATTATACGCACGTCCCAAAACATAGTCTTTTCCTTCTGGTTCTGCTTCTTTTGTAATTTTGATAATGCTATCCGTAACTCTAATCGCAGATAATACATTATTCTTTCTAGCGGCATTCATAGCAATATCAAGAATGCTATCGAATTGTTTTATAGATAGTTCGCATACTTCCTGTGCTTGTAGAGATGGAAGGATAATAACTAGGAGGTATTTGAAGAGTGTTTTTTTCAAAAAAATGATAATTATGACAATTAATTTACAATAAATATTTGATTTATAGGGTGTAAATACTGTTTTACTGTAAAAAAAAGAACGTTCCAATTTATATTTTTTACTAAAACTTCGTGTAGAAATTCGTTCGAACTTAGAAATCTTTGTGTAATTTTAGCAAGCCAATTATAGAACTTCAGTTAGCATACGTGAGAGATACTTTAAAACACCAGGGGAAAAGAAAACAATTAGTAGCAATATTAAGAGATAAGGGAATTCTAAGTAAGGAAGTGCTAAGCGCTATCAATAAGATTCCCAGACATTTATTCATGGATTCTGGCTTTGAAGATCATGCTTATCAAGATAAAGCCTTTCCGATAGGAGCAGGGCAAACCATTTCGCAACCCTATACCGTGGCATTTCAGAGTGAATTGTTAGAATTTACTAAAGGCGATAAAATCCTTGAAATCGGTACAGGGTCAGGCTATCAAACGGCAGTACTATGTACTATGGGAGCCAAAGTATATAGTATCGAACGACAGCAAGAGTTATTCAAAAAAACCAAACTATTACTTTCTAAATTGGGTTTCAGGCCTAAATACTTGTCTTTTGGCGATGGCTATAAAGGCTTGGAAGAGTATGCGCCGTATAAAGGAATTATCGTTACTGCAGGAGCACCCTATGTGCCAAAACCCTTGCTAAGTCAACTCGCGGTAGGGGGACGTTTGGTCATTCCAGTGGGTGACGATCCGCAAATTATGACACTTTTTATTCGTAAATCCGAAAAGGAGTTCGAAAAGACTGAATTAGGTGAATTCCGCTTTGTGCCATTATTGGAGAATAAGAATTAGCCCTCGAAAATTAATCATTTTAAAGAGATTGCCAATTTTTGTAAGCTAGCTATTTCGAATTCTTATCAAAAATGGGCAATAATTCCGTTCTGACTTCTCCAAAACCAATACGCGTAGTTGCATTTTGACAAAAACCTCGCATAATAACAGTATCATGATCTTGGATGAATTTTCTAGTGGTAGTATCAGCCAAGGTAATAGGGTTTTCTCCTTTCCATGTAAGCTCTAGCATAGAGCCGTAACTGTCAGGTGTAGGGCCAGAGATGGTGCCACTTCCCATGAGATCTCCAGATTGTACTGGACAGCCATTAACCGTATGATGCGCTAATTGTTGACTCATGGTCCAGTATAGATACTTGAAGTTGGATTTAGAAACCACGGTTTCTTCCCGCGATGGCGGTTGTATGGCTACTTCCAAATTAATGTCGTAGCTCTTGGGACCTATAGTTTGTAAATATGGTAGTTGTTCTTGTATAGGTTCCGGACCTTGACATTTAAACGGTTGTAAAGCATCTAAGGTAATGATCCAAGGTGATATAGAAGTTGCAAAGTTTTTAGCCAAAAATGGACCTAGTGGAACATACTCCCATTTCTGGATGTCACGTGCACTCCAATCATTAAGTAAGACCATCCCAAAAATATGATCTTCTGCTTCATTTACGGGGATAGATTCGCCCAAAATATTGGCATCTGTAGTAATGAATCCCATTTCTAATTCAAAATCAACCAATTTGGAAGGGCCAAAAACGGGCTTAGAGCTATCTTTTGGTAATACCTGTCCTTTAGGACGATGAATAGCAGTACCTGAAGTGATAATAGAACTACTCCTGCCGTGATAACCAACAGGGATATGTGTCCAATTGGGTAATAAGGCATTGTCCGGATCACGAAACATGGTACCTACATTAGTGGCATGCTCCATACTACTATAGAAATCTGTATAATCACCGACTTGAACCGGAACTTGCATTTCTACTTCGTCAATAGTAAAAAGTACCGCTTCGCAATGCTTTTTTTGTTGCTGTAATTCCTGATTTTCGATATCAAAAAGTAGGGCAATACGATTCCTTACTAATCGCCAGGTTTTCTGTCCATCGGAGATAAAATCATTAAGTGTATCCTGCAAAAATATATCATCGGTAAGAGGTATGTTCTTAAAATATCCTAATTGATGTAAGGCCCCCAAATCAATGACCGTATCACCAATACGAGTACCGATTGTAATAATATCATCAGGAGTTAAAAAAACTCCGAAAGGAATATTTTGAATGGGAAAATCAGTATCAGGAGTGGTTGTGATCCAAGTTTTTCTATTGGGATCGTTGGCTATTTTGGGCATGTAAGTATTCTTATTAGTACTATTTATACGATGATTAGTAAATCCATATTAAATATAGAATTTCTCTATTATTTAATGAGAGTATTTTACTATTTTTGCATTTTATTTAACAAACCCTAATGCCAATGCAACGCGACGAACAAATTTTTGAGTTAATTCAGAAAGAAAAAGAAAGACAACTTAATGGTATAGAGCTTATTGCTTCAGAAAACTTTGTTAGTGAACAAGTGATGGAAGCTGCTGGTTCTGTACTGACCAATAAATATGCTGAAGGGTATCCCGGTAAGCGTTATTATGGTGGATGTGCAGTAGTAGATGAAGTAGAGCAGATTGCTATTGATAGGGCAAAAGAACTTTTTGGAGCTGCTTACGCTAATGTACAACCGCATTCTGGTTCGCAAGCAAATACGGCAGTTTTTCATGCTTGTATTAAACCTGGAGACAAAATTTTAGGCTTTGACCTTTCTCATGGCGGGCATTTGACACACGGTTCTCCAGTAAATTTTTCGGGGAGATTATATAATCCTGTTTTTTATGGTGTAGAAGAGGCAACAGGAAGATTGAATTATGACAAAATTCAAGAAATAGCGACCGCAGAGCAGCCAAAATTAATTATTGCTGGTGCATCAGCCTATTCTAGAGAGATTGATTATAAGCGTTTCCGTGAGATTGCAGATAGTGTTGGAGCAATTCTTTTAGCTGATATTGCACATCCGGCAGGTTTAATAGCCAAAGGATTGATTGCGGATCCAATGCCCCATTGTCATATTGTAACGACTACGACACACAAAACATTGCGTGGACCAAGAGGTGGATTGATACTAATGGGTAAAGATTTTGAAAACCCATTTGGGATTACTTTGAAGAGTGGTAAATTACGTAAAATGTCGTCCTTATTAGATAGTGCTGTTTTTCCAGGGAATCAAGGAGGGCCACTAGAGCATATTATTGCTGCAAAAGCGATTGCTTTTGGAGAAGCTTTGACCGATAATTTCTTGAATTATATGGTTCAAGTAAAGAAAAATGCAAGTGTGATGGCCGATGCTTTTGTCAAAAAAGGATACAAAGTCATTTCGGACGGTACAGACAATCACATGATGTTGATTGATTTAAGAAATAAAGGCGTGACTGGAAAGCAAGCTGAAGAAGCTTTGGGAGTTGCCGATATTACGGTTAATAAGAATATGGTTCCATTTGATGATCAGTCACCATTTGTAACCTCTGGTATCCGAATTGGTGTTGCGGCAGCAACGACAAGGGGGTTATTAGAACAAGACGTATTGGCGGTAGTGGAGTTAATTGACGAAGTGATCGCAAATGTCGAAAACGAAGCAAAATTATTAGAAATTAGAACTAAAGTAAATGCAATGATGTCTGGAAGACCATTATTCGTAGCAGAACTTAGTAAAATTTCTTAATTAATTAATAGTTGTATCGGATACGTTGAGTTCCCAGGTATAACGATACAAGTTTATTAAATACTTATTATAAAAATGCTTTTTTTACGTTTTGTAAAAAAAGCATTTTTTTGATTTATAATCCTGTACATCAATGAGTTATATAGTTGTCAAAAAATAGTTATCTTTGATAACCTTCCTAAATAAATCTTAAAAAATAGAAACAACCCTTAAAATTATGAAACAAACCTACCCTTCACACATGAAAAAGCAATTAAAAAAAACGATCAAGAGCCTCCTTTTTGTATCTGTACTGTTGATTCTTGGAAGTTTATCCGCACAAACGACCTTAAAAGAGGCAGCCGATGCCAAAGGCAAATATATTGGCACGATATTGAATATTAATTATTTTCAAGGGTCTGGAAACGAAACGGAATATATCCCTACTGTTCAACGAGAATTTAATGCCGTTGTAGCAGAGAACAATCATAAGTCATTTTTGCTATTAAAAAGTACTGCTCAAAATGACTTATTAAATGTTGACATGGATGATATCAATACGCAGTATCTTGATAATCTTATGGATTTTGGTACAGCAAACAATGCGATTGTACGTGGTCATGCCCTAATCTGGCATAATGGAACTCCTAGTTGGTTCGAGAATATTGCGTACACGTGGGATGATGCTCAGATCAAACAATTTGCAACGAATTACATCACTGCTATTCTTACCTATTGTAAAAACTATACAGGAGGTAAGTTTGATGAATGGGATGTTATTAATGAGGTTATTAACGATAATGGTACAGCTGGATATAGACTAAATTACACCAATAATCAAGGAGTTTTGACAGATGTTTGGTTTAGAAATGCTGCAACAAGTAATGGTGGCCAAGGAATACAATCCTTTATTGATCATTGTTTTACTACTGCAA
>CAZYRG010000083.1:0-13059 GCA_964650425.1 uncultured Flavobacteriaceae bacterium
GAAGGATTAAAATTGTTATCCGAAACGAAAAGTACTGACTGGGAACCATCTTCTAGTATTGGGCCAAAGGTCATCCCTTCGATATTATCAATAATAGCATCCGTTAATTGATCACGAATCGTTTCAAAATCAAACACTAATTTTTTGGAGGCCAAGGTGATTTTTTGACCATCCAAAGCGGATATATCCAGAGTGTTAGATGTGTTTTGAGTCCTAGCTTCGTATAGTTTTACAGAATTCCCTTGATTGCCATATCCTTTGGAATAAGCGCGTTCCAATATCCAAAAAGTAGCTGTATCTAATTGCAGGATTGCTGTGACCCCATTTACCCCAAAAGCACCTTTGGGATCTTTACTTAATTTATCCAAGGGATAAGCAAATTGTGAAGTCGCTTTTTTTGTCGAGTAATCAAAATAGGTAATACGTACAGGAGTACCTCCTTTTGTATAAGTTGGTTCCTCTCCATCTAAAATTAATGGCAATTCGGTGGCGGCCCATATTCCCTTATGATCATAACTTGGAGTTAGACCTTCAAAAACACCATTGTGGCGCGGGCGGTTTTTATGTTCAGGATCACTAGCAAAATAGGAGGGGAGTTCAAATTGGTTTTGTATTACTCCCTTGTTACTAGTCGTTATAATTGTAGGATCTAAAGCTTTTTTGATAAAACCTTCTCCTGTAAAAACTAATGTGTCTGGAGACCAAATGCAGATATCCTCAAGGTCCAAATGTGTCTTTTTATCAAATACACTAAGGGAATCTACAATGCGGGTAACTTTTTCAAAACGGACCGTATCGATACCTTTTTTGCTAAAATTTATAGCTGCGGTAAAGAAACGTGGCATTTTGGGGTCATCAGAGACCATATGATAGTTGCCATTGTAGTAGGTAATACCAGAAAGTCCGCCAATAGCTAAACTATCCATAAATGTATTACTCGGAATCACATATTCATCTATAAAAGTTAACGGAGTTGGCTGCTTTGGATGAGGTGTGTTTTTAGGGCTTTTACAAGCGAAAAACAGGAATGGAATTAGTGTACTACAAGTATAGATAAAACACTTCATCAAAGGAGGTTTTAGTGATTGGATTTCTTTGTAATATCTAAAAAAATGTTCAAGATCTATGACGGCAGCTTTAGTATTATAAAAATATTAACGCCTCAAAATAGAAATCAACGACAATAATCTTAACATTATTTATATATTCACACCCATACTAACCATAGAAGATCATATTTTATGAAAAAAATAGCATTGCACTGGCAAATATTGATAGGAATGGTAGCTGGAGTCGTATTTGCGTTGATTTTAACACAATTCGAATGGGGATCATCATTTATCGGCGATTGGATCAAGCCTTTTGGAACTATTTTTATTAATGCGTTAAAATTGATTGCTGTACCGTTAATTCTAGCTTCTTTAATCAAAGGTGTTTCTGATCTCAAGGATATTTCCAAGCTTTCCAAAATGGGGTTAAGAACTATTGTTACCTATGTCGTCACTACAGTTATTGCTGTGAGTATTGGTTTGGTAGTGGTAAATATCGTACAGCCAGGAGCTAGTATTACCGAACAAACCCGTACAGAGCTTATCGAAAGTTATCAGGGCGATGCAAGCTCTAAGATTGCCGATGCGACCAAGCAAAAAGGAACAGGCCCCTTACAAGCGTTGGTGGATTTAGTGCCAAGTAATATATTTAGCGCTGCTAGTGATAACCGCAAAATGCTACAGGTAATTTTCTTTGCAATTTTCTTTGGTATGGGGTTGATTTTAATCCCAGAAGAAAAGTCAAAAGCTGTCAAAGATTTTTTTGATGGTTTTAATGATGTGATCCTAAAATTGATTGATATTATTATGTTGGCGGCACCTTATGGAGTATTTGCACTATTAGCAGCATTAATTGTAGAAGCGCCAAGCGCCGATTTGTTTGCGGCTTTAGGAATGTATGCGGTGAGTGTAGTGATCGGATTGGCGTTGATGATTGGCGTTTATATTTTGGTGGTATGGTTTTTTACTAAGAAAACGCCCAAATTCTTTATTAATGGAATTTCGCCAGCACAATTATTAGCCTTTTCTACAAGTTCTAGTGCAGCAACCTTACCAGTCACCATGGAACGAGTAGAAGAACATCTAGGAGTAGAAGAAGAGGTAGCGAGTTTTGTTCTCCCAATCGGAGCGACCATCAATATGGACGGAACGAGTTTGTATCAAGCGGTAGCAGCGGTTTTTATAGCACAAGCGTTTGGGATGGATTTGAGTATAGGGGCGCAGTTAGGCATTATTGCAACGGCAACATTAGCCTCTATGGGCTCTGCAGCGGTGCCCGGTGCGGGCATGGTGATGTTGGTCATCGTATTAGGACAAGCCGGAATCCCGGAAGCGGGATTGGCCTTAATTTTTGCAGTTGATCGCCCGTTGGATATGTGTCGTACGGTGGTCAATGTAACAGGGGATGCAGCAGTATCCATGGTGGTAGCCAAAAGCGTTGATAAATTAGGAGAACCCCATGTTAAAAATTGGGATGATAATTATAAAGCATAATTCGTAACGACTTGGTATGTTGATGTTGTAGCGACGTAACATGTGTTTGTGTTGTAGGGACGTAGCATGCTACGTCTCTACAAATTAATACGTTGATTCTTTGGATATTTTACACGATAAGAAAATTGTTTCTTTTCGGATCCTTTGCTAGGAACTGCTAACTCCCATTGCAAGATTCCTTTTTTGGTGTTGTATTTGGCATTCCCTATTTTGAAATCTTCGATCTTAATTTCTTTGTTCTGTGTTACAGGAATGCGATCTTCCAGAATAAGTTTTACGGCTACGTTTTTGTTATTCTTGACACTGATCTCATAACCGCGATCCACAATTTTGGTCGCTCCGATAAAGGATTTACTCTTGAAATTGTCCAACTGCTTTCTTTTGACCACAATTCCTGGATCTACGCCCAGCGAAATCACCAAGTTTTCTGTAGTCGCTTGTGGATCTATTTGCGTCTTCCCAGCATAGCTGCCTTCAAAATAAATGTTAGCTTCTCCAGCTAAGAGATTGTATTGCTCCCAATTCCCGAGTTTGGCAGTCAAGAATACATCCTCATTCATTTCCGGAGCAACATAATGTTCGTACTCCGCTGGCATTTCAAAATTATCAATTTCGATTACTGTTACCTCTTCGTTGGAGTTAATCGTATATTTTTTGGTAATCTGAAAGCTGGTATTAGTAATTCCTTCTTGTTTGGCAGTTACCGTATTATTGTAAGCAGGAGGGACAGGAGCAGCTAGTTCTTCCTCAGCAACTTCTTGCAAAGCGCTATCATCCATTTCCATAGCAGGTGCTGCTTGTGCTTTAGACATAGCTGCAACACCTTGAGCGCGTTTACGCATTAAAGGTCTATTATATACAAAATTCAAATATTTTGGGTTCAGGGTTGGTTTGGTATTATTCGTATTTGGATCTCCGGTAGAGAGTGTTATTTTGACGTCCTTCCAATCGCTACCGGTTTGTTGATAGACATTTGCTTTGTAGGCGATGTTTAGGGGTTTTTCGGTATTGACTGCTTTGATATCGTATAATGGAAACCATCCTGCATTGCGAATGTTATAGGTGATTTGCAGTCCAAGATTGGTGGCTTTTGGTGCATCAATTTTGATCTTGATTTCACCACGTTGTGTTATAGCATTACCTTGTACTTTACGCAATTCCTTTTTTAGATTCGTAATTTCTTTATGTAGTTCAGTGATGCTTTTGTTAATGGTAAATCGCTTGTCATTGATCGCGGTAGTTCTACTGCGATAATACTCGGAGATTTGTTTTACGCGATCAAGAGAAAGTTGTGTTTCTTCACTATTAATACGTTGGTTATTCTCTAATACTTTTTGTTCCTGTGCTAATCCTAGTAAGAGATTGTCTTGCTTATTTTTTTTAGCTAAAAGCACCTCTAATGCAGTTTTTAGCTTTTTAACCTCCTCCGACGCGGCTTTCTTTTCCAGATAATCGATGTTGTAGTTCATTGATACTATCGAAGCATTTTTAAGTCCAGAAATCTGAATACTATTTTCATTGATGCTAGGAGAGAGGTCATTAAAAATCAATTCTGTAGTACCAGCTACGATATTGCAGACAGCAGTTCGTTGGATTTGCGCACCGTTGAGGTAGACCGTCACGGCTTCTATTGTAGAAGGTGTTTTTTTGCCATCAGTAGCATAAGATACGATTGTAGTTACGCTAAAAAGAAGAAGGAAGAATTTTTGCATGGTTTATTTTTTTGATAAAGCTAAAGGTAAAGATTTTAATTGATGACTAGAAGTTCAAATTGATTTAGATCCTTGCTTATAAATTGATTTGTTGGTTTTTTGGATATTTAACACGGTATGAAAATGTTTTCTTTACAACGGTTTTGCTTGCAAGGTCTAGCTTCCAGTTTAGGATTCCTTTTTTAGCAGTAAACTTGGCGTCACCAACTTGAAAATCATCAATTTTTATCTCTTTGTTTTGTGTTACAGGAATGCGATCTTCCATGATGAGGTTCACAGGAACACTTTTATTATTTTTGATACTGATCTCATAAGCACGATCGATAGCTTTAGTTGTTCCAATAAAGGATTTGCTTTTGAAGTTGTCTAATAACTTTCGTTTCACGATAACCCCTGGGTCAATCCCTAAAGAAATAATGAGTTTGTCTGTAGTTTCTAACGGATTTATATAGGTCTTTCCAGCATAGGTACCTTCAAAATATATGGAAGCATCACCAGATAATAAATCATATTGTTCCCAATTGCCTATTTTGGCAGTAAGAAATACATCTGGATTCAATTCTGGAGCTACATAATGTTCATAATCAGCAGGCATGTCAAAATTATCAATTTCGATGACGGTTACTTCTTCATTAGATTTGATGGTGTGTTTTTTTGTAATTTGAAAATTTGTAGCCGTAATTCCTTCTTCTTTGGTGGTGACCGTGTTGTTATAGGTTGTTGGTTTTTGTTCTGAAGTATGAAATTGAGGTCGTTGTTTGCCAATTTTTTTAGTTTTAGTAGCATATCCAACAAGGACAACTTCATCTAGTTCATTAGGATCAGTTTGTAAAGTAACATTCATCATAGAAGCATGGATAGGAATACTTTCGGATTGAAAACCAATATAAGAATACGTAATGGACTTTCCATTTTGAATATCCAAAGTGTAAGCGCCATCAAAATCGGTTTGTGTTCCATTGGATGTGCCAGCTACAATAACATTGACTCCTGGTATAGGACCACCACTTTGGTCTTTTACGATTCCAGTTACCTGTTTTATAGTTGGATTGTATTTATATATCGATTTTCTGATAGGGTATATTTTTTTTGAGATATTTCCATAGGCAAAATTCAAGTGTTTTGGGGTTAAAACTGGTTTGGTGTTATTGGTGTTAGGGTCACCAGTAGACAAAACTAGCTTGACATTTTTCCAATCACATCCTGTTTGTTGATAGATATTAGCTTTGTAAGTCAATTTTAAAGGCTTTTCTGTGCTGACAGCTTTTATATCATATAATGGAAACCAACCAGCATTCTCAATGTTATAAGTAAGCACTAAGCCAAGATTAGTAGCATTTTGGGCATCGATTTTGAGTTTTATGGTTCCTCGTTGTTCTTTTACATCCCCTTGTATTTTTTGTAATTCCTTTTCAGTAGTAACAATCTCTTTATCGAGGGCTTTTATTTTTAATTCTATAAGATAGCGTTGATCATAAATGGCACTAATACGTGAGCTATAATATTCCGATATTTCCTTGACTCGCTCTAGTGATATTAGTGTTTTGTCACTATTGATGTGTTGATTTTTGTTTAATATGTCCTGTTCTTGTGTAAGACCGAGGAGTATATTTTCTTGAGAGTTTCTTTTCGATAATAAGATCTCTAATTGGTTTTTTAATTTTTTCACCTCTTCAGAAAGCACTTTTTTTTCTAAATAATCAAGATTAAAATTCATAGATCGTATGATGGTATTTTTAAGTCCAGCTACCTGAATACTATTTTCATTGATATCGGGAGAAAGATTATTAAAGACAAATTCATTGATACCAGGTTGCACGTTGATAATGGCGGTACGTTGTATTTGTGCACCGCTAAGGTATACCGTTACCGCTTCAATAGTAGAAGGTGTCTTTTTTTGATTTTCTGTAGCATGTGTTAATGCAGTAGCGAATATTACTAGGGTAATAAAGAAGTTTTTCATGGTTGTTTTTTTGTGAAAGTATGCCCTATTATCCGTAATGAAAATGATGATTGCTTGTAGTGTTTATTGTATTGAGGGAACAATGCCTTTGGTTGAGGGAAGTGTAAGATGATTAATTTTCATGGTCAGAAAAAGATCGTGGAGGTTAACTTATGAAGAATATAAAAAACTCAAAAATCAGCATTTCTCTTGTTTTAATGAAATAAAATATTTTAATTTGTAGTGTACTATTTAACTAATACACTAAAATAATGATAGCATTACAGGATTTTTCATTTGCGTATAGAAAGGGAAGGCCTATTTACCAGAGCTTGAATTTGGAACTCAAACCAGGAATCATTTATGGCTTGTTTGGAAAAAATGGAGAAGGGAAATCAACCTTGCTCAAAAGTATGGCTGGATTACTCTATCCTACAGCTGGTAGTGTACACGTACATGGTGCAATTCCGAAACAGCGCAAGCCTTCTTTTTTACAAGATATTTTTATGATTCCAGAAGAGGTGTATATTCCATCTATTTCGCCATTGAATTTTGTACGTATCTATGGCGCATTGTATCCTAATTTTTCTTTTGATCATTTTTGCGAATATCAAGATAAATTGGATGTGCCAGAAACCAAAAATCTCAAAAACCTTTCTTTTGGACAGCAGAAGAAATTCTATATCGCCTTTGCATTAGCTTGTAACACCTCGGTAGTGGTGATGGATGAACCTACCAACGGTTTGGATATCCCGTCCAAAAGTCAGTTTAGAAAATTAGTAGCCGCCACCATGACGGATGACAAGATATACATCATATCAACGCATCAGGTTCGGGATTTGGATATACTATTGGATCATATTTTAATAGTCAATCGAGGGGAATTAGTGCTGAATGCCAATGTGGGTGTAATTACAGAGCAACTTGCATTTAATTTTTACCCAGAAAGACAAAATGAGGATACAATTCTATGGCAAGAAGAAGGAATCGGTGGATATGTCGTTGTAGAAGAAAACACAAGTGCTTCAGAAACGCCACTCAATCTAGAACAATTATTCAAAGCGAGTGTGATGGCAACAGATAAATTAAAAGAAGTCATGTCCACTCAAAAAAACTATGTCTTATGAATGATGTATTTAATTTTAGACGGTTTGTCACCTTACTCAAACGGTTATTTCTTGAAAGAGGGATCAAGCTTTTGGGAGCCTTGATTTTTATTCTTGTAATATGTGGTTTATTACTGTTTTTGTTTGCAAGTATAGAACCAGGAGGGTTTATTGGTAATCGAGATGTCATATTTGCAATGGGATTAGTTCTTGGACCGATACTTTATACATGGATTTTGGCAAATGAATTTTCTAATGAAGCAATAGGGATTTCCTATTTGACTTTACCCTTTAGTGTTTTTGAAAAATGGGTAGGGAATGTTATTGTTGGCTACGGGGCCTTTACCCTACTATTTGTTGGTATATTCAAAGTACTAGACCGTTGGATTATCATTTTTCTTAAAGATAAATTCGCAACGCATCCGAATATAGAAGTGTTATCAAATAGATTTGTGTCTCTTGAATTAAACGAGTTGTTTCTACTACCTGTTTTTCTTGGTTGGATAATAAGTCTTTGCATTTTTATTGGCGTATTACGATTTCGAAAAAATGCCTTGTTCTATTCGTTGTCCCTGTTTTTTGTATGCTTTTTAGGATATCTATTTGCGCACTATGCCATAGCGCAAGTTATTTTTGGAGGTGATGTCGTTTATCATCCGGGCTCCTTGTTCCCTTATTCTTCTTTGGTAGTTGAAGCCCAAGATGCTGTGCTAGATAAATACAAAATCCCACCTTTATTTGAAATACAACATGGAATTTACTTGACATTTGTACCTGTACTCATTTTCCTCGCTTGGAGTTATTTTGTACAATTAAAAGAAAAACAATTATGAGTATTGATTTCAAAAAGCGGAATCCGATTTATGTGCAAATCGCTGAGCATATTCATGAAAAAATTTTGTTGAGCGTTTATGAAGAGGAAGCTAAAATTCCAAGTATACGAGAGCAAGCAGTAGTCTTTGAAGTGAATCCAAATACGGTGCAGCGTTCTTATGAACTGTTGCAACAGCAAGAAGTAATATTTACCAAAAGAGGGCTCGGATATTTTGTGGCGTCAAATGCCAAAGAGAGGATCTTCGCTTTACGAAAAGACCAGTTCCTGAAGTCCCAACTCCCTGAAGTTTTTAAACAACTACTATTATTAGGAATTGATAGTGAAACGTTTCAAAAACATTTTGAAGCTTATAAAAAGACCTTAAAATAAAATTCTAAACATATGAAAACAAGTATAAAAATAGGTATAGCACTCATCGTTATTATGTTATCCGGAATTACGTATTCTAATTTGGGATTAAAGAAGCAATACGATGCAATTGACAAAAGTGATGCGTTCTGGAATTACGACCTTCGCGAAAAGTTAACTTTTTCTAAGCTCCAGATTGAAGGAGGAAATCGTGCTCATATAACGATTGTAAAAGAAAAAGGAAAAGGAGAAATCGCTTATAACGAGGATTTGAAAGATTTGATTTCTTATAAAGTGATTAATGATACCTTAAAAATTGTTTTTGACAAGAGTTTGGAAGAAAAGTCTACTACAATGGTTAAAAGGTTAAAACATAGGATAGGTATTTCTTATGACGATCTAGAAACTTTAGAAATCAAGAATGGATGGGCTTCTTTGCAAATGGAAGGACTAGAGGATTTTAAATTAAATCTTTCCGGAGCAAGCTATTTGGAACTCAAGACGGAGTCACAAGCGCTTAACGCTTTTGATGTGTCGTTGGATGGTAATAGCCAATTGAATTTTACTAATATAAAATCAAAGATTCTTTTAAAATCGCTAAGCGTAAAAGTTTTTGACAGTTCCCGGGCAAATTTAGAAACCTTTTATCCTGAAAAAACGACCTTACAAGTAAGTGAAAATGCAAAAATTACACTAAATGCAAAAACTTGGAACAGTTCACAAATACCTAATGAAATAAACAATTCGAATAACCAATAACAAATAGTTTTCACCCCAAAAACAACGCCTTTAGCTCTGGATTAGGGATCATACAGCTTTCTTTTTTGCCAAACCACTTGTAGCGATTACTAGCAATAAAATCATAGACCCAGTCCCTGAAGAATTTAGGCAAAATCAAAAAAATGCCCATCAGTGGATAGGCGCCAGATAAATGTTGCGCAATGCGTATAGCCGCACTAGATTTATGATAGTACGCAAGCTTGGGTTCGATAAGTAGGATAGAATCTATTTTTGAGAGATCAATACCGCGCTCATCAGCCAATTGTTGGCCAATATCACTTTGCAACGACGCATAACGAAACTGATCCTTTTTATCCCGTGCAATCACAAAATTGATCGCATTATTACAAAGGTTACAAACCCCATCAAAGAGAATCACTTTTTTTCCTTCTGGCAATAAATCTTTCACTATTTATTTAATTCAAAAATTGTTAATCTATAATCATTACTCGTTAATCAACTTTTCTCTTCGCTATTTTCCAAAATAAAAACTCACAACCCCAACTGCTCTCTAAGCTCCAAATCTTTATTACTATTCTTGCCCCAATAAGCGGATTTGATTGTTTTCTTGCGTGTAGCTTTGGTGGTTAATTCCTTTCCAAAACTACTAAACGTTTCTTCCCATCCCAATATTTCATGCGGAAAAGCGGTGCTGAAGTTTATTTTCAGACTTCTTTTCAATGCTGGATAAGCAATTTCGTAAGAAGTGGTGCCTTCTGAACTTGATAGACTAGCCGTTGCTTCGTACGCTTTGATAGGTGTATGTTTCAAACGTAGGTATTCAAATGCTGGGATACTGGTAAAATTTCCTATAGGCAAATCAGTAGGATTGATTCTAATTCTAGTCCATAACTCATTCTCCAGAATGGTTTTGTCTAACTGTAATTCCTGATCCGCTTCGCCTTCAAAATAGGAATGGGACATGATGTCAAATTTGTCCCGATTATTCAATTGCGCATAGACATGCCCACACCATTCCTGCATAGAACTCGATACTTTGATTGCATGTTGATTATCCGCAACTGGGTAAAAGGTGCTTTGCATGATAGAATAAGGGTAGATTCCAGTCAAAAACTTTTTAGTACTATTCAATTTTAAGACAGGAACATTATTAGCAGCCTGTTGATCCGCTTTGACCTGAATTTTTGGTAAAAAATCTTCAGTCACATAAATAAGGGCTGCACTTCCAGAACGGATTTCCCCATAACGTGCTTGTTGCAGTTCGTAGGATGTGATTTCTGCATTACCCGCATACCAGTATTTTTTAAAAGCTTCTGATAACTGTTTTGCTGGTTTTTTGGTGATCGATGTTGCTGTTTTGGTTGGTATCGTGGTAACAGTGCTTTTTTCGATATTACTACAAGCAATGATGGTAATGCCTATCAATGCCATGATTCCAACTACTATTTTTGTTATGTGCATGATTAAATCATTATAGGACCAGTTTTGTCGTAAATATTCCTATAAATTTACGATAAAACTAGGACTTTATCAGCTCCATTAACGTTTCATAAACGAGATGCGTAGGTAGTCCAACAACATTATTATAACTCCCAGTTATGGAAGTGATACCGATCAAACCAATCCACTCCTGAATCCCGTAGGCACCTGCTTTGTCTAAAGGTTTGTAGGTGTTAACATAATAATTGATTTCTGCATCGGTGAGCGCTGCAAAGGTAACTTTGGTAGTATGATGTTTTACTATTTGCGTAGTTGGAGTGGTAAAACAGGCGGCAGTTAGCACCTCATGAGTCTTTCCAGACATAGATCGAATCATTTCTTTGGCTTCTGCGAGTGATTTTGGTTTGCCCAAAGCTTGATTTTGATGCCAAACGATCGTGTCGCTCGTTATCAAAATGTCATTTGTTTGTAGTGTTCCACCGAAAGCTTTTGCTTTTAATTCTGCCAAAAAAACGGGAATTTCTATATGCTGCAACGTTTCGGGATAGATTTCCTCTACTTCTTTTAATTGAATTTCGAAATCTAGCTCCATATCAGCAAAGAATTTTTGCCTTCTTGGAGAACCAGATGCTAGAATAACACGATGATTTTTTAGTAGGTCTTTGAGCATTTTATCATTTTTTAAAATGCCAAAAGTAAGGCAATTGAAGCATAAAAAAATTATAATACTTAATTTTAGGCCAATTAAATGCGATGAAAAAAACGACACCAGAAAATTTCCAAGCACAATTTGATGGTTTTTATCATACACCGCATTTGTTTTTGAAGCCTGTCTGGGGGTTACAACCTTTTTTGACTTTAAATAACGCGATACCTCCAGTTTATAATGGTACTGGTTTAGAAAAAATTCGATTAGGACAACGGGTGGAACGTTTTGTTACTGCAGAATTAAAACAATTTGAAGATATTCACGTGATTGCAGAAAACCTACAAATACGAACAGAAAATAAACAGACGATTGGGGAGTTGGACGTGTTGATTAAAGAAGGGGCACAGCTAACACATCTCGAAATTCAGTTCAAATACTACTTATATGATCCTGCTTTGGGAACCACAGAAATCGATCATTGTATTGGCCCCATGCGCCGCGATACCTTGAATCAAAAATTAGCTAAACTTAAAGAAAAACAATTCCCCATGTTATATGCCGAAGAAACCAAACGTTATTTGGATCAATTGGAGGTCAAAGCAGCTGATTTTGTGCAAAAAATATATTTCAAAGCACAAATATTCCTTCCGTATGGGAGCGCAATTACTTTAAAAACACTAAACCCCGAATGTGTCTACGGCTATTATGTGCGGTATGCAGATTTTGAGCAGTTTGCAAAAGCACAGTTTTATAAACCCAAAAAAACAGATTGGCTGCTAGACGTTTCATTAGATGTGCCATGGGAATCTTATGAGGAAGTTTTACCGATGATGAAACACTATCAAGAAGAACAGTATGCACCCATGTTATGGATCCGACACGAAAATAACGAAGTGATAAAGTGTTTTGCGGTCCTATGATTTCTGAGACTAAAAATGTTCCAGTACCTTTGCGGTTTCGCAAATTGTAATAAACCCTCTTAAGAAAAATGTCTATGGATTTGTCTGGAATAAAAATGCTGGTAACGGATATGGATGGTACTTTGCTAGATTCAAAAGGAGCAGTAAGTACGGAGTTTTTTGAATTGTTTTCAGAATTAAAAAAGCTTGATGTCCTTTTTGTAGCGGCAAGTGGGCGTCAGTATTTTAGTATTCGGCATAAGCTCGCTGCCATAGAAAATGACATTCATATCATTGCCGAAAACGGAGGCATGACCCTCCATCAAGGCGTAGAGCTAGCTTCTGTAATAATGCAACCTGAGCAAGTCGCCATGGTTTTGGAAGGCTGTAAGGATATTACGGATTGTTACACCATTTTGTGTGGGAAAAAAGGAGCCTATATAAAAACAGACGATGCCGAATTTCTAGAAACCTTAGCAGAGTATTACAATCAGTTTACGGTAGTGGATGATTTAGCGACGATTACAGATGATCAATTTATGAAAATCGCTATTTATCATGGAGCTGGAAGCGAAGCAAATTTATACCCTAGCCTTAAGCATTTGGAAGATCATCTCTCTGTAAAAATATCTGCGGAGCATTGGCTGGATGTTTCTTTGGAGTCTACGAATAAAGGAAATGCTTTAGAGGCCTTACAAAGCAAGTTTGGAATAACCCAAGATGAAACGATAGCGATTGGAGATTACAATAATGATTTAGAAATGCTTACAAAAGCCACCTATAGTTTTGCGATGGAAAATGCACATCCCAATGTAAAAAAAGCAGCCAATTACAGCACCAAAAG
>CAZYRG010000084.1:0-12896 GCA_964650425.1 uncultured Flavobacteriaceae bacterium
CCGATTTCTGGTAGTGAACTTTTATCCGATAGAAAAACGGGTTTGCCAAATGCCATAGCTTCGATGGGAGGAATACCAAAACCTTCTCTCAATGACGGAAATACAAAGGCAAGACAATTTTTATAATAGTAATACTTGTCCACTTCAGAAATTTTTCCAGTGATGATTATGCGATCCCTTAACGCATGTTTTTCGATGAGTTGTTGTAGATCCTTAGCATAGTTGGTGGTGTTTTTTCCAGCCAAGACCAAATGTATTTCGGGTAAATGTACCAGCATTTCTACTAGTGTATGGAAATTCTTTTTTTCTAAAAACTCACCAATAGAAAAGATATATGGATGACTAGGTGTGTTTTTTGGTTGGTGAGATTCTGGAATGTTTGTGTCTATTATTGGGTTGCCATTATAGATGACATGTTCAGGGATATCTGGAATGTCAAAATAGTTATGCGTCATTTTCTGCGCATACTTGGAGATGTATACAAGCGCATTGCTTCGTTGCAATTTCTTTTCAAACCTTTTTTTTCGCTTGATAAGGGCATCTCCAGTGTATTCTTCCATGAAATTAACATCATGAATGGTCATCAAGTAGGGAATGTCAAAAAACGGTTCTACTTTGGTATTTTGATTCATAGAATGCCACAAATCATACTTCTTTTTTATCCGAAAGGGTTTATGTCTACTAATGGAGCTATAAGTGTTATACGAAAAAGAGTTTTTGAAGCTTTCTTTTAACGAAGTCGTATGTTTAGCATTAATAGTAATGTCAAAATCTTCATAAAGCTGCGGTTGTTCATGCATTGCTTTTATCAAATGATAATTGAATTGACCAAAACCAAAGTTGAGGTTGTCAATATTATGAGATTCTAAAAAAATGTGCTTCATAAATCAATGCTATGGAGGTAAAGGTACGGGTTTCAAGAATAATTTAGAAGTATAACATGTGTGTTTGGTGTTCAAAATAGCTATTTTTGGAAGGTAAAAAAATCCCAATGAAGCTGGTAAAGGAAATACATTCACATTTTGTTGATCAACAAGAACGTCTGGATCATATGATCCATAATTTTGAAGGTATTGGTACGCAATTGGGCAAGGGAGAACGGAACAAGATAAAAACTGTTGATCTTGATGCGTTTTTGCTAAATATTAAATCTTTTAAAAAGCCAAAATTCATTAATAAAATTGCTTATCAGTATTTTAGGAAATCAAAAGCAGAACGCTCTTACAAATATGCTACTAGATTATTAGCTAATGGTATTGCTACGCCACAGCCAGTGGGATATTATATTTTCTCTGATTATTTGGGGATTCTCGATAGTTACTATGTCAGTGAACATTTGGCTTGTGATTTGACATACCGAGAATTAGTGGAAAATGCAACGTATCCCGATCACGAGAATATTTTGCGGCAGTTTACGCGTTTTACCCATAAGTTACATGAGAAAGGAGTGTTTTTCAAAGACCACTCGCCTGGCAATACACTAATCAAAAAAAATGGTGATGTTTATGACTTTTATTTAGTGGACCTCAATCGGATGAATTTTATGGAAACGATGAGTTTTGAATTACGAATGAAGAACTTTTCGCGACTCACGCCCAAAAAAGAAATGGTCGCCATAATGAGTGATGAGTATGCAAAAATTACCGAATGGAATTATGAAAAGATCTATGGCGAAATGTGGCGATTAACAGATCAGTTCCAACAAAAATACTACCGTAAAATCAGACTAAAAAAGAAATACCTTTTTTGGAGAAAAAAATAAGTTGCATCAAAAATTTCTTATGACCCAATTGCCAGAAATATCGGTTATTATTAGCGCTTACAATCAGCCAAAATGGCTAGAAAAAGTGCTTTGGAGTTATGAGTTTCAGACCGTAAAAAATTTTGAGGTCATTATTGCAGATGATGGGTCTTCGGAGGCTGTCCAAAAAGTAATTGAACAGCACAGGACAAAAGCATCTTATCCAATTACACATCTATGGCAAGAAGACAAAGGGTTCAGGAAAACAGTAATTCTTAATAAAGCTCTTTTGGCGGCCAAAGCGCCCTATGTGTTGTTTACAGATGGGGATTGTATTGCAAGAGCTGATTTTATAGCAACGCACCTCAAACTTAGCGCCGATGGTTGTTTTTTATCAGGAGGGTATTTCAAATTATCAAAAGCGATTTCTGATGATATAGCTAGACAAGATATTGCCCTGCAATCGTGTTTTGATATATCCTGGCTAAAAGAACGAGGTTTAGGGACTACCTTTAAAAACAATAAACTCACTGCAAAAGGGTGGAAGCAAAGATTCTTGAATTTCATTACACCAACCAAGGCAACCTGGGACGGCATGAATGCTTCTGGATGGAAAAAAGATTTGATGGCAGTCAATGGTTTTGATGAGCGGATGCAATATGGTGGAGAAGATAGAGAATTGGGAGAGCGGCTAATGAATATGGGTATTAAAGCAAAACAAATTCGCTATAGCGCTATTTGCTTGCATTTGTATCATGAACACGCTTATGTGACGGAGGATATGAAAAGTAAAAATAATCAAATTAGAAAGGTGACAAAACAACGTAAGCTTATAAGAACAGCTTTCGGAATAGAGAAATTATGAGAATTATTGGTTGACTTCAACGCGGATTGCTCGGGATTAAAAAACTTCTAATAAAAGCGTCATTTTTTTAACGTAAAAGGTTTTCTAAAACTTTTAAAAGTGAAGTGATTCAAGTGTTTTCTAATTTGATACCGGCGCACCAGATTCAAAGGTTTTTTGATAAGATATGATTTGTCACGATGCAAAAATTCAATACAAGCTTCGATGACGCGTTTACTGGAGTTACCGTCTTGATATGGGTGTAGTTGTTTGTTATAAGTCGTAAGTAGTTCTAAGATCTCTTTAGGGTAGCTTAAGGCTTTTTGAAATGCCACTTCAATAGCATTAGCTTCCGTAACATTGATCAAGTAGGGTTTTGGCACAAAATGATTAAAGGTGACAATTGGTTTGTCTTGTAGTCCAAACTCCTGTATAGCAGAGGTGGTGTCCGAAAACATCATATCTGCTTTTTTCATCAATGGTATGAGGTCGGTCGTGTCATAGTAGGTAAAATAGTCTCCTTCTAGTTGGATCCACTTTTCTTTGATTTCTTTTGGGAGTTTTGGATGGAGGACCATCAGGAATTGATATTTTTTGGAAACCGCTAGTTGCGCGATTTCTGCATGTACATCATCATTATAGGCAAGGCTTAATCGTTTTGAAAATGTAGATGCTACAAAAATAATGGGAGCAGTATTGTTGGTCTTGAATGCTAATGGGAATAGCGGGTCAACTTTGGACCACCCGGTTTCAATAACTTCAAAATGAGGTTTTGTTTGTTGATGTATTTTGAAAACCTTGGTAGTAGAAGGCCCTTGCGAGCAATATAAATCGAACAATCCTCTAATTCTGCAATGCCCTTTTTTGAAAGAACGTTTTTCAGGATCAAAACCATGAAAAATTTGAACTTTTAGACCAGAAATAAAATCTGGAACGAGATCAGTAATGGTTAAAACGATATGAGGCGCATAGGTGATTACTTCTTTTATACTGTCAAAGCTATTAGAAGTTGATGGAATGGAGTTTTTTTGAGTTTCTTGATCGCAAAACCACCAAACCTCGTGTCCTCTGCGGTTGATTTCAAGTTCTAATGGTATGCCAGTTGGAATAGCATAACTATAAGAAAAGTAAATGAGAAATTTATAATTCATTAGATCTTGTTTAGAAATTTTTCCAGTGCAGGTTGTAAGAACTTAGGTTTGAATTTTAGATAATATTCTTGATAAAACTTTTTTGCCTTGGCGTTTTCGTTTTTTTGGTATGGAATATATTCTGATAGGTGAACCGCTTTATCTTGACTATCTTCACTTGAACTATGCCAATTAGAAATATCGATATACGGAGAGAAAATTATAAATGTAGGTACATTCAATGCTTTTGCCATATTAGTAGCACCTCCTTCGTTTCCAATTAAGGCATTGCAATAGGATGTAATTCCGATGAATGCTCTCAAACTATTCCCCAATACGTCAAAGAATATGTGTTGTTTCGTTTTTGGAGCAGTTAAGTCATAAATGTTTTTAGCTTCGGCTTTTTGATTTGGCATGTGATTGAATAGTATTTGTACCTCAGGTTTCTGAAGTGTAATAAAATCTAATAAGGCAGCCATATAGGATGATGGATAGCTCTTTTTTTCATCACTTCCGAGTACACTAATCATAATAAGTGTTTTGCCTAATACAATACCATTTTCTGTCAAGAAGGTTTTTGCCTGCGCCTTTTCGGTGTCGGTAAGAAAAATTTTGGGTGTAAGTTGCGTGTTTTTTAATAACTCTTCGGGCATCACCAGTCGCAGTCTGTTTTCTGTTGCTAAGCTATTATTGTACTTAGGTTTTGTTCTTTTCTTGATGGTTTTAGTGTAAAAAAAAGAAGAATACCATTTGTGAAAAGAGGTGCGCTCGGATGCTCCAGAAAACAATGTGATTAGATTGCTTTCTAATTTACCATAAGCATCAATGACAACATCATAGTGTTCCTGTTTGATTTTTTTTAAAAAATGATAAAATGCCAATTTACTGGTCTGTTCTTCCTTGGTTAATTCTATAACTTTGTCAAAAAATGGGTTGTGTAGAATTACGGGCGTAGTGTTACTATTGGCTAAGTAGTGGATGTCGGCCTCAGGATGCATTTTTTTTAGTGCTTCACAAAGTATCGTGCTGATTAATACATCACCAATCATTTTTTGTTGAATCACCAGTATTTTTTTCATCAATTGTATTGGTTTTGTTTACCTTTTTTCTAGTGGTAAATCACGTACAAATATAAACATCTTCTGGATTATGCATGTCATATAAATTGACCTTTTGAGACCTATGAATTTTTTGACTTACTAGATAATAGGTATATTGCGGCTCTTATAAAAAAGAAGATGTAATTAGATGAGTTTTAAAATAGATCTTTCAGCGAACAAACATTTTTATTACTGGATACTTCCTTTGATAAGTACAGGAATTTTAGTAATACTCAATCATTCAGGAGTAGAATTGTTACAAACCTTTGTAGCTCCAATAATCAATAGAGAATTTGGAATGTTAGAACATCTACAAGCGATTGTGATACTGGTTATTGTGGTTATTGCATTTAGCGGATTACAAAAAAGAAGACACTGGATAGAAAACCTGGGCTATCTAATGCTTGGAATACTTTTTATCATCGCTTTTCTAGAAGAGTTAGATTATGGATTACATTATTATGAATATTTTGCAGGGGTAGCTCCCGAGCAAAAAGTAGTTGAAAGAAATCTACACAATTACAATAATAATGAATATTTGTATGAAGTACGACAGGGGATTATCATGGTTATGATTCTTGTTTTTATTATACTTCCTTTGGCTAAGGATAAGATTAAAATCAAATTTATACAACATTTCTGTGGCGATAAAATGTTGATAGCTACTTTTGCTGTGTATGTGGTTATCGGTCAAATGGCTAGGTTGTTTCCAAAATTAGGATTGCCTATCAATCCTTCATTGGATGGGAATCACCAAGAATTTGAAGAATTAGTTTCTTATTATATGATGCTGTTATTTGTTTATGAGCTCACAGTCATAAAAAGACCTTTGTTCGCTTCTAAAAATGAATAGCGAAAAGGAGTGTGTATTAATTCTAGAAAAAAGTCCATAACAACATGGACATAATGATACCCACCACTGCAATGAGCGTTGTCATAACGCTCCAGGTTTGGAAGGTCTGTTTTTCATTCATCCCTAAATACTGTCCTACCAACCAAAATCCACTGTCATTGATATGAGATAATATAGTGGCTCCAGAAGCAATGGCAATGACAAATAAGGCTATTTGCGGAGGAGCAAAGTCATTAGTGTTAATAATTGGCGAAGTGATTCCTGCCGCAGCAATCATAGCGGTAGTGGCAGAACCCTGTAACACTCTAATCAACCCTGCGACGATAAAAGCAAAAAGTAGCGGGTGTACGTAGGAACTCTGCAAAGATGCAGCTAATAGTTCTCCAGATTTTGTGTCCACAAGTATTTGTTTGAAAGCACCACCAGCTCCAGTAAGTAAGATAATTGCACCAGCAGGCTGAAATGATTTTGCAGCTATTTCTAAGAGTCTTTTTTTGGTAGTTCCTCTTTTGATTCCTAAAAAATACCAGGCAATGAGATTTGCAATTATCAAAGCAGAAAAAGGATGCCCTAACAACTTAAGTACATATACAAACAGGTCTGGGAAATCTACATTTTTGAACCAACTCCCAAGTAAAATTGTTTTTAAAACAATAAGTGCTATGGGAAAGGTAATAATGGCAATAATTCCTAACGGGTGAGGCGTGTCCGTTGAGGTGTTGTTTATTGGGGCAAGGGAATTGTTGTTTTCAGGTACCAGAAGGTGTATTTTTTTTGAGAGGTATTTTGCCAGTAAAGGGCCACTAATGATAGCAGCAGGAACTCCAGTTACGAAGCCAAATATAATAACCCAGCCCAAATTAGCACCTAGAATATCTGCTACAGCTACGGGCCCTGGTGTGGGAGGGATAAAGCTATGGGTGATGGCTAAACCAGCTAATAGTGGAATGGCATATAATAAGAGTGATTTTTTAGTTTTTCTTGCAATAGCGTATATAATTGGGACAAGAATAATAAAGGCGACATCAAAAAATACAGGAATTGCGATAATAAACCCAGTAACCATTAATGCCCACGAAGCATTTTTTTCACCTGTAAGACGTAATATATAGTTGGCTAAGCCCTGTGCGCCTCCGGAGTTTTCTAAAAATGCACCAAATAAAGCGCCCAAACCTACAATGGTGGCCACAAATCCCAAGGTGCCACCCATACCATTCTTGATACTATTCATAATAATTTCTGGAGCTAATCCGGCTATGATGCCTACTAGAATACATACGATAAGAAGCGCAATAAATGCTTGTATTCTTAATTTTAAGATCATGAATAGTAAGGAAACAATTCCAACGCCAACTGCAATTAGTAAATTATAGTCCATACTTAGTTGTTTTTCCAGTTTGTATGAAAGTATTCGGTTACGGGTTTATCTGTTCTTTGATAGGTATGAGCTCCAAAATAATCGCGCTGTGCTTGGATGATATTTGCGGATGATTGTTCTGAAATATATCCTAATAAGTAATTGACGGCAGATGATAATGTGGGTACTGGGCATCCAGCTTCTACTGCAATAGAAACTGTTTTTTGTAAATCGGGAAGACCAGATTTTACAATAGTAATAATTTCAGGAATTAGGAGTAAGGAAGAGGTGTTGTCCATGGAAAATAGCGAGGAGATTGTTTCCATCAGCGTACTCCTGATAATACATCCATTCGTCCATATTCTAGCAATTTCTGATAAGTTTAGGTTCCAATTATAGGTATTTGAAGCTTCCGAGATCAAATCAAATCCTATACTGTGATTAATGATACTAGTAATGGCGAAAGCATTTTCTAATCGCTCCAAGAGTTCCTTTTCTTCTATTTGAATGACCGTTTTTTCGCTCTGATATTTGGATGCAGCAAGGCTACGTTCAGATTTTAAAGCAGATAGATTTCTGGCCATTACGGCCTCGGAGATAGTTGACAATGGTTTTCCGAGTTCTAGTGCCGATACAGTGGACCAGCCGCCAGTTCCTTTCTGACCTGCTTTATCTAGTATCCTATCAATCAAATAATGATTACCTTCTTTTTTTGTCAGAATAGCTGCAGTGATTTCTAACAAGTAACTATCTTTTCCGTTCTTTCCCCATAAGTTGAATAGTTCACTAATCTCATTCGGCGTTTTTTTGGTATGAAAGCGTAACAAATGATATATTTCGGCAAGTAATTGCATTTCTGCATATTCAATACCATTGTGGATCATTTTTACAAAATGTCCGGAACCTTTTGGTCCCAAATAGGTGCAGCATGGATTATTGTTTTGATCTTTGGCAGCAATATCCTCTAAGAATTTTCCTGAGAGATTATATGCTTTTTTGTCACCTGACGGCATGATAGAGGGGCCTTTTAGTGCACCTTCTTCTCCGCCAGAAATCCCAGCTCCTAAAAAGTGGATATTCTTAGTTGCCAAATAATCCGTTCTTTCAATCGTTTTTTTGTAATGGGAATTACCTCCGTCTATCAAACAATCTCCTTCTGATAGAAAGGGCAGAATTGCTTCAATAACAAAATCAGTTGGTTTTCCAGAGTTGACCATTAGCAGGATGGTACGAGGCTGCTGTATGGAAGTTACGAAAGAGGACAAATCATCAAAGCCCAAAATGCGGGTTTGATCCAGTTGTTCTGCTACGAATTTTAGTGCTACGTCTTCCTCTTTACCCTCAAGATGGCGGTTGTAAACTGATAGACGATGCTTTTTGGATAGTAGATTTTTGGCGATGCTTTTTCCCATGACTCCTAAGCCCACTAATCCCATTTGTGATTTTTGTGTATGCAATGCGATTTTTATTTTTGAAATAAGTTCTTCAACAGTTTGATCAATAGGAATTATAATTCCGTTTTTTGGTTTTTCCAAAACCTCGAATTGCGATGCCAGCAATTCTTTTTTGAAGAAATGTTCTTTTCGAGACTGCATTCGATGAGCGATGAGTTCAAAACTTCCGTCCAAAAAAATCCATTTTATATATGTTGACGGGATGGATTCTAGTGTCCTTCGGTAGGCTGTTTTTAAAGCAGAACAAGCTAGTACTGCTCCAGATGATTGACGCCATTGTTGAATTTGATCTGCTAGCGTTGCTAACCATGGCGCTCTGTCGGTATCATTTAGTGCAATGCCTTGCGACATTTTTGCGATATTGGCTTCTGGATGAAAGTCATCAGCATCATGAAAAGGAATTTTAAGGTCATTAGCAAGTGCTTCGCCAATAGTTGTTTTCCCACTTCCAGATACTCCAAAGATGATATAGACGATTTGACTCAATTTAACAGGTTTTGTCTTTCAAGTTAAACAAAACTGGACACTTGAGGATTTTTAGTGGTTTTTTTGCACAAAAAAAGAGAATGCATCATACATTCTCTTTTTTATTTTAGTTGTTTCGATACGAGCTAACAAGCTATACCGCTACATCATATTCTCTCAATGCATCATTAAGAGAGGTTTTTTTATTCGTACTCTCTTTACGTTTGCCAATAATCAATGCACAAGGCACATTATAGTTTCCAGAAGGGAATTTTTTGGTGTAGCTTCCAGGGATTACTACAGATCGAGCTGGTACTAGTCCTTTTCGTTCTACAGGCGTGTCGCCAGTGACATCAATAATTTTGGTCGAAGCTGTTAGTACCACATTCGCTCCCAATACCGCTTCCGTTTCTACACGTACGCCTTCTACAACAATACATCTAGATCCGATAAACGCATTATCTTCGATGATTACTGGTGCAGCTTGTAATGGTTCCAAAACACCACCAATACCAACACCTCCACTTAGGTGTACATTTTTGCCAATTTGTGCACAACTACCAACAGTTGCCCAGGTGTCTACCATGGTGCCCTCATCTACATGTGCACCAATGTTTACATAACTAGGCATTAAAATAGTGCCTGGAGAGATGTATGCACCGTGACGTGCAACGGCATTTGGTACCACACGAATTCCTTTTGCTTCGTAGCCACGCTTGAGTGGGATTTTATCGTGATATTCAAAAATACCAGCTTCTAATGTTTCCATTTTTTGGATAGGGAAGTAAAGCACAACCGCTTTTTTGATCCATTCATTTACCTGCCATCCGTCTGCTGCAGGTTCAGCAACACGTAATTTTCCGCTATCGAGTAGATCTACAACTTCTCTTATGGTGTTTTGTGTTTCAACTTCTTTTAAAAGCTCACGATTGTCCCAAGCTTTTTCAATACGTTCTTGTATCTCTTTCATTTGCTATAGTTATTGTTTTTTAATGGTCAAATGGAATCGCCAAACAAACTTTTTAGATTAATATTCAACTAATTGTTCTGGCTTATTTCATCTGTGGTGTTTATTGTCAGTGGTCTCGAATTGAAAATGTGAATGCTTCAAATTTCAACCCTGTTAAAAATTTTAGCAAATATAGGATTTTAAACTTCCTCAAAAAACAGATACACGTATTTTGAAGCGCTTATTTTTGGTTCCTCTTTTTGGGCTTTGTTTTCATTCAAAAATAGCAACAACCTAGATTTAATTCATAGCAATTGCTAGCTGAACTAGATAGCTCGCCATCGAAAATAGTAGGAGGGATTAAGATGTGTAATGGATCTATTCCTTAATAAATGTGGCGATACCTCCTCCGGTCTTGGTGATAAAATATGCGCCTTTAGAAAGATTTTTGATAGCAATAGTATTTTCTCCATTAGTGACTCCTGTAGTTTGAGCTAGTTTGCCAGAAATGTCATAAATATGTACTTGCGTATCTTTTTGTGCAGTGTTTTTAATTAATACGGTAATGTTGTTGTCTGCAGGATTAGGATATACTTTTAAGGTAGTAGAAGATCGGCTCGAAAAAAAATCGGTTATTCCTAGCAGGGTTTCAGGAAAGACTTGATCATTGATATAAGCAATGCGGTTGGGAATATAAGTGTTGACCCAATCTTCGATATTGGAAGAAAGTCGACCAGGATATTTCGCCATGATGTAGGCAAACAGCGTAGTTTCGGCAAGATCTTCCTTACTAGAACGGCTTTCAGCATAGTCTGTAATAAAATTGCCATCGTCTATTTGTGCCTGATTCCATCCAGGAGTGTTTAAATGAAATGCGTCTAACGAGGCATGTACACTTTCATGAAATACAGTTTCTTCTAGATCATTATTACTAATGCGTGTATCCATGTTGTCTGAATACAGGACGAAAAAATTTCCTTGGGATTCTGCAAAAGCGCCGCCGTCACCATTATGAATGACTACATGTGACAGTACATCTCTCATAAATTCAGGGAGTTTTCCAAGTCTTGGTGAAACTTTATTTGCGTATTCCTCGGCTGCAGAACGATTGTTAAAAGAACTATGACACCAGACTCCTACTTTTTTACCATTAGAAAATGTTGCTTCAAAAATAAATGTATTTGTGTCAAACAGATTACCGCTTTGACTGCCAGGCATTTCTTTATTTTCTCTCCCTGTGTATTCTAGATTAGTAAAAGCATCAGGGTCAGATGTTTTTATAAAATCAATATCCGTGGAGACAATGGAGTTTGGAAAAAGAGGATCCGTTGATGGTACTTGACTATTCGTTATGATGGTGAATAGGAAACAAATTAAAGTAATTGCTTTCTTCATAGTTGGTTGTTGTAATGTGTTGCTTTATCTGTGTTTTTGTTGTTGTAAAACGTTTTTTTTCAATATTTTATTATGATATTAACCCGCTTAATATAAAATTGCAAAGTGTCTATAGCATAAATACGGGTATTGTATTTTGAAGTGCTAATTTTTGGTTCGTCCTTAGAGGAACTGTATTTTTGCCCAAAAGAACCTAATGGCACGTATATTGGCAATAGATTATGGTAGTAAGCGTTGTGGGATTGCAGTCACAGATGAGTTGCAAATTATTGCTTCAGGTTTAACAACGGTTGCAAATCATGAGTTGTTATCATGGCTTAAAAAATATACGAATGAGGAAGCGGTGGAGTTATTTGTCATTGGGGAACCTAAAAGAATGCATGGAGAAGCTTCTCAGATTGAAGGAGCAATTCAAGAGTTTTTAATAAAATTAACGAAACAATTTCCTGAGATTCCTGTAAAACGTGTAGACGAGCGATTTACATCAAAAATGGCTTTTGATACAATGCTAGCAAGTGGAATTTCAAAGAAAAAACGTCAAAATAAAGCCTTAGTAGATCAGATTAGCGCCACGATTATTTTGCAATCGTATTTGGAAAGTGTTTAGTAAGTAGTGTTTAAAAAAACAATATAAAGGTGTGGTTAGGTTTTAACCAGAAACCAGAAACCCAAAACCAGAAACCTAATAAAAATGATTTTACCGATTATCGCATACGGAGATCCCGTTTTAAAGAAAAAAGCAAAGCCGATCACTAAAGATTATCCAAAATTGGATGAGTTGTTAGAAAATATGACGGAAACCATGTATAATGCACATGGTGTAGGATTGGCAGCACCGCAGATTGGATTACCGATTCGGATTTTCATGTTGGATACAACGCCTTTTGCAGAAGATGACGAGCTAACGACAGAAGAGCAAGAGGAATTGGATGGATTGAAAAAAATTATGATCAATGCTACCATTTTAGAAGAAACGGGAGAAGAGTGGGCTTTTACAGAGGGTTGTCTCAGTATTCCTGATATCCGTGAAGATGTTTTTAGGAAAGATACGATCAAAATCAATTATTTTGACGAGAATTTCAAAGAGCATACCGAGACGTATACTGGTCTTGCAGCACGCGTGATACAACATGAGTATGATCATATCGAAGGAATTTTATTCACTGATAAACTATCCAGTCTCAAAAAACGTTTAATAAAAGGGAAGCTTTCTAACATTTCGAAAGGAAAAACCAATGCTGATTATCGCATGCGTTTCCCAGCAATGAAAAAAGGGCGATAGCGAATTTGATGAGTAAAGTTTTTGATTATTTGAATCAAAGAATGCATCTTTGCCTTCCTTAAAGTAGAAAAGTAAATTATGACATTAGATAAAATATTAGCCATCTCTGGCAAACCTGGATTATACGAATTAAAAGCACAAACCCGAGGTGGTTTTATAGCAGAATCTATCGTAGACGGTAAACGTTTGTCTGTAAGCATGCGACATAATGTAAGTGTATTGAGTGAAATCGCTATTTATACGTTTTCTGAAGAAGTGCCTTTGCGAGAGGTGTTTCAGAAAATCAAAGAAAAAGAAGATGGTAAGCCAACGATCAATCATAAAGA
>CAZYRG010000085.1:0-12872 GCA_964650425.1 uncultured Flavobacteriaceae bacterium
GAATTATTTCCAGATCCCGTATCATTGTCATTGATAAAAACTAAACGATTACCGTTTCCTGTATAGAAATTTCCAACAGGAATTCTATAGGTTCTTGTAGCAGTTCCCGAATAATTATCAAAGTTCGTTACACCATAATTTTGCGTACCATAAACTTTGAAATATAAATTATCTGATAGCTCATTATCGCTTTCAAAACCTATGGCATGGATTTCTCCCTCCGATGTACTTCTAAAATCAAATTCCAAAACGGTATTCGCAGTAACGGTATAGGTAAAAGGAATTTGTTTCCAGGTGTTATTTCTTAAAATTAAACCTGCCCCGCCTTCTGCTACTTCAAAAGTACCATCATTATCTTGATTAGAGAAAGAAGTAATATTGACGTTATCAAAATCTACTACTGGACAATTATCAGGTGTTGGGTTAGGGTTAGGATTCCCTGCACCATTTTGGACAGCAATTGCATCGATAGCAATATCACTTTGCCATCCATTGGTGCCACTGCCAGTTACAGCAACAAATCGTAATTGTACACTAGTAGTACCAGCCAATGCTGCTAAATTTACAGAAGCCGAATTCCAAGTATTGCCTTGATTTCCAGACTCACTAAATATACTAGTCCAATTTCCTGTATTATTGGTTCTGGCTTGTACAGTCAGCGAATTAATAGCACTACCAAACATATGGTATTGGAATGTTAACCTAGGAGCATTCAAATTACTAAAATTTAAACATGGTGAATTAAGTATCGCACTCTTATTAGGAAAACCTGTACCATTACCAGACGCTTCTACATAAAGATAAACATTCCCATCTGCTCCAGTAGATGGTCCCGTACTATCAGATGGTGTACCTCCAGAGTCTCTAGTCCAATTAATATCATCACTTGTAGACTGCGACCACTGCCCTAGTGAATTTTCAAAGCTTTCTGCAAAAGGAAAAGAAGTCACATCCCCAGAACATGTTATAGGTGTTGGAGTTGGATTAGGATTGGGGTTAGAACCTATTTCTCCATCAATATCAAATCGCGAAAAGAAGTCCCATATTTGCTGAGATGTATTGATATTTCCACCATTCCAGCTATGCCCTTTTCCTTGAACACGAATAAATTCCGCAGTAACACCATTATCACCATTATCCCAAACAGAACGTGTAGTACCCCCTCCTAATTGGGTCACATCTGGCGTTCTATCCGCATTATTAACATCCGCCCAGTATTCCATAACATCCTGAATAGATTCATTCGTGTTATTACCATTTATATTAATGACATTGTCATTGGTTCCTGTGATTTGCAACACTGCAGTTGGATGAGTTGGACGACATTGTCCACTACTAATCCACCCTCTAGTCATACTCCCTGCTACAGAAGCAACGGCAGCAATTCTAGGACTGAGCTCACACGCTAAACGATAGCTAAAGAATCCCCCATTAGAAAATCCTGTGGCATAAATTCGTTTTTCATTGACATTAAAATCTTCTTGAATTTTATCAATCAGAGCATCCGAAAAACCCAAATCATCCTCGTTACCACCAAAGTTATTATTGATAGCCCATCCCGCTAAAAAACCTAATCCTTGTGGTGTTACAAATATGAATTGATTAGCTTCTGCTAATTGTTGGAAATTACTTTGATTAAACTGCGTATCAATATTATTGGTAAAACCATGATAATTGAGGATCAAAGGTGCTGGCCTACTAGCATCATAACTTCGAGGGACGTACAAACGATATTGTCTTGTTCTTCCATCAAATTGTATAGAGGTGTTAATTACTTGTTGTGCATAAGTGGCAACAGTAGCCATGCAGCAAATGACCAAAAAGCACAAAGCAATTTTGGTCCGTTGGAGTTGAGTTTTCATTTAAAAAAAATTTAGTTTAGTTACAGTTAAAAAATATTATGTTTGCATAATAATTATTACAATATTGATAAAAAATTTTATAATTCACAATTTTTTGAAATAAAAATGTAATTATCATACTTCTGTATGTGAATTTATAATAATTTGTCATAAAATTAACTTAAATACCACTACAACGATCTATAATGAGTAGTTAAAAACAGTAGATTTTTTGAAAATTAATACTAAAACAACATGGCCAGTATTTGGCTCATAAATACAATTCGTTTTTATTATAAAAAGCGAAAGTTGGAAGTCACATAAAGTTAATTAGTGAGAAAAAACCAGGGATATATTAAAGGCTTAAAGACAAGGGTGTAATATCAGAATATAAAGTATAACGCTATTATTCTCAAAAAAGATGAATGAAGCTTAATACAAAGTACGAGCTAAAATTGGATGGCTTACTTTTTAGCCTTTTGCTTATGATTAAATAATTGGATAGATACCGTGGCATTTGCACCAAACACAAAATTACCGTCTTTTGTATTAAAATTGTTAGGTGTTTGGGTAATAAAATCGGATTCTACCATTCCACGAACATTGGTCATCTGAAACTGTAACAGTAAATTTTTAACTTCCCAATTCACCCCCAATGCAAATGCTCCGTAGGTACCTCTGGATGCTAATGGATTTGCTACATAATAATATTCAGATACTATGGCTACATGACCTCCTAGTTTATATCGACCACCTAATCCCAATGCAAATTGTGTTTGGGGATCTTCTGCTATAAACGATGCAGTGCGATGTACTAGCGTTGGTGTTATTTGTAAGGATAAGTTAGAAGTAAACTTACGAGCAATCAATATCTGACTCGTAAATGCTAAACGATCGGAAGCTTCCCCACCAATAGCTTTGCTTGTATATGCGCTATTCTGAAATAAAGTAATGCTTAATGGTGCTCCTCCACCATCTTTACGTTGGCGTACCAGTTGATATTTTAGAAAACCATCAAAAATACCGTCCAGCGTGCTACCTCCAGCTCCAAAAGTCAAACGATCCGAAATCCCATATTCTAAAGCAATTCGGGCATTGAGTTTATCAGCGACAAAACTCTGGGCTGTACTATTAGGAACATTCCAATAACGTTGCATCATAACGATATCCAAAACTCCTTTTCTCCGATTTTGCGTAGAATGTCCAATAGCAATACGACTCCCTTTGAATGTTGCTAACTCGTATTGTGGTGTATCAGGATATTCTTTTTCAAGAGATTCCAACAAATCTTGTGCTGCCCCTTTTGTCGTAAAAAGCATTATAAAAACGTATATGAATATAATAGCATTATTTTTCATAGGGCATATATTCAAATCTGGATTTTATCGAAATGGTCTTGGCAATATTGGGCTGTAACAAGGGAGGTACTTTGATATCGAAATCTTTGATAGCCACCTCAAACTCCCCTTCAAAGATATATTTTTGTGCTTCAGGACGTGTAATCACGGTTTTTATAGTAACTTCTTTCTTTATATTACGAATCGTCAAAATTCCTTGTATCATTCGGGTAGCTTGCTCTCCTACTGCAATCTCAAAATCTGGAAGCTCCCCTTCAAAACTAGCTTTAGGGTATAAATCAGACTCGATATAGCTTTCATTAAAATGCATATGCATCAACGATTTTTTGAATAAAAAACCATTCATAAGCATACTAATAGCAATCTTATTTTCGGAGGTATCCAAAACACTCAAGACCTGATTGTTCTGGGCCTCTATGTTTTCTACAGAAGTATACGAGAAAAAAGAAACCTGTCCTTGTCTGGTAATGTATTGCTTATCTGATTTAGTAGTATTAAAACTACTAAAACAAATAACCAGTATTAGTAAAACAATTTTTCTACCCATTAGTTGGTACCTTAATCAGTATACAATTTATAAGAATAACATCTTTCAAGAAGCCTTTACATATACCTTTAACAACTATAGTTTGCCCTTTTGTTAGTTGTTTGATACGAGCTGCTTGATCATCGGTCATATCACAAATGACCCCGGCGTCTATATCATTACCGTGCAATATTACAGTATTCCGATTATTTATAAAAGTGACTTCTCGAACAACACCGGTAATTTCGAGAATTTTTTCTCTGTAGGTCTCATTAGATTGCTGTTCATTAATTGTATAAGACAGTACTAATCGCTCTGCTGTTATAGCGGAATCAGCGTATACTGTATTGATATTCAGTGTTTTTTTATAAAAAAACTGACACCCAACATATGACACAACCGAAATAAGTATCAGTGCAGCTAGCAGTTTTAATATGTTTTTAGTACCTGGCTTCAATATTGTTAAACTTTGTTAAAGCTATATATTGTAAAACAAATAAACAATCTTTATTAAGAACTCTTCAGGGTAATTTATACAAAATCACAATATATGCTGATAAAATAATCATTATAGTGCATAAATAATTCAAAACAAACTATAATACACAAATCGTGGGAATTAGTATTTTAGCATACTTAAAACCATCCATTCAAATGAAAAAAGACAAACTATACTTTTTTACATTTATCTCGATTGCCATCATTTTTTTGATCATTGCATCTATAGGCACCAAATACTTTGTAGAGGTTAGTGCTAATCAGCTTATTCAGTTACAATTGACCTCTAGCATTCGAGAATCTAATGAAATAGCCAAATTGGTTAATTTTCAATTAGCAGATAGTATAAAAAGACAAAAAATCTTACAACACGTACAAAAAACCATAGAAAACACTAATAAAGATGCTTCTTTCATCAGTGTTTTTGATTGGTCTGGAAAAGAAGTCTGTCACCCTGATATAACACTGGTAGGCCAAAAAGTAAATTCCAATCAATCATTGCTCAATTCCCTAAAGGAAGAAAATAGCTCAAGTATACTTTATGATTTATTAATTAGTCATAAGGAAGAATCTGAAAAGGTAACGGATAAAGCAGGGACATCTCCTTCCGAAATTGTTCACATAGTTCCTGTGGAAAATTCAGACCTCATTGTCGCGGCACATTTTGATATTCCAAAAATCTCAGCACAAATACATCAGTTAAAACGTAGTTTTTATACGATTTTTGCACTCATGGGAGGACTTATTATCCTTTCGTCTTTCTTTGCTGTTCGTATGATTGGTAGTTATTATGAAAAACAGTTAGAGCAGAAAAACACCAATCTAGAAAGTGAATTGGTAAATCTCTCTAAATTAAATTCTGATTTAGTCGCTTATCAACAAAAAATTACGGAGTCTCCAGCAACTACTGTGGATACTACAGAGAATACTACAATTGATGACACAACAAAAGATGCAGGAAAGAAACGGATCCTTACATATGTGCGAAACGAATTAGTACCTATTGCTATAAATGATATTTCACATATATATACGGAGAATACCATCACCTATGTAGTTTGTATTGATGGTAAAAGATCTACAAGTAATACAAGTCTGGATGATATGTTTGGAATTCTAGATCCGTCTTTATTTTTTAGAGCTAACCGACAATTCATTATTAGCATTACGGCTATTAAAAAGATTATTAAATACGGAAATAGTCAATTAAAGATTGTGGTCAATGATGCCAATGCAGAAATTATTATTAGTAAAAATAAAGCGAGCGAATTTCGACAGTGGCTCAATATTTAGTTTGTTCGCATTCGAGTAACATTTTCAAGAAGCTTTGTGGGTATCCTTACCAACACAATAACTATGGACTAAAGTGCCGTAGGTTTATAAAATATAAATGAAATTCATAAGTCACATAAAAGTAGGCAGTCCCAGTTTAGGGTTTTCAGTAGGCAGTCTCAGTTTTCAGTAAGCGGTTTTTTTAATTTCAATAACAACACTACCAACTGCGACTGAAAACTGAATACTGCACTGGACCTAAAAGGTAACCCTTTGCACCGACGTGTATGCAGGCAGGATTTTAACTATAATTGAGACCAATTAAAGGCAAACTACAACGTCAGAAAAAAGACCTTACAGCTTCGTTACTTCATCCTTACTTCTTTTCATACTTTATAACAAATCTTTCATTTTTTTAACCGTTTTTTTTCCCTTTCGCACCTATTTTTTTCCCTTTCACATAGATTGTTTTGAATGTAAGCCCTTTGTTGTCGGTTATTTGCGGTATCAATAAACAAAAAAACTTTTTTAAAATGAAAAATTCAATTTTAGTAGTACTCGTTTCAATTTTTATGTTCTATAGCTGTAGTGAAGATTCCTATTCTGATGATAATACAGATGTCATAGATCCCAATCCAACAACTCCAATAAGTGGTGATGGCATCACACTCAAACTTGAAGAAAATGCCACCTTCGGAAGTATCATTACCGATGCGGATGGAATGTCTTTGTATTTCTTTTCAAAAGATACTGACGGTACTTCGGCTTGTAATGGAGGTTGTGCAAGTGCATGGCCAGTTTTTTACACTCAAGAAGTAAAAACCGTTGCAGGTTTAGAAGAAGCCGATTTTGATGTAATTACACGTGAGGATGGCACCAAGCAAAATACGTATAAAGGATGGCCGTTGTACTATTATGTAGGTGATACCGCAGCTGGTGATACTACTGGAGACGGACAAGGAAATAATTGGTATATCGCAAAACCAGATTATTCGATTATGTATGCACAGGCACAATTAGTAGGCAAAGATACAGCTGGTAATCTTATAAATCTAAAAAGCGACTATACAGAAGGAATAGGTGATACTTTTTATCTTACTAGTGGTAAAGGAAGAACCATTTATATCTTCTCAAATGATACCAAGAATACGAATACCTTTACAGACTCAGAATTCGCAAAGAACGGTGCATGGCCAATCATTGAGTTTGATGTAAAAAAAGTCCCAAGTATTATGGATATCAATGATTTTGGAGTGATAGATGTATTTGGTAGAACACAAGTAACATATAAAGGATATCCATTATATTATTTTGGTGGTGATGTAAATCGTGGAGACAATTTTGGTGTAAATGCAGGAGGAGCCGGATTATGGCCGATTATTAATACAGACACTCCTCCTGCCCCAGAAAAACTCTAGATTGGGGTACAGGTGAAATGAAATTAAAGTTAGTGCGACTAATGCACTTTAAAGTAAGAGGGAGAAAAACAATATATGTGGAAAAAAAATGAAAAAGAAATTCCTATTCTTCCTCTTCTACTTTAATAAAATAGATATTTAACATAAAATATACTTATAGAATGTTGTTGAATATAAATTACATAGTACTTTTATTCTAAATTAATTTTATGATAGACTTCTCAAAAATATATTACAACCTAGCTCTAGTACTCCTAACAGTGGCGTTCTTTTCTTGTGAAAATCACGTGATTGAAGAAGAAGAAAAAGAAATTTTTAATTGTGATACCACTACTTCTTTTGCAACTAGTATAAAACCAATAATTGATCAAGAGTGTATCCGTTGTCATGATGGAACTATTCAAAACCCAGATTTGAGAACCTATAATGGGGTGAGTAGCAATGCAAATAGCGTACAAGCAGAAGTAACCAGTAGACGTATGCCTCAAGGAAGAACTCTAACTGATGAACAAATTGCTTTAATTGATTGTTGGATTACCAGTGGAGCACTAGACAATTAGAATTTAAAAATATGATACCAAAAATAGTAGAGCAACTATTACTAATTATGGCTTTTCTAATACTCCTTGTATTAGTGAAAATCAATTTCCTTGATAATCAATCACATCAAGATGATGCAATGGTTAAAGCTAGTATATTTACCACTTCCTCGCAGCTTTTAGAAGCATACAAAACCGATGAAGCTTTGGCAAACCACAACTATCTAAAACAGCTTGTAGCAGTAAGCGGAACATTACAGAGCATTGAACAAAATGGTCAGGATAGTATTCTAGTAATTGGGGATACTAATACTTTTGAAACCGTTCGGTGTCACCTTCTACCCAAAGAGGCTAATGCAATTCAATCTTTAAAGAAAGGAGAACAAGTAACGATCAAAGGAATCTGTAGTGGATATCTAATGGATGTCATCCTTGTAAATTGTAGTGTAACAGATCAAACCTAAGCTATAATAATCATTTAAAACTATAACATGAAACATATTCAATTATTTATAGCCCTTTTAGTTTGTGTCCTCGCAGCACATGGGCAAGAAAAATTTTTAACAAAAACGGGGAATGCTTCCTTTTTTTCTGATGGTATTATCGAGGATATAAAAGCGGATAATTCTCGGGTACTAAGTATAATCGATACCAAAGACGGAAGTATTGCCATTGCCATACTGATGAAGTCATTTATGTTCGAAAAATCATTGATGCAAGAACACTTCAATGAAAATTATGTCGAATCTGACACCTATCCAAAAGCAACTTTTAAAGGCGTTATAAAGGATTTTGAAACCCTCTCCACTACGCCTAAAGATGTTACGGTAGCTGGCGATATAACGATTCATGGAGTGACCAAAACCGTAGAAATACGTGCCAAAATCACTAAGACCGATGATCACATAGCCTTAACGGGAAATTTTCCGATCAAGTTGGTTGATTTTAATATAAAAATACCAACCATAGTTATAAAAAATATTGCAGAGACGGTAGCCGTAAACTTTGATTTAGACCACAAACCATATACTAAATAAGATGAAAAAAATACTAGCCGTTTTTATAGGTCTAATAAGCACAAATACAGGGGTCATTGCACAAGATCTTTTGGATATTTTGGAAGAAGAGGCACCAAAAGAAATAGCGTATACCTCTGCTACTTTTAAAGGGACTCGGATTCTCAATGGGCACTCCATAGAAACCCGTAAAAAACAAACCTTAGAGTTTATGATTTCGCATCGATTTGGAAGGGTAAATCAAGGATTAGAAGAGCTATTTGGCTTAGACCAATCAAATATTCGATTTGCTTTTGAATATGGTGTTACGGACAATCTTATGATCGCCTTAGGTAGAAGTAGTTTTGACAAGACCTATGATTCCTTTCTAAAATATAAAATATTAAAGCAACAAACAGGAACTAAGGGTTTCCCTATCAGTGTTGCGTTATTTGCGAGTGCGGCTTATAGAACTCTCAAAGATTTTGATCCAGAGAATGCACTAAGTGCGAGTCAAAAACTCTCCTATACAACGCAAATACTGATTGCAAGAAAATTTAGCCAAAATTTTTCCCTGCAACTTACACCGACCTTTATTCATAAAAATTCGGTTCAAACCGCACAAGATCCACATGATCAATTTGCTATAGGTGTTGGCGGAAGAGTAAAACTGACTAAACGCATGTCAATTAATGGAGAATACTACTACACCCTTAATCCCCTAGTTTCCATTCCGGCAACAAATTCTGTTGCTTTTGGTATTGATATCGAAACTGGCGGACATGTATTTCAACTGATACTGTCCAACTCCATTACTATGATCGAAAAAAGTTTTATTTCAGAATCAACTGATAACTTTTTTGATGGAGACATCCATTTAGGTTTCAATATTTCAAGGGCTTTTCAAATGGGCAAACGTCGCAAAAAAGCGGATACAAGTAATTAACTCAGAAGTAATAGTTTAAATAAGCCTCATACATGTAATTTGCATGAGGCTTATATTGTTCATTTTTTAGGTGTGTCGTCTACTTCTTTATAAACTCTATGACTTTGGAAGTCCCGGCATGTGTAATTTGAGCAACATATACCCCTGGATGTAATTCCTGAATACCTAATTGATGATCAGTAAGTGCTTTCATATCCTTTTCCACAACACTCGTATTTGTCATGATATCTATAATAGTTACATGAATACGTTCATCAGTATTTGGTAACTTATCAATCGCTATAATATCTGTTGCCGGATTTGGATATAAAACCAATGCATCTAGTTTATTATCTATTATTTTTAATGTAAAAGAAGTAGATTCCGAGATATACTTTTGAAATACTGAAGAATAAAAACGTACACTTATTTCATAGGTTCCTTCTTTGAAAGGGATCGTATTAAATTTACCTCTTACGTCTCCATTCAACGCATAAGGAGCAACACGTTCTTTTTTGAAAAAAGCGCCATTCACAGAAAAAACAGCTTCTATTCCATTTGCTTCATAGGCGTCAAATGGCGAATAATAGCTTGCAAAATCCATACGGTAATCCTTTGCTACTATGGCAAAATCATTAGAATCCGTAATATCAATTGTTAATGTATTCGTCGAATAGCCCGTTCTTGCTATAACCTCCTGCTTTTTGGTGTCTATAAGCTGAAAATCCCCTATGCTAGGACGCAAAATGGTATATTCTCCTAAAAAATCATACCTCGTAGTTCCATCTTCTAAATAATGAATCACATAAGGGTCATAACTTTGATACTCCTTTTCATCATCCAATTCGGGAACGCCTTCTAAGATCCCTGTAGTTGGATCATACGTTAATCCTTGTGGAAGATCAATTTCCTCAGATGAGACTGCAATTTGATACCAATCACTGACGTATAAATTATATTTAGCATATAATCCATACACCAATATGCTTTCTTCAAAGGCCATTGCTTTTTCAAAAGTATTGCTTGTAGTTACCGTACTATAGGATTCTTGATTTGTAGAAAGTAGTACGAATAGAATGATGGCTTTAAAAAGTATTGTAATTTTTTTCATTGGTTAGTGGTTTTAGTTTACATAAAGTTAACATATTAAAAATCAATAATTAAAAGGGTTTTCCCCCTTTTTTTTAGGGTGTTGTTCTAATTAAGGTTTCCCTACAAGGAGCATAGGGAAAATATAATGATGTGAAGACAAATTCAAGCTTCGAACGTTTTAACCCGCTTTATGATCTAGAAAACATATCATATAAGGAATAAAAACAATATTCAAACAGAAAACAAATAGTGTTTCTAAATTACTACTTATCTTTAGCAAAAAAAAGCGAGAAACTCGTATGGCGAAGACAAAAAAAGAAATCATAGCGCAGATACAGCAGCATAAAAAGAGAAATATCCAAGTACGTTTAAAGGAGCGTACAGAATACTTTACAAACCTATTGTATTACACGCTTTTTGACACAGAAACTGCTGTCGAAGAACGGTTGGATGAATTAGAAAAACTTTTTGAACAACTCGTAGATATGGCGTGCTGGAAACACGAAAAACCCTGCAGTAGTATCTGGCAATCCTACATGGAGCTTTTACCAGAAATTTTAGAAAAATTACATCTAGATGCTGAAGCTTTTGTCAATAATGATCCCGCAGCAAACTCTATCGAAGAAGTATACCTGGCCTATCCAGGCTTTTATGCCATTGCCATTTATCGTCTTAGCCATGAGCTATACAAATTTGGATTACCATTAGTGCCACGTTTAATGACGGAATATGCGCATAGACTTTCGGGAACAGAAATCAATCCGGGTGCTACTATAGGAGCGTCTTTTTTTATAGATCACGCCACGGGAACTATTATTGGAGAAACGACGGTAATCAAAGACAACGTAAAAATTTATCAAGGGGTTACGCTAGGGGCACTATCCGTAAAAAGAGAATTCCGTAATACCAAGCGGCACCCGACTGTAGAAGATAATGTAATAATATACGCCAATGCGACCATTCTTGGTGGTGATACCGTTATTGGTGCAGGTAGCGTTGTTGGCGGTAACGTATGGATTACTTCTTCTGTACCCAAAAACTCCATTATCTCTAGCACTAGAGAAACAAAAATAAAAACCGTAAACTCATAAGTATATTTGATGGGACATCATATTGTAGACCTTATTGGTAATACTCCATTGGTCGAAGCTCGTACACTAATTAATAATCCAAAAATCAAGTTATTTCTCAAGTTAGAAGGACATAATCCTGGCGGTAGTGTCAAAGATCGTGCTGCTTATAACATGATTAAATCCGCCTTGGATCGTGGAGATATCAATTCCAAGACAAAATTAATAGAAGCCACAAGTGGTAATACAGGAATTGCTTTGGCGATGATCGCTGGTGTTTTTGATTTGGATATCGAACTGGTTATGCCAGAAAATGCCACCAAAGAACGTGTACAAACCATGCGGGCATATGGTGCCAAGGTTACACTGACCTCAAAAGATGTCGGTATTGAAGGGGCACGTGATTATGCAGAAAGCAGAGTCAATCATGATGGGTACGTGATGCTTAACCAATTTGCTAATAATGATAATTGGAAAGCGCATTACAAAACTACAGGTCCTGAAATATGGAGCGATACAGAAGGAAAAATAAGCCATTTTGTATCCGCTATGGGTACTACTGGGACGATTATGGGAACTTCTACCTATCTCAAAGAACAAAATAGCGATGTGCAGATTGTAGGAGCGCAACCCGAAGACGGTGCTAGTATCCCTGGTATTCGTAAATGGCCTCAAGAATATTTACCAAAAATATTCGATGCCTCCAAAGTGGATCAAATCATTGAAGTAAGTCAAGAAGAAGCTACAGTAATGGCTAAACGGTTGGCCAAAGACGAAGGCATCTTTTCGGGTATGAGTAGTGGAGGCTCTGTAACTGCCGCGCTTAAATTAGCCAAAACACTAGACGAAGGAGTTATTGTTGCAATTATCTGTGATAGAGGAGATCGTTACCTTTCTTCTAACTTATTTGACTAGTATATAGTCCCAAAAAAAAGGTTTTTAGTCCTCTAAAAAGAGTTTTTTAACCATAAACTTACTTGTACAAAGGGTTTTTTCTAGTTAATTTTTTGTTAAAAAAAATGATTCCATACATTTAAGCGAATTAAATATGACTTTTAACGTCATTGTTAGTGATGTGTTAACAAGATAACTTGTATCTACAATTGTTAGTGCGTATTTTTGATTAAATCAAAACACTAAAACTATTATGGAAAAACTATACATTATTTTACGATTCAACTTTAAATCATTTATAAGTTTTATTCGTGAATTACCAAGTGCATCTAGTCATGCAATACATCGATAAAAGACACTAATTATTTGATTTAATATAATAAAAGGACTTTTTTGATAGGATATAGCATTGATTTTTCTATAAGATCTAATGCAACAATAGAT
>CAZYRG010000086.1:0-2104 GCA_964650425.1 uncultured Flavobacteriaceae bacterium
AACTCCTAACTTAAAACTAGTCCAGTCGATCCAATAATAATTGTGTTAATTCACTTGCCGCAATACTAATTTTTGTTCCTGGACCGAAGATAGCAGCGGCTCCTTTACTTTTTAGAAAATCATGATCTTTTTTGGGTACAATTCCGCCTACAATTACCAAAATATGTTCTTGTTTGGTGCGTTTGAGTGCTGAGATGATTTTTGGGACTAAGATATTGTGGCCAGCAGTCATCGTTGATATTCCGATCACATCCACGATATTTTGTGCTGCAAATTGTACGATTTCCTCTGGAGTTTGAAACAACGGACCTTGGCACACTTCAAAGCCAATATCGGCAAAACCTGTAGCGATCACGCGTGCTCCACGATCATGTCCATCCTGACCCGCTTTGGCAATCATAATTCGGGGTTTGCGCCCCGTTTGTTCAATAAATGTGGTAATTAGTTTTTTAGCTTCGCTAAAAGAGATATCTTCTTTAATTGCTTTTGCATATACCCCTTTAAACGTATTAATCTGCGCCTGGTGTCTGCCAAAAACGGTTTCTAGGGCTTGACTAATTTCGCCCAAAGTTGCGCGCACTCTGGCTGCTTTAATAGTTAGTTCCAAAAGGTTTTGATTTGAACTAGTAGCTCCAAGTGTCAAAGCTTTAAGAGCTTCTTGCACAGTCTCTTCGTTGCGGGATGCTTTAAGTTCTTGTAAACGTGCTATTTGTTGGTTTCTAACTTCAGTATTATTGATTTCTAAGGTTTCTAGAGGTGTTTCCTCGGGAGGTTGATAGGCGTTTACACCGATAAGGATTTCTTGATTACTGTCAATGCGAGCTTGCTTTATAGCAGCCGCTTCTTCAATTCGTTGTTTTGGAAGACCTGCTTCTAGCGCTTTGGTCATACCTCCTAAGGCTTCAATTTCTTGCAGCAATTTCCATGCTTCCTCAGCTAGATCATGAGTGAGTTGCTCTACATAATGGCTTCCGCCTAGAGGATCTACAGCTTTGATAATTTGTGTTTCATGCTGTAGATATAATTGCGTGTTTCTAGCAATTCGAGCAGAAAAAGCTGTTGGCAAGGCAATCGCTTCATCCAGTGCATTGGTGTGAAGACTCTGAGTGCCACCGAAAACGGCAGATGCAGCTTCGATGGTAGTACGCACAATATTATTGAATGGATCTTGTGCAGCAAGACTCCAGCCACTGGTCTGGCAGTGTGTGCGTAGCATCAAAGATTTTGGGTTTTTAGGATTAAATTGCTTTATCAGTTTTGCCCAGAGCATTCTAGCGGCGCGCATTTTGGCAATTTCTTCAAAATGGGACATACCAATACCCCAAAAGAATGATAAACGCGGTGCAAAACTATCAATATCAATACCCGTTTCTAAAACTTTGCGGACATATTCGAGTCCGTCTGCTAGCGTATAGGCCAATTCTATCGCAATAGTAGCGCCCGCTTCTTGCATATGGTATCCAGAGATACTAATAGGGTTGAATTTTGGCATATGTGCCGCTGTATATCGAATGATATCTGTTGCAATGCGCATGGATGGAGCAGGAGGATAGATGTAAGTGTTTCGTACCATGAATTCTTTCAAAATATCATTTTGTATGGTTCCTGCTAGTTGATTTTGATCAACCCCTTGTTCTTCTGCTGCTATAATATAGAAGGCCATAATGGGTAATACCGCACCATTCATGGTCATAGATACGGACATTTTATCCAGAGGAATTTGATCAAAGAGTAATTTCATATCCTCCACACTATCAATAGCAACCCCTGCCATTCCGACATCACCCGGGACGCGTTCATGATCACTATCATAACCCCGATGTGTGGCCAAATCAAAAGCTACAGAAAGTCCTTTTTGTCCTTCGGCTAGATTTTTTTTATAAAAAGCATTACTTGCCGCCGCAGTAGAAAAACCTGCATACTGTCGTATGGTCCAAGGACGTTTGACGTACATAGTGCTATAGGGGCCTCGCAAAAAGGGTGGTAACCCAGCAGCGAAATTTTGATGGTACCTCGTTTCTGGTTTCTGGTTTCTGGTATCAAGCTTCGGTCTTCCGTCTTCGGACTCCGAGCTTCCAGTCTCTAGCTTCCGTCTTCCGTCTTC
>CAZYRG010000086.1:2204-12687 GCA_964650425.1 uncultured Flavobacteriaceae bacterium
TTTCTATTTCGCTAGACGATTTAATCTTTTTTTGAATGCTTCCTTTTTGTAGTTGTGTGATAAAACCACCACCTTTTTGTAGAGTTTTAAAAACGGTCAATGCTTTATCAACAAGCTGTGTTGTTAACGATTCGATCATATAACTTCCTTTGATCGGATCAGTATGTTTTAGTAACTGCGTTTCTTGTTGTAATACGAGCAATTGATTGGTCGCAATACGAGTGCTGAAATCATTAGTGTTTTTATGTAAAACATCAGAAGGGAAATTATATACACTGTTTGCACCGCCTAACATTGCTGCCATACATTCCATTCCTGTGCGAATACTATTGGTGTGTGAGGCAAGTACGGTTTTGTTTCGATAAGACGGTGTGGCAATAATATGACAACTATTCGAAATGTAATATTTTGCGGCTAATCGTTGCCAAACCAGTCTTAGGGCTCGTACTTTGGCAATTTCCATCAAATAATGGCCTCCAATAGCAACTTCAAAGATAATTTCTTTATTTGATAGGTGTTTTAAATCTTTTACAGCATGTAAATGGCGTACATATTCATTTGCATGTGCCAAAGCGTACGCCAATTGCTGTACGGCATTAGCTCCAGCATTTTGATAGTTTGTAGTGTCTATGGATAGCGCATTTTGAAATCCTTTATCGATGCTGAAGCGCTGTAGTGTTTCAAAATCCTTTTTTTGATTTACAAACCAATTACCGCTTTGTGCCAATTTGCCAATACTATCATTAAGATTGTAAATGGTCAGATTATTTTGAACAGCATAGGATTGTAATTTATTTAAATAACTGTTTGATAGAAAGTTGCATCGCACATAATAACTAACTTCAGTAACAACATTTTCAAATAGTTTTATTGGGGCAATGGTTTCATTTTCAATCCATAAATACACACTTCGTACGCCTCGTGCTAAAGCGTTATTAATAGCCCTATTACCAGATATAGCGTCTGATACCGTAATTCTCTCGGAAACCAAACAGTTACCGGGCATTGTAAATTCTTGTGAACTTTTGCTAAGGTCTTCTTCTGTATAAAAAGGTTTTATCGTAATGCCTTCCAACGTCTGAAATAACAAGGTGTCATTATAATCTGCTCCTTGTAGGTCAAATTGGATTTTTTGTTTCCACGCTTTGGCAGAAACAGGGTCAAATTCAGAAAAAAGGGACATATTAGTTGTTTTCAGGTGCTACAATGCTGTCTTCATATTCAATAATATAGATTTCTTCATTTTCCTTTTTCATAAAATACTCTTCGCGAGCAAATTTTTCTAAACCAGCACTATCTTTTAAGTTCTCGATGGCTTTCTGGTCTTTGGCAATTTCTTTTCGGTAATAGTCTTTATTGTCTTCTAACTCATTGATTTCCTGATTGAGTTCATAATGCGTAAACCATGAATTAGAATCAATCAATAACATCCAAATAAGGAATAAGAACAAGATCAAGAAGTATTTGTTCTTTATAAATTTCCAAATAGTGTTTTTCAATGCGTTGTTTTTACCAAAAAATTATCTTATCAAAGGTACAAATTATAGTTTTGTTTTTTTGAAATTTTAGGATACTCATAGTACTTTCTCGAAGCAAACGCTATTTGCAATCCCTTTGTATTGTCCATAATTAGTGATTTGTGTATAGTTGTTTTTTTGATAACAGCCGATTGCATCAGGTTGTCTTTTGCCACATTCCAAAATACATTTTTGATAGCCTAATTCCTTTGCCCAATCTTCTAATGCCGTTAAAATTTTTGAAGCAATCCCTTTTCCTCGTTGTTGCGCTAGGACATACATACGTTTTATCTCTACGCGATGTTGGTCAAATTCTTTGATAGCACCGCACCCTATAGCTTGATCATCTTTGTAGATTACAATTGCGTATTTTATGTGATCCAGTTTATTATATTGATCATAAAATGCATGTTCATTACCATCTGTAAGAGCTAGACTGTTGTCTAAAAGCGCTACAAGCTTAATAAAATCAGTGTTTTTTGCAGTAGTTTTTTCTATTTTGATCATAATTCCTAGGTCTTGTTAGCTACAGCCGCTTATTGATCATATCTTTGATAATGGTTACTGCTACTTCATTATAACTATTATTAGGAATAATAAGATCCGCATGTACTTTGGTGGGTTCGATAAACTGTTGATGCATTGGCTTGAGTGTTTTTAGGTAGCGGTTTAGTACTTCTTCTGTATCGCGACCTCGTTCTTTTGTATCTCGTTTGAGTCTACGTATAAGTCGCTCATCGGTATCTGCATCGATAAAGATTTTGATATCTAACAAATCCCGTACTTTGGGATCACTTAGTATAAGGATCCCCTCTAGAATTAGCACTTTTTTAGGCGATATTGTGACACTTTCCGTGGTACGATTATGGGCTTCAAATGAATATACCGGTTGTTGGATTGTTTGCCCTTTTTTGAGTGTTTCTAATTGTAGATAGAGTAAATCAAAATCAATCGTATCGGGATGATCAAAATTGATGGCAATACGCTCTTCCATAGAGAGAGTAGAGGTGTCTTTGTAATAGGAGTCCTGGGAAATCAAGCCCGTATCTTTCTCACATAAATCATGTAATATTTTTTTGGCAATGGTAGTTTTTCCACTGCCAGTACCTCCGGTAATTCCTATAATGAGCATATAAATAGTGTATTATTCGGAGGTAAAAATACTATTTGTTTCCAAGATCAAGCATGCTATTTAGAAAGTTTTAGGGAACTATCTATACTTGATAGAAAGCCTTTAGCATTTACTCTACCATAAAGCTATGAGTAGCTTTAATGGGGACTCCCGAATTGGTAATTCCTTCTATTTGGACAAGATATTCACCCGCAGCGTCTTCGGTATAAAAGTTTATCAAGGCATTGGAGGTTCCATTGCAAACTACATTGGGATCCCAATAGAGTGTGGTTCGGTAATCAGGTTTCTGGTGTTCGTCTTTTTCTTTATAATAATTAGGCGCAAAAAACTCACGCGCTTTGTAGAATCCAGGGCTTACGAAATCAATGATTCCAGGAGCACGTTGTTGATTTTGGGCAAAATTAAAGTCTCTATACGTATAGATGGCGATGGCACCACCAGCAGTATTAGATCCAAGTATTCCTGCTTGAAAACTGTCTAATAAATCAATGAATGAAACCTCAGCGGCACTCATTGTAGCAATTTGTTCAATACTAATTTGAAATCCGTCTAAAAGGAGAAGTGGTTGTCGGCCCAAAGCAGCATTAGCAGGGCCAATGAAAATTTGCGGGTTGTTAATGCCGCCTCTTACTTGTACACCAGGTGCTCTGCCTATTAAGTCTAGGATACTGGAAGCACTGCCTCCAGCTATAGAATCAATAAAAATACGCGTTCTAGGATCTCTGTAAATTAATAATTCATCAATTTCTTCATTTATTAATTCGGCCTTGGTTTTCGTTTTGCTTTTTAATATGACTTCGTCTAGTATAGTTGCTTCAGGATCATATTGGTAATCAATAATTTTCTTACGTCTTGCCATGGCCAAATAACGTTTTGCATAGGAGATGGTTTTTGTGTCCATAGGCTTTTTATATGAACGATTTATTATAGGATTGGGAATTGGTGGGGTTATTTGAATGGAAAGCTCTTTTTCTTTTAATTTGTTTTTGGCATTAGGGTCAGTGGCCTGTATAAATGTTTTAATACTGTCTAGTAGTATATAAGGGCCAAAACGAAATCGCCCATTTTTATCCGTGTATTTATTTTCGTGATACATGGACTCACTCAAGAAGTTAAGCGATGTAAGACTAAATTTTGGTTGGTAAGGCTTATCTAAAACAGTAGTTTTTCCACTAATAATGATGCCTTTTTCAGGAAGAAATGCTGGAGTTTTTTTAATTTTTTCCTTTAGTAAATCTTTCCATACAAAACGTCTCCATCCATGAGTAAGCATCACCATGTCGAGTAAATACTTCATGTTGCTTTCGGGATTTTTTGCAAAGAAAGCCCCGGGATCAGGAATGGTTTCTCTCAAATCTGAATCCAATAACAACCAACTTTCGATACTCCCAGCTTCTGGATCATTAATAACATTGTTTTTTTCAGTAATACTCATCGAAAAATCACCTTTTAATAGTATTCCTTCAGAATCTTTAACCATAAATGATACCGTTGCAGGTGCTCTAGTCGTATAGTGCTTTTTGGTAGTAATTTGTGCAACAGGCTCCTGTTCTTTGTTGGTTATATATGTAAGCCGCTCACATACAGGGTCTCCAGCGGTTGTGAAAAGTGTAAATTGTGCTACTCCGTTAGCATTTGTCGAATTAATGGGTAGCTTAATTGTATAACTATCGTCTCCATGATCAGATGTTGTCTGCAAGTGTTTGAGAATAGGAACTCCACGTATGTGTCCTAGTAATAAGGTTCCATTAAGTCCATTTACGCGGTTGGTTTGTACTTTGATGATAATATCTTTTCCAGTGTTATTGACATGCAAGACATAGCCACTTAGCAAGGGAGTAGGGATGGGGTACGTTTCTTCCAAACCGTTGATCATAACACTAACATAGTAATTCTTACCAGCTTCAGGTTTGAATTGTGTGCTTCCTAAACCAAACCTAAAAGTTCTAAAGAAGGAAACGTTAGCGCCTGTTTCATCTTTTATTGATCCTTCTAGTTCAATACCATTACCACGCTGATCGGTTGCTTTAATTCCTATGATACTTGATAATCCTCTAACTAAATCTCCTCCTTCGGGATAGAATTTTAGTTTTGGTTTATTTTGTCTTATCAATTTTGCGTTTTTTTCGAGAATAATGGTATCTCGATTTACTAATTCTGAAGTTTGTATTTCTGAAATTTCTGAAACACTTATTTTTTGATTCCAAACCCGAATTTCTTTTTGGAAAAAAGCAGGGTTAGGGGTATTCCTCATATAATTCGTATATGCCCTAAGCAAATACGTACCTTCTGTGGCACTTTTAGGAATTTCAAAATCACCGTTGGCACTCCTATTTTCTGCATATAACTGTCTGCGAGAAATAATACTGTCTTTAGGATCTATAAGTTCTACGTAAATGACATTACTTTTGTTTGATTTGGTGTGCGTAATTCCATCTACCAAATAACTTTTGAACCATATTGTCTCTCCATTTGTATAATAGGGTTTGTCGGTATGGACATAAACTTTTTCCGGCGCTTCCTGGAGTCGATAACTTTCTAGACGGGAGAGAATTTTTTCGAAAGGGTCACTAATCAAAGGGGTTTGAAATGCATATAAAGCAATAACGCATAGGATGGCTATTATAATTTTTTTTATTTGCATTCTTATTATTAAAAGGTTTGTTAAACCTGAAATCTATAACGATTCTTGTGGGTAGTTATTAAATATAGCACTTTTGGAATCATTTTTTAGAAGGTTTGTTAAATTACACTTAAACAGCCACATCTTTTATGCCACATTTTCTACTTTGTGAATACTTTGGATACACTTTAATTAATTTACAAAAAGCCATGATCAAAAAGCAAGCGTTTTTACTGAAATATAGTTTACTAATCCTTCTTGCTACTATAATGAGTTGCAAAGATACTTCAAAAGAGCCTGTTACTGATGTGCTACCAGACCAAGCGTTGATTGCCAAAACTTCTGAAGGTTTGAATACTTGGTTTGAAACGCAATTTCAGGCAGAATTAAACGACTCTCCAGAGTATCAAACGTATTTAGGAGTAAAAACAGATTATGGTAAATGGAATGATATTTCTGGAAAAAAGCAATTGGAAAAATTAGCAAAAACTAAAGAACGATTACAGTATCTCAAGGATTCTGTACAGCCAGAACAATTGGATGATGCTACACGATTGAGTTATACTATTGCTTTACAAGATCACAAAAATGAAATTAAAGATTTTGAATATCGCTTGTATAACTACCCAGTCAACCAAATGCATGGAATGCAATCTGGCAAACCTGCTTTTATGATTAATATGCATCGTGTAAGTGATAAGAGTGATGCAGAGGCTTATATTTCTAGACTGAAAGGCATGCAGCCACTTTTTGAACAATTGATAGAAAATCTAAAAATCCGTGAAAAAAATGGAATTCTACCTCCAAAATTTGTATACGGAATGATATTGGATGATTGTCGTAATATTATCAAAGGACAACCTTTTGAAGCCGATGCCAAAGATGAAAGTACCTTGTTTGCAGATTTTAAAAAGAAGATTGCAGCACTAGAACTTCCTGAGGATGAAAAAACTGCTTTAATCACTGATGCCTCAGAGGCATTGTCCACTAATGTTAAGTCAGCTTATGAAGCCTTAATCACTTTTGTATCGGATCAACAAAAAAGAGCGACCTCTGATGATGGAGCATGGAAATTTCCTAAAGGAAAAGATTTTTATAACAATGCTTTGAAGCGAACTACTACTACTGATTTGACTGCAGATGAGATTCATCAAATAGGGCTTGATGAAGTTGCAAGAATTCATGGCGAAATGAAAGCAATCATGACAAAAGTTAAATTTGAAGGCTCCTTACAAGAGTTTTTTGAATTTATGCGTACCGATGAACAATTTTATTATCCTGATACCAAAGAAGGAAAAGCGGCCTATTTGGCAAAAGCAACAGCACTTATTGATACCATGAAGACTAAATTGGATCAATTGTTTATTACTAAGCCCAAAGCTGATTTGGAAGTGAGAGCTGTAGAGCCTTTTAGAGAAAAGAGTGCTGGAAAGGCGTTTTATAATAGGGGGACACCTGATGGTTCCCGTCCAGGATATTATTATGCGAATCTTTATGATATGGAATCCATGCCTATATATCAAATGGAAGCATTGGCCTATCACGAAGGTTTGCCAGGGCATCATATGCAAATTTCTATAGCACAAGAGTTAAAAAATGTACCGAAATTTAGAAAATATGGCGGCTATACAGCCTACGTAGAAGGTTGGGGCTTATACAATGAATTTGTACCTAAAGAAATTGGACTATACAGTGATCCATATTCTGATTTTGGGCGATTGGCTATGGAGTTATGGCGTGCTTGCCGATTGGTAGTGGATACTGGGATTCATGCAAAAAAATGGACTAGAGAAGAAGGGATTGAATATTATAAAACGAACACGCCAAATGCTGAGCGGGATGCTATCAAAATGGTAGAACGTCATATTGTTATGCCTAGTCAAGCGACTGCTTATAAGGTTGGGATGCTCAAAATTTTAGAGCTACGTAAAAAGGCAAAAACAGCTTTGGGAGAAGCCTTTGATATAAGAGAATTTCATGATGCGGTTTTGACTAATGGCGCAGTTCCTTTAAATATTTTGGAAGAATTAATCGATGCCTATATCTCAAAAAAGAAAGCGGTTGTAGCACAATCCTAAATTCATCTATTTGCTATGAATATCATACGAAGAGGTATGACGACTATTTGTTCGGATGACTTAATGGTTAGTAGTGATTTTTATATCACATTATTTGATTTTGAAGTCCGGTATACGAGCGATTGGTTCATTCATTTGGTCGCCAGAGATCAGGGGTTAGAATTAGGAATCATTACGAGAAATAGTGCATTAGTACCCGTTGAGTATCAAAATGTACCTAGTGGTTTTTACATCACTTTTGTAGTGGACAATGCTGATCAACTCTATGAATTGGCAACATCCAAACACTTCGAGATAGTAAGTCCTCCAGAGGATACTTTTTATGGGCAACGCAGGTTTTTACTAAAAGATCCTAATGGCGTGCTAATAGATATCTCGTCAGTTATTTAAGCAGTAAACCCACGTTTAGCTGCGAGTATAACGATCATACGATCATAAATTAACAGTTCCATTAAAATCCCCATCATAGATACTATGTAAGTTAATCACTGCCTGATTAGGTTGTAATGAAAGTGCGGCGCTATGCATTGGAATTTCTTGACCATTTAATAGTACAGCTTGTATGGTATTTGAATGATGACTTCCGTGGTAGTGATAGTTGTAGTCGTTTGGTACAGACGTATGGATAATAAGTACGATTGATTCTCCGTTGTCCAATTCAAATAAAAGGCGTTCGTTATATGGTCTACCTGCTTGAATTGATGTATTTACTACGTGATAAGTTTGAGCACCATCGGGTCTATTTTGATTGGTAATAGTTCCAAGACTATGATAGTGATTACAAGAATTACACGTATGAATTACTGGTCTAGGTGCTCTTGGAGTAGGAGGTGCAGGTGCTCGTCTTGGAGCAGGTGCTCTTTTTCCGATTATAATATTTGGTAGTGGTAAGTCAATATTTACGGAAACGCCGCCACCAATTATGACTTGCGCGTTACTTGTAAAAAATACTCCGAGAACTATTAGTAGTGTAAGTTTGATTGAATTTTTCATCGCTATTGTGTTAACTAGTGTTTAGACCATTAGCTCACCAAATAGTATGCCATTATATTCAATTTTAATCTAAATTGGGTTTAATTCCCCGATGCTTGCATCGTTTTTTATTTTTTGGAATTTGATACCTCTTATGCTTGCATCGAGGTAGTTCATTACTAAAATACTTTTTGATTCAATCTAATATTTTGATATCGTTGGATTAAATTCATCGTATTTCTAAAGGTAAAAATTTTATCGTTTTTTCTTATAAAAGGGCAGGAGATAGGTAATCGTATAGTTATAGCCAACACCGATTTTACCAAAATCGTTTGTAAGACCAAAACCAGGTATGTATAGGTTTTCAAAAGAATCAGGTTGTTTTTGTTTTAAAGACCGTCTTAGGGATACACTAGCACTAAGGTAAATATTGGTGCTCGCAATTTCCGTTTTTAAACCAAAAACTAATTCTATCCAACTAGCAGTAAGACCATCAAATTTTCCTAGTTGCGGGTCATCTCCGTCTCTGATATCCGGAGGAAAAACAGAAGTTCCTTCATTATCTTTAGTCACCGTAAAACTATTCAATTCTTGACTAAAAGAGGCAATGCCGTAACGAAGTCCGGCAATAATACTATTTTGCATCCCGTACCAGTTATCATACAGATTAACATCTCCACCAATCCTTAGATAGGTACCCTTGGTGGTGGTATTTATATTTGGCTCATCTTTGATGATTGATTCATTTCCAAGCTCTGCTGCTGCATAGAAATGTTTATAAACTCGGTAATCTGCGACAAGTTCTAAACCGGTATAATCTTCTCCTACAGCGGTTCTGACAAGTTTACTTAAATCCACACCAAAGCGTATGCCGTATTTCTCACCAGGAGGCAAGGTGTCAGTAGCACTGACAGCTACTTCTTGCTCTGTTTTAGGGGGGGCAGGCTCTTTTTTCTCTTTTTTTTGCTTTTGTGCAAAAAGGAGTGTTGTCCCTAACAGACTAATGACGAATAATAATATGTGTTTCTTCACTATTTTCTACGGTTGATTTTTCTACGAAGACAGATTCAATCCATCTATCCTCTTTGTCCTCAAATTCTTCTTTAGAATCCGATAATGCTTTAAAGGTTATTTTATACCCACAGGCTCTACTCACATAATCATATACTCTTGTGTATATAACTTTTACGGTGTCAATATTTTCTATAGAACTCATACCATCATCATCTACTTGTCCAGAATTTCGGATAAAGTAAAAAGTAGTACTATTATTTTGAGTATCCAAAGGTAAAAGGATTTCTGAAACGGTTGCAGCTTGAGTAGGAAGTCGGATTGGTACTGGTGGCGTTTCATCGTCATTGTCATCATCTATTGTTTTAGCTCCTTCAAAACCAACCTGTAAAAATGGAACTGTTTTTTCGTTATCCTGTCCGTCCTGAAACGAAATTTTAACCAAAGGAGTCTTTTGCGTTTCTTCCGAACATATATCATCTTTTTCACATCCTTGAAATAAAAATACAAGCAGTATGAAAAGAAAAATGCTCAAGTTCCTTTTTTCTAGATGACTTAATATGATATGTTTAAATTTTAAATTCATTAAATTTTATCGTTTTTCTAATAAAACCACATTTTCAACGTGATAAGTTTGTGGAAACATATCCACAGCTTGTACTTTAGTGATTTTATAGGTTTCATCTAGTAACGCCAGGTCTCTTGCTTGCGTTGCGCTATTACAACTTACATAAACAATTCGTTCTGGAGAAATGCTCAATAATTGTGCCACTACATCCTTGTGCATCCCATCTCTTGGTGGATCCGTAATTACGACATCAGGATGCCCATTTGTATCAATAAAGTCTTGGGTAAATACTTTCTTCATGTCTCCGACAAAAAACGTTACATTGTCAATTTTATTGACCTCCGCATTGGTTTTGGCATCTTCGATCGCTTCAGGTACGGATTCTACACCAATAACTTTTTTAGCTTTTTTGGACACAAATTGGGCAATAGTACCAGTTCCCGTATAGAGATCATACACTAATTCATTCCCCGTAAGTCCGGCAAAATCACGCGTAACTTTGTAGAGTTCGTAAGCTTGATCAGAATTCGTTTGATAAAAAGACTTTGCATTAATCCTAAAGCGTAAGCCTTCCATTTCTTC
>CAZYRG010000087.1:0-5309 GCA_964650425.1 uncultured Flavobacteriaceae bacterium
AAATCAATTTTTTTATCTGTCGAAAAACCTTTATCCCAAAGTTTCATTCCTTTTTATATTTAGTTAAAGTAGAAAAACGAAATTAAAAATGATTTTCGATTTCGTTTTTCTACTTTATAATATTCCTTCTAATATTTTAATATACAATGCAATTCCTTCTTCAATCTCTTGAATATAAATGTATTCATCTGCCATATGCGATCTGGTACTATCCCCAGGCCCTAACTTTAATGAAGGGCAACTCAATGCCGCTTGATCAGACAATGTTGGTGATCCATAAGTAGTTCTTCCAAGCTTAATTCCTGATTGCACTAAAGGATGCTCTAAAGGAATCGATGAGGAATTGAGACGTAATGATCGCGCTTTTACAGTAGCTTTTCCTGGAATGTTATTTTGTACGATTTCCAAAACTTCTGCATTTTGATACTGATCATTAACTCGAATATCCACCACCAACTCGCATTGTCCTGGGACTACATTATGTTGCTTACCGGCATTGATTTGTGTTACGGTCATTTTTACCTTACCTAAAACTACGGATTCTTTCTCAAAATCAAAGCTTTTGAACCATTCTAACACCTTAATTGTATTATAAATGGCGTTATCTTCATACCGATGTGCTGCATGTCCCGAAGTTCCTTTTATTACAACATCTAATACCAACAAACCTTTTTCGGCAATGGCTAGTTGCATTAAGGTAGGTTCTCCTACAATAGCAAAACGTACATTTTTCAAATGCTTTAGAACGCTATTCAATCCTAATGTCCCACTATTTTCTTCTTGTGCCGATGTTACAATAACTAAATTATAGGCTAAATTTTCCTGTACATAGTAATACGTAAATGTTGCCAAAAGCGATACTAAGCATCCTCCAGCATCATTACTTCCTAACCCAAATAGCTTTCCATCTTCCTCTTTTGGTTCATATGGATCTCTGGTATAGTTGCTATTTGGCTTTACGGTATCGTGATGCGAATTCAATAACAAGGTTTCTTTGCTGGAATCAAAATGCTTATTATATGCCCAGATATTATTGTTTTCGCGTTCAAAAGGAATCCCATGCTCTTGGAACCATGCTTCTAACAACAAAGCAGTTCCTTCTTCTTCTGTAGAGAAGGATTGTGTTGCGATGAGCTTTTTTAGCAAAGCTATGGCTTCTTCTGTTAGTTTTTTGATCATGGTTATTTATTTAGAGAGACGTTGCATGCAACGTCTGTACGAATGCTAAGCTTAGCTAAGCTAGGCTTAGCCTTGTGTGTTTTGTATTTGTGTTCTTTATATAATCTGAATTAGCGATATGCACCGATGTTACCTTTTTTTGTAAGGCATCAAAGCAGTTATGCAGTTTGGGTAACATCCCATCTGCAATAATTTCTTGATCACGTAATTCTTGATAATAATCTAAAGTGATGTGTTCTATAACTGAATCTTTGTCATTAATATCTTTCAATACTCCTTTCAATTCAAAACAATAATACAATGACACTTCATAAAAGTCACTCATTGCAATTGCGATTTGTGATGCAATGGTATCGGCATTCGTATTGAGCATCTGCCCATTTTGATCATGTGTCAACGCACAAAATACTGGTGTAATCCCATTTGCTATAAAATTATGTATCGTTTCACCATTGACAGTTACCACATCACCTACGAATCCATAATCCACAAACTTTACAGGTCGTTTTTCGGCTACAATCACATTGGCATCTGCTCCTGTAAGTCCTAATGCATTGCAATCTTGTTTTTGTAAACCTGCTACAATCGTTTTATTCAGTAAACCTGCATAGGTCATCACAACAATATCCAAACTTGCGGCCGATGTAATACGACGCCCGTCAATCATTTCTGTTTTAACCCCTAATTTATCTGCTAGTTGTGTAGCCGACTTTCCTCCTCCATGGACTAAAATTTTAGGCCCTTCGTATGCAGCAAAATCTTCCAAAAATTCATTTAGAACTTCTGGGTTGCTGACTATGTTACCACCAATCTTAGCTACTAATAATTTATTCATACTTACCTAACTCTTTATCTAAAGCCAACGCGCCACCTGGCTCATTCGCTAAAACTGTCCACTGGACACTTTTTTTACGCTCTGCCCTCACCAATCTTAGCTACTAATAATTTATTCATACTTATCTAACTCTTTATCTAAAGTCAACCCGCCACCTGGCTCATTCGCTACATTTCGACTGTCGCTCGATGTGACAAATGTCGTTGGGGTCAGGAACTAAATAACCTATTTACTTTGTATCTTGCAATATCTTTTTCAAAACAATTTGCGCAGCATAGGTTCTATTATTCGCTTGTTCGATTACCAATGAATTCTCACTATCTATCACTTCATCAGCAATGACAACATTGCGTCGAACTGGCAAACAATGCATAAACTTTGCGTCGTTTGTTTTTGTCATTTTTTCTTCGGTGAGCATCCATTTTTTATCAAAATTGATCGTACATCCATAGTTTTCGGCTTCATAGGCACTCCAATTTTTTACATACACAAAATCGGCGTCTTCCAACGCTTTTTCTTGATCGTATTCTACTGGTGTTTCTCCCACAATATGCTCAGCTAAATCATAGCATTTTGGATGTGTAATTACAAAATCCACTTCCATCTTTTGCATCATTGTGGCAAATGAATTTGATACTGCTTGCGGTAATGCCTTTGGGTGTGGTGCCCATGACAAGACTACTTTTGGGCGCTTCTTATTCGTGTTTTCTGTAATGGTAATCGCATCTGTCAATGCTTGTAATGGGTGGCCAGCTGAACTCTCCATATTTACAATGGGAACACTCGCATACTTTACAAAGCTTTGTAATACTTCTTCTTTATAATCGTCATCACGATTCTCTAGTTTTGCAAAAGCACGGATCGCAATTACATCTGCATATTGCGACACGACTTGCGCTGCTTCTTTGATATGCTCACTCTTACCTTGATCCATTACTACACCATCTGCATATTCTAATTGCCAACCCTCACTACCAAAGTTCATCACCATGACATTCATCCCCAAATTCATCGCTGCTTTTTGGGTACTCAAACGGGTACGTAGGCTATTATTAAAGAACAACATGACGATCGTCTTATTCTTTCCTAATTCGACATCTTGTAACGGATCTTTTTTTAATGTAATCGCTGCTTCAATCCATTCATTTGGATTGTCTATATCATCTGTAGATAGGTAGTTCATATTGTTTACTTTTATGTGTGGGACTTAGCATGATGCTACATGCCCCTCATGTTATTGTTGAAGACGTAGCGTGCTACGTCTTTACTTATATACAACTGATACATAGCGTTCTATATCTCTACTTATGTATGTGTTAGACGTAGCATGCTACGTCTTTACGTGATTTTTGTAAAATCTGTTGTTCCGTCCAACGCATTAATGATAAAATTATCTTTCAATCCATTTACAATCCAACTTTCGATCCCTGCTTCTTTAGCAATAGCTACTGCTTCAATTTTGGATTGCATTCCTCCTGTGCCGTGAGACGATTTTACTTCCGATACTTCTTTTTCTAATACATCAATGTCCTTTACCTCATGTATCGTTTCTTTTTTGCCATTTTCTATGGAAGCTTTTGTGTAAATCCCATCTGTATTAGTCGCAATCATAAACAAATCAACTTTGAGCAATGCTGCCGTTAAGGCACCTAACTTATCATTATCCCCAAACTGAATTTCATGCGTTGCAACCGTATCATTCTCATTAATAATTGGAATATAATTATTCGCTACCAGTACATTGATCGTATTCTCTATATTGATTCGAGTCTCGTCACGCTCAAAATCCAAGTAGGACAATAAACACTGCGAGGTCAATAACCCTAATTCGCGAAAACTCTCTTGAAAAATTCGCATCAAATGTGGTTGCCCGATAGAAGCTAACGCTTGTTTCACGGTAATCTCCTTGCCATTACTATCTAAATTCACGAACTGCTTAGCTACTGCAATAGCACCAGAACTCACAATGATAAATTCATATCGGTCTTGCAACTTGGCAATCTGTCTCGCTAGGTCTTCCAACTTACCTCTAGAAATATGATCGGTTTCTTTGGTGAGTGTATTAGAGCCTATTTTGAGTAGAATACGTTTTTTATCGGATTTGTCCATCACCGTGTATATACCATTTGTTTGTCACCAAATGCTGTAAGCCGATTGGTCCGCGCTGGTGTAATTTGTCTGTACTTATTGCAAGTTCGCCTCCTAATCCTAATTGAAATCCATCTGTAAAACGTGTGGAAGCATTGTGATACACCGCCGCGCAATCTACAGCACTCATAAACTGTTCTGCAGCGGATTGGTCCTTGGTCACAATCACTGCCGAATGTCCACCACTATATGTATTGATTTTTGCAATGGCAGTTTCTGTATCTCTTATTTCGCCCAAAACAATCTTATAATCCAAAAATTCTTCGTGCCAAATTTCTTCGTTTGTAATTTGCGTTACCTCTGCATTTTTTGCTAAGATTGCATCTCCAAGAATTGTCACCTTGTGTTCTTGCAATTTTTCAAGTAACTGCTTAGTAAATTTATCTTTATCAGCAAAATTTTCATCAATTATCACCTTATCTACCGCATTACAAGCCGAAATCTTATCCGTTTTACCATTTACAATAAGGTTCAAAGCAGTTTTGATATCTGCATCTTTATGTACATACACAAAGTTATTCCCTCTGCCACTAATTATAACTGGGCAAGTAGCATGTTCCTTTACAAAAGCAATCAAACGTTCCCCACCTCTAGGCACAATCAAATCTACACGTTGTGTTGGTTTTTCTAAAAAAGCTTGCGTTTCGGTTCTATTATAATTCATATATTCCACCCAATCCATTGCCACTCCATTATCGGACAACGCCTGGTGCCATAATTTTACGATTGCGAGATTAGAATTCAATGACTCTTTTCCACCTTTTAATAAAATTTTATTTCCTGATTTAAAGGCAATACCTCCTGCTTCAATAGTTACATCAGGTCTAGACTCATATATAATTAAAATTGTCCCAAAAGATGCTGTTTTATTAAACACCTGCATTCCATTATCATGTGTAAATCGAAAACGTTCTACGCCCACTGGATCCTCCTGAGAAGCTAATTGCTCTAATGATTCAATCATTCCGTCGATCTTACTATCATCTACCTTCAATCGGTCACGCATAGCAATATCTGCTCCGTCATATTGCGTCATATCAGTCTCATTGGCCGTTAAAATAGTAGCCGCTTTTTCACGCACCAATTTTGCCATGGTGGTTAGAACCGCATTTCGTTTTTCTATGGTAAGTATGGTGTTCATTTTTTT
>CAZYRG010000087.1:5409-12647 GCA_964650425.1 uncultured Flavobacteriaceae bacterium
TCTTTACTGTTTATTATAGCAAATTTTTCAATGCATTTACTAATTGATCTATTTCTTCTTTTCCCACTGTTAATGGTGGTAAAATTCGCAATAAATTCTTGTTTTTGGATCCTCCCGTAAAAATATGGTGATCATATATCAGCTTTTTGCGTAATTCTCCTACTTCAAAATCAAATTCTAATCCCAGCATTAATCCGCGTCCTTTTACTTGTTTGACTCCTGGTAAATTGGCTGCTTCGTTCACAAAATACTCTCCTGTCAACTTTGCATTGTCTATCAAATTCTCTTTTTCCAACACTTCTAATACTGCAATTGTTGCTGTACAGGCTAAATGATTCCCGCCAAAGGTGGTTCCTAATAACCCATAGCTCGCTTTGATATGTGGAGCGACTAAGATTCCGCCTACTGGAAACCCATTCCCCATTCCTTTTGCTATCGAAATGATATCTGGTGTAATATTATGATGCTGGTATGCAAAAAACTTCCCGCTACGTCCAAAGCCCGATTGCACCTCATCGAGAATCAATACTACTCCGTGTTTCTTGCAGCTTTTCTCTAAAGCTTGAAAAAAATCTGTTGTTCCTTGATCCAGTCCTCCTACGCCTTGGATAGGTTCTATGATCACCGTACAAACATCTCCTTTTTTGAGCTCTGCCTCAACTGCGGCGATATCATTAAGCGGCAAGAATGTTACTTGCTGTTGCTTGTTTAAAGGTGCATTTATTTTGGCATTATCTGTTGCTGCTACTGCTGCTGATGTACGACCATGAAATCCATTATCAAAAGCTATCACACGGCTTTTACCCGTATGAAATGATGCCAGTTTTAAGGCGTTTTCATTCGCTTCAGCCCCTGAGCTACATAAAAACAACTGATAGTCATCACATCCTGATTGCGTTCCCAGTTTTGTTGCGAGTTCTTGTTGTAAGCTATTCTGAACCGCGTTGGAATAAAATCCAATCTGATCCAACTGCGATTTCAGCTTATGCACATAATGTGGATGCGTGTGGCCAATAGAGATTACCGCATGTCCTCCATATAAATCTAAATATTCAACCCCGTTTTTATCTACAACCAAACAATCCTGAGCACTTACAGGCTCTACATCATATAGTGGGTATACATCGAATAGTTTCATTTTCTTTTTAGATATAAGATTTTAGATATGAGATTATAGATTTTTGTCTTTATCAAGATTTTAAAATCTACTATCTCCCAATATCTTCATCATTAATTTTAATTTTCTAATCCTAGTCAATTTTAAGTGTTTAAGAATAAAGTTAGCTTTATATAACCATTATGACAATTCAACCATTAAGCTAGCCATCTAATTTCTTACATCTCAAATCTAAGATCTATTTTATGGTGTTTATCTTTTCGTAGCTCGCCATCAATCCTTTGATTACAGCAGAACTCAGTCCGCGGTGCTCCATTTCGTTTAATCCTTCTATCGTACAGCCTCGTGGTGTGGTTACTTTGTCGATTTCTCGTTCTGGGTGTGTTCCATCTTTGACCAATGCTGATGCCCCAATCGCAGTTTGCACGGCTATCGTTTGTGCTTCATGTGGATGAAACCCCATTTGGATTCCGCCTTGAATCATCGCTCGGATAAAACGAAGGAAAAATGCGGTGCCACTTGCGCCCAAAACGGTTGCTGCTTGCATCATACGCTCTTCAATCACCAAGGTATCACCGATCGTCTCAAACATTTTTTGCACCATCTCTAATTCCGATTGCACATCGTCATTTGCACAAATACAGGTCATCGATTCTTTTTTTGATGCTGCTGTATTTGGCATTACCCGAACTACTTTATTTTCAGGAAAAATAGCATTAATTTCTGCTATTGCAGTTCCTGTTATGGTTGAAATCAAAACCTGATCCGTTGTTAAACTTCCTTTGATCTCCTCCAAAACTCTGGCTAATTGCCCTGGTTGTACACAAAGAATAACCCACTTAGCATTTTTGATACCCTCAGCACTATCTTTAGAAACTGATACACCCAAAGTATCAGACACAAGATCCAAATTCTTTGAAGACTTATCAACTACAGTAATAGCTGCAGGCGCAAACAAATCACTTGTTGCTATTCCAGAAATGATGGATTTCCCGAGATTTCCACCTCCTATGATTGTTAGTTTACTCATATTTAGATTTGAGATATTAGATTTGAGATACTAGACTTTTAATTGAATATCTCGTTTCCAATCTCCGTATTTTTATGATTACTTATTTTAAAGTTATCTATTTTACCAATTAATAACGGATCAAAAGTTTTCTTTAATTAATCTACTTATTTAAAATTACTTACAGACTGTACTCCCTTTAGTAGATTTGACCGTTTCTAGCTATTTTTCAACTTTTAATTTTATATCAAACTTTTTACACCTCCTTCAATCCCTTCCTCCTTTGGCGGACAGGCTCTCAAGGAGGGAAACTATTGTGATTATTTTTTTTAATATCCCTAGAAGGGATCATAGAGATGTTTGTTCAATTTCTACTTTCGTTTTTCCGATTTGATTTCTTAAATCTTATATCTAAAATCTAACGTCTACTTAAAACCCACTCGACTTCAAATGCAATCCCATAGTTTCTTCTAATCCAAATAATAAATTCATGTTATGAATTGCCTGACCAGAAGCTCCTTTGATTAAATTATCAATGACAGAGGTAATCAAAAGCATTCCGTCCTGTTTGAATAAATGAAGGATGCATTTATTGGTATTCACTACTTGTTTGAGGTATATTGGAGCTTCAGAAACTACCGTAAAAGCAGCATCTTTATAAAAATCCTCATAGAGCTTTTGCGCTTCTTCCATCGTCCCATCATACTTGGTATATGCCGTAGCATAAATCCCTTTGCTGAAATTCCCACGATTTGGCACAAAAAATATCGGTTGCGAATCGCTTCCTTGTAATTGCTGTACACTTTGATGAATTTCGCCCAAATGTTGATGGTTAAAAACTTTATAGCTCGAAAAATTATTATCCCTCCAACTAAAATGTGTGGTAGCACCTGGCATCACTCCTGCGCCAGTACTGCCCGTAGTCGCATTGACATGCACCGCTTCTTTAATCAACCCTTTTTGGGCCAATGGCAATAGTGCTAGCTGAATTGCTGTTGCAAAACATCCTGGATTGGCAATGTTCTTTGCTTTTTGAATTTCGTCTTTTTGCAATTCTGGTAATCCGTATACAAAATCTCGTCCCTGAAACTGTTTATCTACAGTAAGTCGGAAATCATTTCCCAAATCGATCACTTTGGTTTGCTCCGAAAAAGTATGTTCGCTTAAAAAATTTCTAGACCTACCATGTCCTAAACACAAGAATAATACATCCACCTCTGAATTCACCGCATCTGTAAACTTAAGATCCGTATCTCCAATTAAATCTGCATGCGCTTCATACAAAAATTTCCCTGCATTGGTGGTACTAAACACAAAATCCAATGTTGTTTTAGGGTGATGTACCAGAAGACGTAATAATTCTCCTGCCGTATATCCCGACCCACCTATAATTCCAACCTTAATCATCTGCTCCTGGGTTTACATTGTGGTATATTTTATTTGCATTACCATAGATTTTAATAAACCCTTTGGCATCGTCCGCCGTCCAACTATTATTCATCTCACCATATTGTCCAAAATCTGATTTCATCAAATCATGAGCAGAATCAATACCTTCCATCACAAAATGATACGGTTTCAGCGTTACATAAACTGCTCCTGTAACTGTTTTTTGCGTATCCGTAAGAAAAGCTTCGATATTACGCATCGTTGGATCCAAGTAATTCCCTTCATGCAATAACATTCCGTACCAGTTTCCTAATTGCTCTTTCCAATGTTGTTGCCATTTAGTCAACACGTGTTTTTCTAATAAATGATGCGCCTTGATAATCAATAATGGTGCTGCAGCTTCAAAACCAACACGACCTTTGATTCCAATAATGGTATCTCCTACATGAATATCTCTGCCGATTGCATACGCACTGGCAAGCTTTTCTAAATATTGAATATTCGTCACCGGAGACCCTTTATGATCATTCACCGCTACTAATTCCCCCTTATCAAAGACTAATTTCACAGTTTCCGATCCTTCTTTGGCCAATTGACTAGGATAAGCCGATTCTGGCAACGCTTCTCTCGACGTTAACGTCTCTTTACCGCCAACACTGGTTCCCCAAATTCCTTTGTTAATAGAATATTGTGCTTTTTCCCAGCTATAAGCAACTCCATGAGATTTTAGAAAATCTACTTCTTCCTGACGTGAAAGTTTCATATCTCTAATTGGAGTGATAATTTCAATCTCTGGTGCCATCGCCTGAAAAATAACATCAAAACGAATCTGGTCATTCCCTGCTCCTGTACTACCATGCGCAATATATTTTGCGCCTACTGATTTGGCATACTTAATTACTTCAATTGCCTGAAAAATCCGCTCAGCACTTACCGAAAGTGGGTAGGTATTATTTTTGAGTACATTTCCAAAAATCAGATATTTGATTGCATTTTGGTAAAACTCATCAAGAATTGTTTTGTTCACATGCGATGTACTTCCTAATTCATAGGCACGTTTTTCGGTTGCAACCAATTCTTCTTCAGAAAACCCTCCTGTATTTACCAGAATGGTATGCACTTCCATATTTTTATCATGTATCAAATGTTTGACACAATATGAGGTATCTAATCCTCCACTGTAGGCAACTACGACCTTTTCCATTTCTTTATTGCTATTAGTATTTTTTACTTCGAATTTCGCAATTCTATCTTTACAAAATTCTTTTTCTTTTTAAGAGTCAACATGCTTTGTTTGATACGTTTCAAGCGTTTCAACACTGTTTTATCAAACCAGTTTCTCTTGGTATCCTCTTTTTTCTTATTATTTTTTTCTGCCGGATCATATAACATTCCGGTACACAGACACATTTTATATTCCTTGGATTTCAGAATTTCAAAATTGGCACAGGTTTGACAACCCGACCAGAATTTTGGATCATCTGTCAATTCAGAAAATGTCACAGGTTTATACCCTAAATCCGAGTTAATTTTCATTACTGCTAATCCTGTTGTAATACCAAAAACTTTGGATTCTGGAAATTTCTGTAATGAATAGTTAAAGGTAAACTCTTTGATTTTCTTTGCCAAGCCTTGCTTGCGATAATCGGGATGCACAATCAATCCTGAGTGCGCAACATATTTACCATGTCCCCAAACTTCTATGTAACAAAAACCTGCAAAATCGTTCCCTGCCAATGCAATAACTGCATTACCATTTTCCATTTTGGTTTGCACATAATCAGGAGTTCGTTTGGCAATACCCGTTCCTCTTACTTTTGCAGAAGACTCAATAACCGAACAAATCTCGGCTGCATAACGAAAATGATTTTCGTTGGCAATATGTATTGTTACTTGTTGTGACACAATAGCAGGTACTATTAAATTAAAATTGTCTAAGAAATTATAGGAAAAATTGATCTCGCGGGGAAGCAGGACACACCCACTTCATAAAAGTATTAAGCCCCTAGGGGACGGCGGCGAGGAAAGCGTACAGCATTACGAGTAATAGAAGCTATTACTAAAGAAAGATTGAAATTGTTGTTCTCTGCTGTTTTCATCAAGTTTATCATGTCAAGTTAACTCTAAATCGTCGGCCTTGGCCCCTTTCGTTATTTAACACTGCAATATTACGTATAATTATTATAAATCTAAAAATTTTGTTAACGATTTTTTAGTTAAACTTTTTTGATTGAATTTATTAGCACACTACAAAACTGCTTTTAAACTAAAAAAAAGGTCTCGTAACACGAAACCTCCTTTTAATGAATTATACTTATCAATCTATTATATTCCAATAGAGAATAACGTTCCAATATTAAAAGAAATATCAGAAACAGAAGCCTCCCCTAATTTACCTGCGCTTAGGTATGCCGCGCTTACATTCAACGGTCCTACCTTGAATCCTACTGCTGGACGTATCGCAAAATTAGATTCACTCTCTCCCGTTATATCCTCTCCGTCTATTGTTACACTACCTTGTTTTACATTGGTAAATCCAACACCAAGACCAACGTAAGGTTTAAAAACTTTTTCTAACAAATAAAACCGCCCGTTAGCCATTACACTTGATAATGTAACAGCACCTACTTCAAAACCTTCTACATCACCTATTAAAAAATCTCCTTGATACATCAGCGAAAGATCCAAATGATCTGTTACTCCATATCCAACCTCTGCATTAGCGGCAACTCCGCCTTTCAAAAAATCTGCTATGTCACCAGATGGAGTAGCATACCCAACTCCTAGACCTAGTCTAATTTGTGCATTTGAGCTAATAATAACTCCTAAAAAAAGCGCTGTAATAAGTAGTGTTTTTTTCATTTTGTTGATTTTAAGGTTTTATCTAAGATACTTAAAACTTTTAATAAATTTAGTATTCCCAAAATTTTTACATAAAAAAAACCTCTAAGCAATCCCAGAGGTTTTTTACAATGTAATTATTCAAAATATCTTTTAAATACTATCCTCCAAAAGAAAATAACAATCCAATATTGAAAGAAATATCTGCAACAGAAGTATCTTGAATTTTTCCAGCACTTAAATACGCTACATTCATATTAAGAACACCATATTTGAATCCTAACGCAGGGCGTAAACCTAAACCTGATTCATTAACATCAACATCTATATCCTGACCTCCTACATCTACACTAACAGAAGCTTGTGAAATTGTAGCCAATCCCAGTCCTAATCCAACATAAGGACGGAATCCTTCTTCTGTAAAAAAATATCTACCATTTATCAAGTACGATCCAACCGTAACGGCACCTGTTTCTGCACTAACATCTTCTGAAATTTCAATATCAGTTCCAACTAATCCATCAAATTGTGCCAAAATACCTACATCAATTTTTTCAGTAACTGCATACGCTACTTCTAAATTAAATGCAATACCACCATCGGTAAAATCTGAAATATCTCCTGATGGGATGGCATAACCAAGACCTAATCCTGCTCTGAATTGTGCGTTTGCTGCGCTAATTGAGAATAAGGCTACAGCTACAATTAATAATACTTTTTTCATAATTCTTTAGGTTTTAAAATTGTTTGTTTAAAATTTAAATATCGTTTAACGGCACAAACATAGGATAAAAAAAGATAAACAAAAAAGTAAAACCATAAAAAAAAAAAAAAAAAAAAAAAAATATATAAAAAAAAAAATAACAAAAACTATATAAAAAA
>CAZYRG010000088.1:0-12514 GCA_964650425.1 uncultured Flavobacteriaceae bacterium
GAAGTGTACAAGTAGAAAATTGTATTGTTAGAAAAATGCGTGGTGGTATTCGTACGTATTTATCCTCAGCAGCAACGGTCAAAAATTCTGAAGCTATTGATTGTGGATCCACTAATTTTAATTTACCAAAAAATGGATCAATTGAAACTTCTAAAGGGAATTTTTCTTTCGCACCTTTAAATGATCATCGTTTAAGTCGTTCAGGTCAAGATATTGAATTAACAATTATGCCATCGCCTAATGCGGTAGGTTCTCATAATATAGCAGATGTCCAAGGGAATAATCATACTATAGTTTTTCATCGTACACCAGGCCCTGTAGACAGTGACGAAAAGCGCGCCATTGTGGTAACAGGTGATAATTCTACTATCGTAAATGAAACAGAATACACGATAATCTTAGAATCATCCGCTAATGGAAATAAGATAACTAGCTGTGGTCCTGTAATTGACAATGGTTCAAAAAATAACATCAAAAAAGCGAACGATTGTGATTTTGATACAACACCTTCTCCAACACCACCAGCGCCACCTACGCCACCAGTACAAGATGGTAGGTTAGTGCATATCACCAAGCGTAATGCTAAGGGCTTTGCTATTGATGGTGGTAATGGAGGATCCAATGGACAAAACGTAACACTCTCTGCTGCAAACACATCAGATGAAGGTCAGTTATGGGTTGAAATTGATAGAGGAAATGGTTTTTATTCTTATGAGAAGTTTGGGACTAATTATAGTTTGGATGGAAATAAGGGAGGCGCTAGAAGACAAAGTGTATACCTGTGGCAAACAAGTGCAACCAATCAAAATCAACAATGGCAAAAACAAGCTGTAGGTGATGGTGGATATAAGTTAATAAAAAGAAACGCTAGTGGTTTTGCGATCAATGGTGGCTCAGGAGGTGCGGAAGGTAGAGGTATTAATATGTGGAGTTCTGCAAGTACCAATCAAAATTTGCAATGGTTTATAACTCCAATAGCAGAAAATGTACGTATAGAAGCAGAGGATTTTGATAGGATGTCTGGTATCCAAACAGAAGCCAGTACGGAGAGTGGTGAGAATGTGGGGTATATAAACAATGGCGATTGGTTGCGTTTTGATGATGTGAATCTTGCGGGCATGACTAATATGAATGCTAGAGTCGCAACGAGAACAGCGGGAGGAACATTCGAAATACGTACAGGAAGCCCTACAGGAACATTGATAGGATCTATGAAAATTGGTAATACAGGAGGATTTCAAAATTGGAGAACATTAAGTACGGGCATCAAAAACGCAAATGGAACTCAAGATGTGTATTTAGTATTTAAAGGGGGTAATGGATATTTATTCAATGTGAATTGGATTGAGTTTTCTACAGATGGCCAAGCTAACAAAGAGAATAATCCTGTCATAGCAACAGCTATTACTATGTACCCAAATCCAGTACATACAACCACCACGATACAAAATGCTGCAAATTCTATTATGACCATTTATAATATAAGCGGGAGTGTCGTGCGTACACAAACGATCTCTCACAATAACGAAATTATTGATTTGGGCGGATTGTCTAAGGGAATGTATTACGCAAAAGTTACTGGGACGAATTCGGGGTCCATTATAAAATTTATTAAACAATAAAATTTACTAAAAAATTAATATTAAACACATCGTTATGAGGTTATTAAGATATATAATTGGAATAGCATTTTTAGTCACATTAACAGGTGCCATAAATGCACAAGATTTAGTAAAACATAATTTCAACAATGGAAGTTTTTTTCCATATGTGGTCCCAAAAGCAGATCAAAAAGCTAGGGTAAAAATCGTAAAAAAACGTTTAGAAACCCATTGGGATCAGTCGCTATATAACGGCACTAATTCTGGAAGGAAAGCACAGATTAAACAGGCGGCAGGAGATCATTCAGATGATGAGGTACAATTTAGACAGCATATTTGGATGGGGTTTTGGCTCAAAATCCATGGTGATTATATGAAAAATAATACCAATACAAATGCTGGTTTAATGCAAATTTGGGGGTATAATGGTACTTCTGGAGCTGCAAATCATATGTGTATGCTCAAATTTGATGGTCGTAATGGTGGAGCCTTAGTATGGCAACATCGCTATAATAGTGTTGCAAATAAGACGCATCATCTTATTTATCCCAATTTCCCAAGAGATAAATTTGTAAGAGTAGTAATGCACGTAAAATTAGCGGAGAAAAACAAAGGTCTTGTTCAGGTTTGGGTAGATGATAAACTGTTGTTAAACAAATCAAACCAAACTATAGGATGGGGGCAACAGAATGCAAGTGGTATGATCAATGGTACCTATGCCTTTGGAACGTCCATAGGACAGTATAATTATTTGGAAAATGCTAGTTATGATGATGCTTATGATGGTAAAAATCACTTATTCGATGGTCATATGAAAGGTGAAACAAGAACAGTGACTTATGATGAGGTAGCCTTATATAATGGTGCTGATGGGTATAAGTTTGTGGACCCTAATGGTGGAGCTGGTCTAGGAAATCCAACAACCCCAACTATTCCTAAAAGTACCATTGTACACATCAAAAAACGAAATGCACAAGGTTTTGCTATCGATGGTAAAGGTGGTGGCGCTAATGGGCAAAATATTCATTTATGGGGTGCTAATCAAAATAATGTAAACCAAAAATGGGTAGAAATCGATCGCGGGAATGGATACTATTCCTATCAAAAACAGGGCACTAATTATTGTATAGATGGGGGCGGAAATGGAGCCAACAGACAAAATGTATACTTATGGCAATGCAGCAACAATAACCAAAATCAGCATTGGAAAAAAGTAGCAACAAGCGGCGGAGCCTATAAGCTTATCAAACGCAATGCTTCTGGGTATGCGCTGAATGGTGGTAGCAAAGGTGCTAATGGCCAGAATGTGAATCTTTATGATTCCTCTAATTCAAGTCAAAACTTACAATGGATTATTACACCAATAGGAGCGGCAAAATCCTCGGAACTAGCTGAAAATAATACGGTAACCACCTACCCAAATCCAGTAATCAATAGTATAACTATTCAAGGTGCTGCGGATTCCATCATTCAAGTATATGATATGAATGGAAAAGTGGTTGCTACAAAAAATACTTCTAATGATATCGAAATTATGGATGTAAGCTATTTAGCAAAAGGACTATACTACGCTAAAATCACAGGATCAAAAACAGTTTCTTCTTTTAAAATTATAAAACAGTAATGTTCTAAAAAACCAGAAGTAGGGTATCCATTATAGAAAATGATGAAGAACTACCAAACTATTGACATGTAACTATAACTATGAGTTATTGAATAATATTCCATTTTAAATATTACACAAATGAACATCAAACAAACTATTTTAAAACAGTCCAGTATTATTGTAAAATTCCTTATAATTAGCTGTTTCATATCGGCAACAGTAGGGTTAGATGATTACGTCAATGCAGCATATTTTGATGAATTTAACCCGTCGCCATATGATTTTAACACAAAGAATAGCCAAATAGGTTATGATTCTAGAGGAAAAGAAAACCCCAATGCCTTACAGTTTTCAGGAGGAGCAAGTGTTAAAGAAACTCCTATGTATGATAACTACGGAAATCAATTAGTGAAAAATGGTACACCTGTAGTTACAGAGGCAGAACGCGTAGGTTATTATGATGGATTTCATAATGGAAAGATCCATGCAGGAGCAATTGCAAGTATCAATATTAATGGCAAAGCTAGAGATTGTATCTATCTTAATGCCGTTGATGTAAAAGGATCGGGTACATATAGTGGCTGGGTTAGAGTAGACAAAATGAAACCTTCCTCCAAGGTTTGGGATCATTCTCAAGAAATTAACAAAAGACGTGAAAAAGTTAGGTATACCAAAAACCCAAAGGGAAGTTCGAGATATGAGCGTATGGAAGTTTTGAATAAATCAGTTCCTTCTTCTATGGAGGGTGGATATATTATTCCAAATAGAAGCAGTAATGCAGGAAAAGTAACGTATTACTACATCAGAGACGGACTCCTTAATGGTTTTATTAATTTACCTGAAACTGGGAATAAAAGACACGGAGTGCAATGTTCTAGAGTAAAGCCAGGATCTTCTTTTTGGAGAGACAAGGATGTAGATAATTACATACAAAATATCTACAAGTCTGATTCTTCTAAAATTATTGGAACATTTAATTGGGCGTATGGATATTTTGTTACAGATGAAGGTACAAAAATTTATTGTTGGACAAATAGAGATTGCTTAAAACCAAAAGAGGATTCTCAAAACGCTTCTGTAGTGCATATCATTAAACGTAATGCTAAGGGTTTTGCTATTAATGGTGGAAGTGGTGGTAAAAACGGTCAGAATGTGAATTTGTTTAATTCTTCGAGTACAAGCCAAAACCTTCAATGGGTAGAGATTGATCGTGGTAATGGGTATTACTCTTATCAAAAAAATGGCACTAATTTCTGTATAGATGGCGGTGCCAAAGGGGCCAATAAGCAAAATGTTTACCTTTGGAAATGTAGCAATAATAACCAAAACCAACAGTGGCGAAAAGTAGCGACAAGCGGAGGTGCCTATAAGCTCATCAAACGTAATGCATCTGGATATGCTCTCAATGGTGGAAGTAATGGAGCGAATGGCCAGAATGTAAACCTCTTTAATGCATCCAGTAGTAGTCAAAACCTACAATGGAAAATTACTCCGATTAATGCGTCTGCTAAATCAAATAAATTAGAAACAGAAACAACCATTACTGTATATCCTAATCCTGTTGTTACTAAAGCTACGATTCAAGGAGCTACAGGTTCGATAGTCCATATTTATGATTTAAAAGGAAAGCTGGTTATCACTAAAAATATTTCTAATGATAAAGAAGAAATTGATGTAAGTAGTTTGTCCAAAGGGCTGTATTATGCAAAAGTAAATGGGATACAAAATGTGGCTGCTTTTAAGATTATTAAACAATAAATTTTATAAACTGAAGAGTAGATTCAATAGTTTGTTTGTAGGATCTAAGGTTAAAAATTTTAAAAATTAAACAATATCGATTTCGAAAAAAAATGATATGGAATGTTCGTAAGGTTAATTGACTAAATTTTAGCAATTTGAATTTATAACATACTAATAAAAACACCACAACATTACCTATACATACACTAGGAACAGTTGTTGTTTTTGCCTTGTACGCATTTTTTATGGCTCTCCTATATTAATTTATTAATCCGCTGATATACATGTGTTTTATGTGGTGATTTTTTTTTATGAGGTACAAATAGGGGTATTGTATATTTTTTGTAGCAGTATAAAATTATGGAATTACTAATAATTGAACCTAATTTAGATCGAATCAAAAATTCAACTGTATAAGAACTGGCTATTTAATAATTTTGATGCCTTTTCATTTGATTTCTTTCTGATAAAGAAACTAAAATCAATGAGTCAGTTGAAACGAATTATTTATGCGATTTTTAATGTGTTTATACCACTTCATAAATACTTCGGACAAACACGTAACACAAACTTTTATGGAAAAGAAAACTCTTATTTTGAAAAAACTAGCACTACAACTCGTTCCCTGTTGTTTGTTGTTTATAACCACGGTGATCTCTGCGCAGGTGGGAAACGTATTATGGGAAGATAATTTTGATAGTTTTGATGCTTCCGTTTGGAACATTGATATTGGAGATGGTTGCGATATTGGATTGTGTGGCTGGGGTAATGCAGAATTAGAATGGTATAACGATGATAATGTAACCATCGAACCTATTCCGGGTGAGTCTGGCAACAATGCTTTAGTTTTTACAGCACGTAATGAAGCAATGGGCGGCAGAGCCTTTACGTCTGGAAAAGTAACCAGTGAACAAAACTTATCCGTGCATTATGGATTAATTGAAATCAGAATGCGTACGCCCAATCTAGGAACCGGATTATGGCCAGCAGCATGGCTTCTTGGAACGGCAAATATCACTTGGCCAGGAAAAGGGGAAATTGATATGATGGAAATGGGGCACGCTGCTTCAGAAAGAGCACGATTAGGCCATCCAGGATCTAATATTGATAGTTATGTTGGAGCCAATGCCATTTTTGCCAATGAGGATGGAAGCGTAGGAAGCATTGCTTATGATGTAGACTATAACCAACCTTATGTAGCAGATACGCCATTAGCCAATCGCTTTGTAACCTATCGATTGTATTGGGAACCTACTCAAATGCGCTATACGATAGTGGATCAAGGGGTAGAATACGATTTGTACGCTGGCCCTTTACCTATTGATCCAGATGGGGTAACTGGCGTATTTTCAAGACCATTCTTTTTATTAATGAATCTTGCTGTGGGAGGAAACTTCACTGATGCAGGTGTTAATGGAGAAGTTTCTGCTCCGCTTCCTGCAAAAATGTATATCGATTATGTTAGAGTATCAGAATGGAATGGACATGGTACAGTAGAACGAGATTATGGAGGTGTCACGGAAGAAAGCGGCGTTTTTGGAGTGTACACAGAAACCACCCCTGTAGATAATCAACTAACTTTTGGATCTGATGCAGAAATATATGGTTGGGGTGGTACGGTACAGGAAGGTACAGAGGCACCTTTTGAGGGTTCAAATGTCATTGCCTGGGAGACCGTAAATGCCAGTAGTTGGTTTGGTGGGGGAGTTGCCGCGCTTTTTGGGAGAAATATGTCCAACTTTGTAGCAGATGGATCTCTAAAATTTAAGATCAAAATTCCTGCAGATGTTACTTTCCGAATAGGAATTACGGATAATTTTACCAATGAAAAATTTATAGAATTTCCAGCAGGGGAAACCAAGTATGGTTTGGTACGAAACGGAAATTGGGGAGCAGTCGAAATTCCTTTAGTAGATTTTTCTGGTCTTATCGCTTTTCAAAACATCAATTATATGTTTGCAATTTCTAGTGTAGATGGAGCATTTCCTTCGACAACTTTTCAATTTGCAGTAGACGATATTGTTTGGGATAGTGGCAATGGCGTATCCATTACTCCGGTTACTGGCATCACTGTAACGCCGACTTCTAGTTCATTGGAAGTTGGAGAAAATCAGACGTTGACGGCAAGTATTTCTCCTTCTGGAGCGAGCAATCAGCAAGTTTCTTGGTCGAGTAGTAATCCTGCTATTGCCATCGTCAGTGCCAATGGAATAATTACTGCTGTTTCTGTTGGTAATGCCATCATAAGTGCTACAACTGCAGATGGCGGTTTTACGGACACAACTATTATATCAGTAACTAATGAAACGAGTACGTTTGTTCCTGATCCTGACAAAACGTATTATATTATTAATCCAAATTTTAATCAAAAGATCGGTGCTAATGGTTCGCAAGATCCATTTACAACGGCTGTGACGACCACAGGAGCTACTGTGGAGTGGAAAATTACCCCTTCTCCAACAGCGGGCTATTACTATATAGATGGTGTAGGCGGTGGTAATGCGCCAAGAATTAGAACAGACAATACGCAGTTTACGGATATGCAGGCTACGACATCTAGAGGTAGTTGGACGCGATGGAATTTTACTTCAGCTGGTAATGGCACGTATTATTTGAATACGTTGGGTAGTAATCTAAAACGACTACAAGTAACCAATACAGGACAAGTAAAAATGGTTACCACAAACGCTGCTGGTAGCTGGGAGCAATTTATTTTGGAAGAAGCAACAACAACTGGATCAGGGAATATTTCTGAGCGCATTGAAGCTGAGGACTATATAGCTATGAATGGCATACAAACCGAAAACACTTCTGATACTGGAGGAGGACGCAATGTAGGATTTATTGATCAAGGGGATTGGATGGACTATACCATTACAGTACCAACAGCTGGTACATATACCATCAATTCTAGAATGGCAAGTGTTCCTGGAAATGCAGCTGTACAATTTCAGGTGAATGGATCTGTTTTAGGGACTACAAATATCTATGCAACTGGAGGATGGCAATCTTGGATAACACTTTCGACCAACATTAATCTTGCCGCTGGAACACAGACACTACGATTATATTCTGTAGGTGATGGATTTAATATCAATTGGTTTGAGCTAGAATCACAAGCTATTGGGGCAAAAGCTGCTCTAGCTATTGATGCTAATTTAATAGGATTATATCCAGTTCCTGCCAAAGTAGAACTAAATGTAGAAGTTCAAAACTATGAGAGTATCATAAGTATGGCTGTTCTTGATTTGAATGGACGAATTGTATTTGAAAATAAATCGATCAATCAGAACATCACCATTTTTGACACCAGCAGCTTGAATAAAGGCTTATATCTAATAAGAATCCAATATTCGGATGCGTTTGTTGATATAAAGAAATTTGTAAAATGATAACTAAAATAATATACAAACAATTCTAAGTTTGATCACACATAAACTATAAAAAATGAAGTATTCAAGTTTATTTACAACAATCAAAGACCAGTACCTATTTGTACTGTGTCTTTTTGTTGTATCGGGTATTTTTCCACAATCAGTTGTGCCTGTTGGGAGTGGATCATATGCTTCTCAACCTCCAGAGTATGAATATGTTGGTAATGACCCCGCTTTTGGTACATTTCTCGAGTTTGCAACCAATAGCAATGCTATTGATGTAGTAGCTTCAAAAATTAATGATCCGATCCCTACCAATGACTGGTGGACAAGTATTCTGACTCAAGAAGATGGTGATGGTAATAGGTTAGGAGGGAATCTTTGGACCTATCCTTTATTAAGCCGGTTTACCACTGGTGGATTTGAAGTTGGTAACCGACAAGGAAAATGGACCACCGATGGACTAGGAAGCAGATCTGTAAGTGTGGATTATTTGGTAGCGCTTACCGGGGCTTCATTTACTCCAACAAAAGCAATTGCTACCAATTGGTCGGACTGGCATGTAGATTTACGAGCACAAATAGGCAATAATAGTGCAGAAAACATAGAAGTTACGCTAGCACAAGGAATGCCTTTTGTTTGGGCAAAAACGAATGGGTTTACTCCCGTAATTAAAGCAATACATGCAGGTGTTAGAAGGTATCTAAATGCTGCGGGGAATCCTTTAAGTTTTCCAACAACTACAGACCGATTTATTATCGAATATGACGGGCAACTTTACGGAATTCATCTAGCACAGGCTATCAACATTACAGAGGACAACACGGGCTTGAAATTGAATGGTTATGAAGGTAATTGGGTAGTTTTTTCGGCATTAAATGAAACAAATGAACTGAATACCTTACATGAATATGCTTTTGTACGACCAACAGATACCAAATTAGTGTACACCTATAATCCAGATGAAGGAAAAATATCAACAACACACGTGGTCACTACAGATGTGATTACAGGATCACAAACCAATTCCTTACAAGGATTTATACCTCACCATTATCGCGGAAATGCCAATCAGTTCTCTTTTATTTCTGGATTAGAGTATGTAGGAACTCCTCGTGGCACTTTAAAATTAGCCGTTGGTAATAGTTTATCTTTTGAGTATGAATTTAATGCTGATATTCTACCACATTTTAATGCACCACAAACAGATAACTCGGATACGATACCATATGATGATGCTATCATGAAAAGTATGATTGATGGTTATGCAGGGGATGTAGAATTATATGGAATTGGAGGCGGAACCTATTGGGGAGGTAAATTTTTGCTAAGAGCATTAAAATATGCATTGATGGCTAAAGAAACGGGGAACGAAAACTATCAATTCTTATTGAATGAAACAAAAAACAAAGTATATGATTGGCTAACATTTACTCCCGGAGAAACCGAAAATTACTACGCATATTATCCTGCATGGAAAGGACTAATTGGTTTTGACGAAGAGTTTTTCTCCGCATATTTTACCGATAACCATTTTCATTACGGTTATTTAGTTCATTGCGCTGCTTTATTAGAAATGGCTGAGCCAGGTTCTATGGACGGCTATTGGGATATGATCAGTACGATTATAAAAACCTATGCCAATTGGGATAGAAATGATCCTGATTTTCCATATCTAAGAACATTTAGCCCTTGGATGGGACATTCTATGGCCAATGGCTTAGGGAATTCTATTGGAAATAATCAAGAATCAACATCTGAGGCAATGCAATCATGGGCGGGTATGTTTATGACTGCAGAAATGACAGAGGATATCGCTATGAGAGATGCCGCTGCTTTTGGCTACTTGATGGAGTCAAGAGCCATTGCTGATTATTGGTATAATAAAAGTGGTGCTTTTGAAGAAATTGGTTATGAAAAGCCTATTGTAGGGATATTAGAAATGAATCGCTATGTATACGGCACTTTCTTTGGTGCACAAGAGACCTACATTCATGGAATACAGTGGTTACCAATTACACCAGCCTATGGATTTTGGAATGATTTTCTTACCGCATCAGAAGCAGCAGCTATCGTAGATCCTATTATGAATAATATGGCTTCTGATTTAGAAAATGGTATCAGTGCGGATTGGATGAATGTAAGTATGGGATTCAAATTATTTTTTGATCCAGAAGCTATAGTGAATCAATTTGATGGGTATTGGAATGCACCAGTAAACTCAAACGAATACAAAGTGGCACATAATAATGGTGAAAATGGATTAACGTACTACTATGCGCATGCTTCTCAAAATATAGGGATTAGACAATCTAATTATCGACTTACACTACCATTGAGCAGTGCTTTCTTAAAAAATGGAGAAATGACCTATGTCGTCTATAATCCTTCTGAAAACGCACAAACTTGTGAAGTATATGATAATAATAATCTAGTTACTTCTTTTGAAGTTCCTGGAAATACACTGGTTACGGCCAACAATGATGGAATTGTTAATGGGGGCAGCACACCACCGTCTCCACCAACAGATAGTGATAATCTTGCCTTGGATGGAACCGCAGATCAATCTACTACTGCTTTTGGTGGCGCACCTGAACGTGCTATTGATGATAATACTAATGGTGAATGGAATAATGCATCTACAACACATACTACAACGGGAGTAGGAGAGTGGTGGTTAGTTGCTTTGGATGGTACACACCCTATAGGAGATATTACAATTTGGAATAGAACCAATTCTTGTTGTATTGCTAGACTAAATAATATCACCGTATCTGTAGAAGATAGTAATGAAAATGTGTTATGGTCAGAAAACATTTCTTCTTCATCTGCAACAACCTTAAGCGTTAATGCAGAAGGAGTCTCGGGTAGTGTTATTAGAATTACACAAAATCAAAATGCACCGCTGTCATTAGCAGAAGTACAAGTTTATGCATATGATGGGGTAGTCTCTAATACCGATTTATTTATAGAAGCAGAAGACTACACAGCTATGGACGGTGTATTGCTAGAAAACACAAGTGATGCCAATGGTGGACAGAATGTAGGCTGGATTGATAGTGGTGATTGGATGGAATATTCGATTACGATCCCATCTGCAGGAACTTATACCATAAATTCAAGAATAGCAACACCTAATGCAGGTGCTACTGCTGTATATCAAGTAAATGGCACTACAATTGGTACACTAGGGATGTCACCAACAGGTGGTTGGCAAAATTGGCAAACAGTGAGTACCAAAGTTTCACTAGCTGCAGGGCAACAAACATTACGATTAACATCTACAGGTAATAGTTTTAACATTAATTGGTTAGAAGTTGTCAGTTCAGCTTCTAATAAAGGTTTTGACGTTAAAAATACGGTAACAATTTATCCTAACCCGACAAAAGATATTATAAACGTTCAAGGCGCTACAGATGCCATAATTCGTGTATATGATATCAACGGTAAGGTAGTTTCTGAACAATATAATTCTAGTGAAATATCAACCATGGACATAAGCACTTTTGCAAAGGGACTGTATTATGCAAAAATTCATGGAGAAAAAACTAGTACCGTCATCAAAATAATAAAACAATAATGCTTTAAAAATAAGTATTGTTATGAGTATGAAATTTAGTCTAATCCTTTACAAGATCTGTTACAGGTAGTATTGCTAGAGTATAAAAACTATGGAGCACTGTCCATCATCGATCTTACCGGAAAACTAATAATCGAGCTTTTTGAAATCAATAGTAATCAAATCCAAATCGATACGCAACAATTTCCCAAAGGTGTTTATTTTCTAAAGGCCTATAATGAACTGGTTTAAACTTTTTCCATTTGCTAGAAATTAGCTCTTTTTCACCCATTTTTCCTCTTTTTATACTTTCGTAGCGCTGCTATGCAAGTCAAAAAAGACTTCAACTGGTCAAAAAATAGCTTAATTTCACTAAAACGTAAAAAGTTTAAATCAGTTCAATAACTTAAATAGTACGAATCAAGTCTATAGATTTGTGAAATAATTTAGCAAGTCTAACGACACAGTTTGCCGTTAGAAACTTTCAAAAATCTAACCTTAAAACCCCATTGTAAAGACAGTGGGGTTTTTACGTTTGATAGCTACAAAATTCATTTATTTATAAAAGATCTAACCGTGATTTTAACCCGCTTTATGCATTGGAACTTCGTAATGAAGCTTTGAGCTGTTGTAA
>CAZYRG010000089.1:0-8044 GCA_964650425.1 uncultured Flavobacteriaceae bacterium
AAACTCCCGCTGATCACAAAATACAGATTCGTGTCTATACTCCCTTTAACCTTTAGGTATTCTTTTCGGTTTAATTTAAGTTGATTGTCCCACAAATTCTGCTGATTAATTTTCTCTATGAAGTTTTTTATGGGATTCATCTTTCAGTTTATAATAACGTTTTGCGTATGAGGAGTAGTGGATTTAAGGCTGTGATGAGTGCCGTCAATTATTTGTCATTTCCAAAAACTGTCTTATTAGTATCAGTTTCTACTTCTTTTCTTTACGTAAAATTTTTTCCATTTTACGACCTTTGGCCAATTCATCAATCAGTTTTTCCATTCGTCTACAATCACGATATAAAGCAAATTCTTCGGCTATTTCTTCAATACGATATCCGCATACTACACCTTTAATCATATGTGCATTTTGATGAATTTTGGCTCCCTCAAAAAAATCTCCAAAAGTTCCATTACCTGCAATAAAAGATTCTAATTGATGCTGGTCATAAGCGGTTAACCATAAAATAACTTGATCGAGTTCTTCTTTGGTTTTGCCGTGTTTTTTTATTCTATTCAGGTAATGTGGGTAAATGGATCCGAAATTCATTTGCCCGATTTTCTCATTTTTTTCTGCTGTTACTTCTGCCATGACTTGGAATTTGATGTTGCTAAATGTTCGTCACTATACAATCGTTTACACAAGTTAAATATTAGAATTTACATTGTATGAACTTTCCTTTTTTAAATAAGTCTGCAAACACCCAAGACTATACAAGACTACAACAAATTCAATCGTTTCATTAACTCCGGACGGTTCGACCTGCTCACAGGGATCACGTCTTTTGCAATGAGCACACTGTTATCTTCGATATCGATGATCCGTTTGGTGTTGATGACATAAGACCGGTGCACTTTAAAGAACAAATCTTCGGGTAGTTTTTCCTCGATTTTTTTGAGCGTGGCATGTACGATATGCGTTTCTTTTTCGGTGACGATTTTGATGTAATCCCCTTTGGCTTGGATAAAGTAAATATCAGGGATGTTAATCTTGACTAGCCTCCTGTCAATATTCACGTATAAGTCATTCGTCGTACCCGAGGTTTCGATAGCCGTGGTGTCTAGCGTTTTGCTTTTAGCTTTGCTAACCGCCTTGTCAAAACGCTCTTGGGTAATGGGTTTGACTAGATAATCGATAATGCAATCATACTCAAAGGCATCCAAGGCAAAATTTTTGTCACTGGTCGTGATAATAATTTTAGGTGGATTCTTGAGCGTTTGTATAAAATCAAAACCCGTAAAAGCTGGCATATGAATGTCTAGAAAGATCAATTCTGTGCCTTCTTCCTGATTTAGGTATTTGATCGCTTCGATAGCGCTAGAAAAGGATTCGATCAACTGGGTGTCCTCATTTTGAGAACACAATAGCTCAATAATACTACGCGCAGTTGCTTCGTCATCTATGTTTATACTCTTCATATAGCTAGTAAATAGGTGGTTATCTGTTCTAAAATTAGACAAAATTTTGGATACAGCGTGGTTTCTTTTTCTTTAAGTTGATTTTCAAAATCACGTGCAATTTCATAGCCCTGTGCTAATCCAAAAATATTGATTTTGTGTTTGAGTTTATGGGTCATTTCGGCAGCTAGTGTATAGTCCTTTGCTTGATAGGCATCAAAGAACTGTATTTTTTCTTGTGGGAATTCTGCTTTGATAATATTCAGGATGCGTTCCTTGTATTCAGGGCTGTTTTGCGCTAATTGGGTGATATACTCAAGGTTGGGCTGTTCGTTCATCATTGCTTTTTTAGGGTAAAATAGAAGGTAGTTCCAATACCAGGGGTAGAATCTAACCAAATTTCGCCTTCATAAAACTGTACAATTTTTTTGACAATAGAAAGCCCAATGCCCGTACTCTGTTTAGTATCTTCTAAGGATTCAAAAATCTCAAAAATTTTGGTTTGATACGCCTTGGCAATGCCTTTGCCATTATCCGCAATGGCAAATTCCCAATGTGTTTTTTTTTCTGATGCCGCAATGGTAATTTTACCAGGATCTTTATCCATACTATTTACCGCATTGTTAAGCAAATTTTGAAACAGTTGTTGCAAACGCGAGCTGTCACCTGTAAGAGTTGGCAATGCGTTTAGAATGTTGATGGCCGTGTTGTCAGGTAGGTGCAGAATCCCAATGATTTCAGTAACTAATTGTTGGAGATCAACAGTTTCTTTGCCTTTGGCTTTTTTGTCGATACTAGAATAGGTGAGGATGCCATCGATAAGTTGATCCATTTTATGTACTTTATTCAACAACATATCAAAGGTGTCCTGCGCTTTGGGGTCAAAAGCCGCTGCATAATCTTGGCGGATCCAATTGATGAGCGTATCCATGCCTCGCAAGGGCGATTTGAGGTCATGAGAAACGATATGTGCAAAGTCATTGAGGTCCTGGTTCTTGTTTTTAAGATCCTGTATGAGTTTTTTTCGCTGTTCTTCGTGTAGTATTTCTTCAGAGATATCTTCTACTAGCGCAATTTGATATTGTATAGAGCCATTTGCATTTCGGACTGCGGCAACATTTGTCCGCGCCCAGATAGCCTTTCCATCTTTTTTAAGATAGCGCTTGTTGATAGAAAAGTTATCGATACTTCCATTGTTTAGCGCTTCCATGAACTTTCGAGAGGCTGGGTAATCTTCTTTGAGGGAAATGTCTTTAACCTCTTTGGTTAATAAAGCGCCTTCAGTATAGCCTAACATCATGCTAAAAGCTCTATTGGTTTGAACGATTTTTCCAAATTGTGTAAGCACAATTCCCAGACTAGAGTTGTCAACGATGGCAGCTAGTTGTTTTTGTTGTTCGTCTAATTTACTCGCATTAGCAAGCTCTTGTGTAATGTCTCGTACAATTCCTTGTGCCGCGATGGGCACTCCCATTTCATTTTTAATAAGACTGGCATTGATATGCACATTTCTAACCCCTTTATTTTTGGTGTTCACACGCGCCTGATAATCCGAAAAGGCGGCTTCTTTGAGTAATTTGGCAAAGGATTGCATCGCATAGTGCATATCCTCTTTGTAGATCAATTGTACGACATTGAGTTTTTCTATAGTGTGATCATAGCCAAAGAGTGCTTTGGCGGCGTCGTTCATTTTTACCACATTGCCTTGGATATCCATCAATACATAGGCATCGACAAGGTTGTCAAATACGCCTTTGAGTTCTGTGGTGGTTTCGTTGAGGTTATGTTTTAGTTTTTGCGAAAGCAGGTAGAGTTCTCGGGATTTCTCCTCGAGAATTTTCTCGGCTTGTTTACGGGCATTACGTTCCCGAGCCAAAGCTTTTTTGAGTATGTCAACCTCTGGATCAGCCATTTGTTTTGGTGATGCTGAATTTTACTTCACTACCATCGTCCTGAATTTTTTCTACCAATATTTCTGCAGTACTGTCAAAATGCGCAAAGGTCTGATGCATGAGCCCCAATCCAAAACTGTGCATGGCTCTGCTGGATTTGTATATCATCACCAAGTGGTTGTCGGATTTTTCTAAGGTTTCGAAAGTAGGGAGTTCCGCATCGGGATAGATTTTTCGCACTTCGATATGAATGTGGTTTTCTATGGAAGAGAGCATTTCTATAGGGTTTTTGTAACTTTCTATGAGCTGAGGATATCCCTCGGCCAACACACCAAAAAAATGTTCCGCATAGGTATAGAGCAAATCATCAATAGAGATGCTGGTTTTTGCACTTAATGCTTTGAGCAATCCCAACATTTCTGAGAACGGATAGGTGCCTACGGCAGTGTAGCTACCCCCAGTAGAGAGTTCCGTTTGTTCAATAATTTCATCTACCGTAGCCAGACCAAATTTGTCTTCTACTAGATCCAAGAATTCTGTAAAAACAATTCCCTTCATACGTATATAGGTTTATATCGATTGGTTAATCGACCAATAATCGATTAAAATTTTGATATGGGATTGATAATCCTCATACTTTAATGGTTTCATAATATATCCTGCGATACCGATGCGATAACTTTCTATCACATCTTTTTGATTGTTGGAGGTGGTCAATATCACCACAGGAATGTGATGTAAGCTTTTGTTCCCTTTCAAGATAGTCAAAAATTCCAAACCATTCATCTTCGGCATGTTCAAATCGAGTAAAATCAAATCGGGTAAGTCAGATTCGTTCTCCAGCAGGGTCAGCGCTTGCTCTCCATTTCTAGCAGTGATTTGTTGATGTTGTTGGGTGAAAGTGCTTAGAATGCGTTCGAATTTGAGGATCTCAATCTCATCATCTTCGATTAAAAGTATACGTAGTTTCTTCATTTATAGCTAATATCAATTTAAGATAATAAATAAATATCAGTTTTATTTCTTAGCAATTCGACGGATTATCGATGAAAATACCTTGCAGTGTCGGTGAATGGACGTATAGCTTCGGTGGATGGTTTTTTGAGGGGCAACTGCGTTCTAAGTAAAAAAAAATGAAATTCGAAAGAACAGTGCTATTTTGTAGAAAAACTCCAATTTTAGTTTCTTTTGGGTAATAAAATGCATCGTTAGACACTAATAATAAAGAAAAGTTGTTTTATAACGGTAGTTAATTTTAATGAATAAAAATAGAATGAAAGTGCTTAGGTTTTTGTATTTGTTGTTGATAATCAATATTTTAAGTTGTTCTTCTGATGATAAACAGGAAGAACCTGAGGTTTTAGTACCAACCTCAAGATTGGTAACTTCTGTTACATCCGATAATCCAGTTGTTTCTTTCAACAATCAGTTTTTTACTTATGATAATGGCCTTTTGATTAGTTCCGAGAGAAATGACCGGTTGGAACAGTATGAGTATGATGATCTAGGTAGACTCATTTCTGGAGGTAGTTATGATTATTTTTATGATGGTCAAAATAGAGTGGTAAAAAGAGTGGTAAAAAACTCGGATTTGGAGGAAGATAGCACAACTTTGGTGTATGAAAAGAATAAGGTTACTATAACATATCACATTTTTGGTTGGGTTTTTGTTCATACTACTGATGATTTGGGCAGAATTATTAGAATAGAAAAGAAATACCCAGAAGCTTCCTATGATATGGTTGAATATACTTATGATAATAATGGAAATATTATCAAAGAATCCATAATTAGAACAGAATTAAACGATGTGAAGGAGAATATATATGAGTATGAGGACAAAATTAATCCATATTATGATATATATGAAAAACCGTATAAAAGTATCTATCATATAATCAATATGGAAGGTATAAGTGTGTTTCCAGATTTTGGAAATTCGACTAATATTGTAAAAAGGGAAGGTTATAATTATATAGTAGACGATAAAAAATATCCTATTGAATTGGAAGTCACTGCAGGGGAATATCCATCAAACTGGAAGTTTGAGTATTTAGACTGATTATATATGTGATGAATTGGAGTTAAAATGTTAATGCAAAACCTTTTTCATAAGGCTCAACAAATCATCACGATCCCCAAAGCCTACATATTGCAACATAATTTCATTTTTCGCATTAAGGAATACTGTGGTAGGATAGGTCATTTTGCCGTTTGTTTTGCCTAATGCTTCCGCAAGCTCATGGAGTCCGGTATTGGCGCCAGAAGGTTTGTAAGTAAAGGTGTTACCCAGAAACTGAATAGCGTCTTTTTGTTCTGCATTCATGGCGACGAAATAAAAATCCTCATTGAAAATTTTGATCACTTCTGGGTCGCTAAAGGTGTTTTTTTTCATACCATGACAATAGCGACACCAATCGGTATAGAGAAATACCACATAGGGACGTGCTTCTTCTTTTTGTGCTGTTTCTAATTCCGGAAAGGTATAGTGTTTTAAGGCATCATTTTGCTGTGCAAAAAGCTTCCCTAAAGTAATCATAACGAATAAAAACACGAACTTTTTCATAAATAATACATCTTAAAATACCATATAGCGCAATCCAAAAAATCCTCGTATCCCCTGATTGGAGGCATAGACATAACTAGGGTCAAATGGCAAGTCATCGTCACCAAGGTTCCTGTCAAAAGGATTCGACGCGCCAGAAATCGCATCGTCTGATGGGGTGAAATTAAGCAAATTTTTGACGCCTCCATACAATTCCCATTGATCTCCTAGTTTTTTGGTCAGTTGAATATTCTGAATACTAAACCATGGAGAGGTTGGGGGTCTTGGATCCATATCACCCAAAAGTGGTAATCGCATAGGCCCATATAGGTTTCCTGTATAGTCTGCTGTCAATCCAATAGTGCCGAAATTATATGAAACACTCCAAACTCCGCTAAAGCTCTCGGTTAAGATTTGACGTCTACGGATCCCATCTTCGGTTACCGATACATCCATCAGTGTGCCACCAACTAGTACTTTGAATCCATTTTTCCAAGCAATATCAGTATTCAACGAAATCCCTTGAGAAATCGATTTTCCGTTAAGATTCGAATAGATAATCTTGTTGGGATCGGTTTCATAATCCGGCAAAATCCGATTGTCAAAATAGGTGTAAAAAGCACTGGCATCAAGACCAATAAAAGTATTGTTCTTGGTCGTGATTTTTTTGACGTAATTGATATTCGCATTCCAAGAGGTTTCGGGCTTTAGTTCGCCTTCAAAAATCACTTCTCTGGCACCTGTTAATGCTGCATGATCTTCTGTGAAAATGTTCGCTACGCGGAAACCATTGCCTACGCTTAGACGTATGATATCACTTTTGTCTTTAGAATTCCACTTATAATTGACTCTTGGTGATAGGATGTTTCCATGCAAACTATTGTAATCATAACGCGCTCCTAGTAACAGTTTGTTTTGGGGATTGAGTTTGATTTCATCCTGCACAAAAAGCCCCGGTAAATGAATGACTGATGCTTTGTTGGTTGCACCGTCTGGTGTTGTGGTGGCAAAGGTATTATCATCATAAAAGGTATAGCGATACGCAGCGCCAACTAGCAAGTCATGCTTTTCTCCAAGTTGTTTGTCCCAAATAAACTGTCCAAAACCAATATATTGATCCGCATTATAGGAAGTCGTTCCATAGAACGAGTTTTGCACATGTCCGTTGGCACTAAATTGAAAGGAAATCTTTTCGGTGGTCGGTAATTGATAGGTGCCAAAAGTCTCCCAACGACTTGTATAAATGCTTTCGCCATATAATACATCACCACCTCTGAAATCACTGGTCCATTCATTTTGTCCACCCCAGCGATCTTCATAAACATAACGTCCGGCAATGGTAAATACACGATTGTCTTTACGCTCAAAATTGAACTTATTAAAAATTGAAACCCGATTTTGGAGTGTCAAATCGGTAAAACCATCACCATTATTGTCGATAGGGTTTTGGTAATTAAAGTAGTTGATGCCTAAGAGCCCTTGTGTTTTTTCTCCAAGATCATAGCGTAGTCCCAAATCAGTGTTAACTTCTCCCCAAGAACTTCCAAAAGTATCTACGGCAACTTCTGGAGCATTAGTGGGTTTTTTGGTAATGATATTGATGATCCCTCCAACTGCTTCAGAGCCATAGAGAGTAGAAGCTGGACCTTTGACGATTTCTACACGTTCAATAAGTGATTGCGGAATTCCAGTTAAACCATATACGGTGGATAAACCACTCACGATCGGCATTCCGTCGATCAAGACAAAAGTATAAGGGCCTTCTAATCCATTGATATGAATGTCTCCTGTATTACACACATTACAGTTCAATTGTGGTCGTACGCCATTGACGTTTTGCATTGACTCAAAAACAGAAGGTGTAGGGTTCTTTTTAAAAAAAGATTTGGAATACACCTCTACGGGAACAGGGCTTTCTAATTTGCTTACTGGTTTTAGTGTTCCGGAGATGACGATCTCCTCCAATGCCGAATCATCTGTTACTAAATCAAAATTTTGAGTGATAACTATTTCGTCAGTTATGGTGAGTGTTTTATGCTGTTTTTTATACCCCAATGAAGAGACAATCAAAGTGATTTTACCCGTGGGTACCTCTTTGATGGTGTAATTTCCTTGTTCATCAGTAGCGCTACCCAAAGCGGTGTCAGCTACGTACACATTGACGTAAGCTT
>CAZYRG010000089.1:8144-12469 GCA_964650425.1 uncultured Flavobacteriaceae bacterium
TCATCAGTAGCGCTACCCAAAGCGGTGTCAGCTACGTACACATTGACGTAAGCTTCTGGACGATTCTGAAAACGTACAGTTCCTTTGATCGTCGTTTGAGCAAAAATAGGCGTCAGGGGTAACATCAGTATTAAAATCGCAACCCATACATAGTTGGTTGCAGCAACATCTTTTGAAATCATAGTGCAAAACTAATAAAGTTAGGTTATCCTAACAAATATAATTCACATTATTTTTTTATCTTTGGAAAATGCTAACATTTGTTGAAGAAAATTATATCAAGGCCTTATTGCATTTATCCTCTGTAGATCGAGCGATGACGCAAAAAGCGGGGGTAGGGACGAATGATCTCGCAGCATATCTAGAAGTGAAGCCGTCTACCGTTAATGAGATGCTCAAGCGATTGAAAGAAAAGGCGCTCGTACATCATGAAAAATACAAAAAGGTTACACTGACTGAGACGGGAGAGGTTATTGGTCTCAAAATTATTCGTAAGCATCGGTTGTGGGAAACTTTTTTGTACACCAAATTGGAGTTTGATTGGGATGAGGTGCATGATATTGCCGAACAGTTGGAACATATTCAATCCGATAAGTTGATAGAGCGGATTGATAAATTTTTAGACTACCCTAACTATGATCCTCATGGAGATCCAATTCCAAATAGCGAAGGTGTCTTACCGAAGCGTGATACATCAAGACTTTCTTTAATCGCGAAGGATGCTGCTTGCGTCATGCTAGCGGTTAGTGACACCTCCAAAGATTTTTTACAATACCTCGAGGATTTAGGGATTCGTATCGGAGCAGAAATGACCATTGTTGATAAAATTTCTTACGATGGTTCTTTAAAAATCAAAAAAGAAGGAGCGCTGATCACCTTATCTAAGAAAGTAGCAGATAATATTTTGGTAGGCGTCTGAGCCATTTCTTTGGTATAAATTAGTCAATGTCGTTTAGATAAGGTTGGGTTGGGTGTAAAAATGTCACACTACGTACTTTGTCAATGTTCCGTGCCGGCTTTGTCGAAGTACATATGTTGCAGTGTTCAAAATGTCTTCGACAAGCTCAGACTGACATTTAGATTCTTAATTAAATGACATTGATAAATTAGTGTAAAAAACGCTCCATTTATACAAAATGAAGCGTTTATCAATATCGAATTTATAGAATATATTAATGTAAAACAGGAACGCGAGCTCTCATTTTTTTGGCAGTAGTAACCAGGTTTACGAGTGCGGTTTCGGTCTCTGGCCAACCCCTTGTTTTGAGACCACAATCGGGATTGACCCAAATATGCTCTGGAGGTAGCAGTGCACTGGCTTTAATTAATAAGTTTTCGATTTCTGCTTCTGTAGGAACTCTTGGTGAATGAATATCATAGACACCAGGGCCAATTTCATTAGGATATTTGAAATCTACAAAAGCATCCAAAAGTTCCATCTCCGAACGAGACGTCTCTATGGTAATGACATCGGCATCCAAATCCGCTACATTGCTAATAATGTCATTAAATTCTGAATAACACATATGGGTATGAATTTGTGTTTCATCCCGAACACCGCTAGACGAAATTTTGAACGCATTGACGGCCCATTTTAGATAAGAACTCCAATCTTCTTTGCGCAGTGGCAGCCCTTCTCTAATGGCAGGTTCATCAATTTGAATTACTTTGAGTCCTGCTTTTTCCAAATCGCAAACTTCATCTCGTATGGCTAAGGCTATTTGTATGCAGGTAGTCGCTCGTGACTGATCATTTCGAACAAAGGACCATTGTAGCATCGTTATAGGGCCCGTCAACATTCCTTTTACTGGTTTTTCTGTAAGTGATTGGGCGTAGGAAGACCATTTGACGGTCATAGGGTTTTTTCTAGAAACATCGCCAAAAATGATAGGAGGTTTTACGCACCGACTACCGTAACTCTGTACCCAGCCAAAGTTGGTAAAAGTAAAACCCTCCAGTTGTTCACCAAAATACTCAACCATATCATTACGTTCAAATTCTCCGTGTACCAACACATCAAGACCCGTTTTTTCCTGAAAACGAATGGTCTTCGCTATTTCTTCTGCAATGAGATCGTCATATTTTGTTTGTGATACTTCTTTACTTTTATATTTTGCTCTCCAACTACGAACTTCTTGGGTTTGCGGAAAAGAACCAATGGTTGTAGTCGGGTAGAGTGGTAGGTTCAATGCTGCTTTTTGCTTTTCCTGACGCACAGGAAAATGAGATGCTCGTTGGCTATCTTCGGGTGTTATGGCCAAAACTCTTTTGCGAACCACTGGATTGTGGATGCGACTCGATGTTTTTCGATTGCTTGTCGCTTTTTTGTTGGCTTCAAATTGGTGTGTTATTTCTGGCGAAGTGTTTTTTGCTACTAACTGCTCTAGTACTACCAATTCTTCTACTTTTTGTACCGCAAAAGCAAGCCATTGTTTTATTTCTTCAGGCAAAATGCGTTCGTTGGTTTCCAGTGTCAGGTCATAAGGACTGTGGAGAAAAGAACAAGAGCCGGCAATCCATATGTTTTCTGCTCCATGCTTTTTACTCACTTTTTCGATGGTTGCCAGAGAGGCCTCAAAGTCGTTTTTCCAGATGTTTCTCCCATCGATCAATCCAAGCGATAATTTGAGATCTTTGGGTAATTTTTTATGTTCTAATACATCATCTAGCTGACAGGGACAGCGAACCAAATCTAAGTGTAAGGCATGGATGGGTAAAGAAATTGCGGTATCGAGATTGTCTTGATAACAATCAAAATAATTGGCAACTAACAACTTGAGATCAGGGGATTTTTGTGCGAATTGTTGGTAGCTATACGCGATTGCATTTTTTTCTTGTTCACTCAAGTTTAAGGATAAACAAGGCTCGTCAAATTGAATATATCTGGCTCCGGCTGCCGCTAGCTGCGCTAATATCTTATGGTAAACGGGAAGTAGTTTTTCTAGGAGGTCGATACGATCAAAACCTGTTTCTTTTTCTTTTCCTAATAAAAGATAGGTTACCGGGCCAATCAATACCGGTTTGGTTTCGATTCCTAACGCTTTTGCTTCTAGGTATTCATCAATGATTTTGGTCGAAAAAAGTTCAAAAGATTGTTCTTTTTCGAATTCTGGTACGATATAATGGTAATTGGTGTCAAACCATTTGGTCATTTCTAGTGCTGTAATGTCAAAACCATTTTTTTGTATGCCTCTTGCCATAGCAAAATATAAATCTAAAGGACTTAAGTCGTTTTGCGCTTCTTTGAAGCGTTTTGGAATACAGCCTATGGTTAGGGTCATATCTAATACCTGATCGTAGAGCGAAAAATCGTTGGAAGGAATCAGATCAATGCCCGCTGCTTCTTGGAGTTTCCATTGTTCTTTTTTGATGTTTTTTGCTACTTCAAAAAGCGCATTTTGATCTATTGCTCCTTTCCAATAGTTCTCAGAGGCTTTTTTTAGCGCTCTTTTACGTCCAATTCTCGGAAATCCTAAGATGTTTTTTTTCATTGTATGATTTGTTATAGTTTTATAATCTATACAAAGGTATATATGCTTATTTTATAAACTTTTAAAATTTAAAAATTTGAAATATTATTCTTTATATAGTTATTTATATAGAATTTATATCTTTGAACAAGTGTATTTTTTAATTGAAACAGAATATTTATCTATGAGCGAATTAGACCAGATTGATTTGAGATTGCTGCGGTTGTTGCAAAACAACTCAGACATCACAACAAAAGAGTTAGCCAGTCGTGTAAATCTGTCACCCACTCCTGTGTTTGAGCGTATCAAACGATTACAAAAACAAGGTTATATCAAGAAGTATGTGGCTGTTTTGGATCATGAGAAACTGGATAGATCGCTAATTGTGTTTTGTAATATTACACTCAAAGAGCATACGAAAGCAATTGGGAATAAATTTGTGAAGGATATTCTGTCCTTAAAAGAAGTTACTGAGTGTTATAATATTTCTGGAGACTATGATTTTTTATTGAAAGTCATGGTGGCAGACATGAAACAGTATCAAGATTTTGTTCTTAACCATTTGGGCGCCATCAAAAATATAGGAAGTGCACATAGTACTTTTGTGATGGGACAGATTAAGCATTCTTATGAAGTACCTATTCTATGATTTTTTGATGAGTACGAGTCGCGTTACTTCGTCTTTATGGAAGTATTAATCCTTATATAGCATGATGCTATAACTTAGGGCAACGCTTGCAATTTTTCTTTCCTTTTTTATACTTTTTGCAACATTTTTTCTTTTTGTCACCACAAGATATGCAGGCAGCTTGCAGTATACACATAGGGGGTACGGGCGTAATAGTCTGTATGTTC
>CAZYRG010000090.1:0-7835 GCA_964650425.1 uncultured Flavobacteriaceae bacterium
AAAACCAATACAATGATGTACTCCTGCACCAAAAGGTGTGTACGTATGCGGACAAGAAGTATGCTCGCTACGCTCTTTAGAAAAGCGTTCAGGATCAAAATTCATAGGACATGACCAAATATCAGGATCATGATGATTTTGATGAAAATCTACATTGACACGCGTGCCAGCTGGCAAAAAGTATCCTTTATAATCCATAGGCTCTTCACTTTCTCGTCCCAATGTTACTAAGGGTGGAAATCGTCTCAAAGTTTCTTTTAGCACTAAGTCTAATTGATCCAGTTTTCGCAAATCTGCCATAACAAAATCAACTCCATGCTCCTCATAGAATTGTTGCGATTCTGTACGTAACTTATTTTGCCATTCTGGATGTTTGGCCAAAAAATAACACATACTGGTCAGCGTACTCGCTGTAGTATCATGTGCAGCCATGAGCATAAAAATTAAGTGATCAATGATCTGCTGATCTTCTAATGATTGTCCTTCTTCGTTTTTGGCCATAACCAAAACACTAAACAGGTCATTTCCAGGTGATTTTTTTCTTTCGGGCAATAATTCTCCAAAGAAACGTACCAAGTATTTTCTAGCATTAATTCCCTTTTTGTATCTCGTAAAAGGCAATTTTATTGGTAAAGCAGAACTAGCATCAACAATAGCCGTTATAGCTTCATTAATTTGAGGGAACTGTTGATCTTTAGAAAGTCCGAAAAACACTCCCATAGCAATTTCTAATGTTAAGGCTTTGAGCGATACCGCTAATTTGGGTGTGGAATCATGCCATTGAGCGAAGTGTGACGGGACAATTGTTTTCATCATCTCCAAATACCCTTCCATAGGTTCTTTTTTAAAGGCTTCATTGATAATCGATCGGTGATGTTTGTGTTGCTCACCATCCATTAACATCAATCCATTTGGGAACAAATCTTTGAGTATTAAATCCCACGCTTTCTTACTGCTAAATTTTTTAGAATTCTTAATCAATACAAAATTTACGGCATCCTTATCCAAAAACATATGTATTTTTCTGCGGATAAATCGTACTTTATGAATCTTACCATATTTTGCTATTTTTTTAGCACGATATGCATGGTAATCATTAAAAAAAGCCACTATATCTCCCCATGGAACTAATGATGCTGTTTTTCCAGGAATTTTTTTCTCATGCTTCGACTTCATCTTTTCTTCAGATATCATAGTTCAATATATAGCGCTACTTACATAACACTACTTACAACTACTCTTGGAGGTATAACTATTTTCACCAAAAGGGCCTTGCGATTTTGGTGAAAAAATCAGTAAAATCAGGATTACAAAACCTTATATTATTGCCCTGGTATAGTAGGAATTTCAGGGGCCTCGAAACAATCAATTACATTGCCATTAGCATCTCTGATCTCTGCTCCATCCGGACATTGATCTTCAGTTTCGCAAGCTAATAGAAATACTATTGATAGTAATAAAAGTACTTTTTTCATCCTTTTTTAAGTTTTGTCACAACCCCAAATAAAAGTGACAAAGCAGCTACTAAATATGTAGCTATTATTTAATCACAAAATATTTTTAAAACATTTATTGTATTAAAATTGTTCTAGGGGTAATGCATTGATTTTAAGCAAAAGTATAAAAAATAATTTAGAACGCATTTTATGTTTTAATATGGCACTACCTAAACTATTCACTTTTATTTCTAAACTCATAATACAAACCGCCCAAAAGTAGTAATGCAAACAAAATAGAACTTGCCAATGTAATCGCGCTTCCAGTTTTGATTACTTGCGGATCAAATTTGAAAACAATTTCATGTTTCCCAGAAGGAATCTTCAAACCTCTTAACGCATAGTTAACTTGATGATGGTCAACAGGGGCATCATCAATATAGGCCTGCCAACCATGTGGATAATAGACTTCAGAAAACACTGCAAATCCTTTGTTTGCATTTTGAGATCGATACGTCAGCTCATTGGGTCTATGTTCTACCAATCGTATATTTGAAGTACTATCTTTAGCAAAGGTTGTTTGCTCTAACAACTCTGAAGCACTATTGATGACTGCTTTTTGTTTGGTTTGTAAGGTCTTTAGCGCTAAAATCTCCTCATCGGCGTTCTGCACCACTACTAGACTATCTACAAACCAAGCATTGCCATTGGCATCAGGGTTTTGTAGTGCCTTTGTGCCTTCTTTCTCATCCTCTACAATAAGGTATTTGACATTAAACATGTTTAGTACCCCAGTATTTCCTTTGGACAAATAGAAATTATAAATATCATTAATACGCCCAGGTTTAGCAGCATGATAACCTCCCAAAGCACTATGAAAGTAGGATGTTTTTCCCGTATTAAATGGTCCTCTAGTCACATCATATACTCTAAAATGCGCTTTGTCTGTCAAAACTTTGGCATCTGCCTTATTCTTCTGGAATGGCTGGCTAAAAACACTTTTGGTTACAAAATTATCCGTATTCACATAGCGCCGGGCGACACCCACCAAATCAAATAACACTAACACCCCTATAGCAATAACAACCAAATGTTCCTTGAGTTTGTCCATAAGCAACGCCCAACAACTTGCTGCTACCATTAACACTAAGATTAATGACCGTAGTGTATCGCTGGTAAAAATCGCTTTACGATCTTCACGGAGCGCACGTACAAAATCAGGTCCCATTTGCTGATTCATAGCCGCATCTGCACCGCCACTAAAGCTAAACAAGGCACTTTTTGCTAATAAAAACAATAGTGCAATCCCTCCAACGATTCCTGTGCTTAGTTTCAATGCCTTTAATTTTTCTTCATGAGAAAAATCTTTACTAAAAAAACGTTGCAATCCAATAATACCAAGTATCGGAACACACAGTTCTAATAGGACTTGTATAGAAGAAACCGCTCTAAATTTATTATACATCGGCACATAATCGATAAAGAAATTGGTAAGCAATGATAAATTATGCCCCCAAGACAAGACTAATGATAGTAGTGTTCCTGCAAGTAACCACCATTTGAGCCTTCCTTTGACTAAAAACAAGCCCAATACAAACAAAAACAGTAATGTTGCTCCCAAATAAGCCGGAGCGCCTACAAAAGGTTGTCGTCCCCAATAGGTTGGGGCACTGCCCAAAAATCCTTTTGCCTGAGCAGGAGAAGCACCCATCTTCAATAATGCTTCATAGCTGTCAGAATCGGTATCCAGTTTTTCGCTGCTAGACCCTCCCATAAAACGAGGAATAAACAAATTGAATGATTCTAATATACCATAACTATATTCTGTTATGTAATCGTAACCCAAGCCACTATGCTTCTTTTCTAGTCCTTCGGAATCAATTGTCAATGCAGATTTTCCTCTAGTACTCTGATCAGCATATTCTTTGGTAGCCATAAGATTGGTGGCATTCATAAGAATTGACAAGCCAACAGCCAACACCATTACGCCGACTGCTTTAAAAAAATCTGGCAATTCTTTTTTCTTAAAAGCATCCACAAAATAAACAATTCCTAAAATCACTGTCAACAATCCCAGATAATAGGTCATTTGGATATGATTGGCGACTAGTTCTAATGCCATTGCTACGGTAAGAAGTAAAAATCCAAAGACATACTTTTTTCGAAGGGTCAATATTATCCCGCTCAGAACCAATGGCATATATCCAATAGCATGCGCTTTGGCATTATGCCCTACTCCTAAAATAATGATCATATAGGTAGAAAAACCAAAAGCCAGACTTCCAATAAATGCTATGCGATAGTCTACTTTTAACACTAAAAGCAAGATGTAAAATCCTATAAAATACAGAAACAGATAATCCGCTGGTCTTGGTAAAAAACGAATAATTTTATCTAATTTTTTAATATAATAATGCGGGTATCTCGCTCCTAATTGATAGGTCGGCATTCCCCCAAAAGCGCTATCGGTCCAATATGGCTCTTGGCCAGTTTCATTTCTAAAATCCGTTTGTTGCTTAGCCATACCCGTATACTGAACGATATCACTCTGCATGATTTTTTTTCCGGTCAGTACAGGACTAAAATACGCCAAAGAAGCTGCTATAAAGCTCAAAATTACCAAAAAATGAGGCAATAGTTTTTTGTAATCAATTGATTTTTGCATGCTATCGTGTTTGTGTTTTTGGAAATTAGGCTAGTCGATTTCTTCAAAATCCACATATTCCCCTACTTTAGAATTTGTCGATGTTTTTTTGGATTTTTTATCAATGGTAACCTCACCATCGACAGGGTTTTGTCGATAATTTTGTTGTTGTTCGAAGCGTCTTTGAAAATTTTCCCCAGCTTTCTTCGTTATATAGCTAATCAATGTGGGGCCAAAATACCGAAACAGAATTTTGAAACCATAGTAGATTAGAAGTACAATAAGTATGGTTGTCAACAGTGCCATATGGAAATTTTTACTATAATTTTCAGCAAAAATAGCACAAATAACAACGAGAAAAGCTTAAAAAATAATAAAATCAGCTATATTTGATCCAAATACTTATAATTATTTTACATCTAACACTACTAAAAAACAGCTTTCTAGGCTATTTTGATTAGAAAGCAAAAGCGTATTTATAAAAAATGAATAACCTATTTTTGCTTGTAAATATGCTTTCAACAAAAACAATTATTAAAAAATTAAACGTGTGAAATATATTTTGCCCCTAATATTTCTTTCTGTTCTGCTCGGGAACACGGCTACCTACGCCCAATATACCGAGACGATCAACTCTAACCACCCTGGTCAATCACAAGGGGGATTTAGTGTTGGTACAAATGTCCTACAATTTGAAGGAGGACTGGCATTTGGAAGAGAACGTCATGAACTACTTGATACTAAGGCTAGCGCATTCGGTCTTAACTACGCGATTAGATACGGTTTGTATTTTGAAGCTTTAGAACTTAATTTCTCTGGGACGTATCTTGGACAGAATGTTACAGAAACTTTTGCAAATGGAGATGAAACCAAATTTGGACTGAGCGGATTCCCAATGAATACCCTTGGATTGAAATATCTTATTTGGGACCCTTGGAAACGCAAAAAAGAAGAAAAACCGAACCTAAAAAGCTGGAGAGAGAATCACCGTTGGAAATGGAAATTTTTGATTCCTTCGATTTCTGCCTTCGCTGGTGCAAATTTTGTATTCTCTTCTAGTCCTTACCGATTTGAAGAAGAACCTTCTATAAGTCCAAGATTTGCCGTCATCACGCAAAGTGACTGGAAAGATCGTTGGGTACTGGTTTCTAATATTATTGTAGATAAAGTTACTACAGAATTCCCATCCTATGAGTTTTTACTAACATTAACGCATACGCTCAAGAATCCAAAATGGGCTGTTTTTGGAGAATATCAAGGTATTAAAAGTGATTTTTATAGTGATATTATTGCACGTGGAGGTGCCGCTTACTTAATACATAAAGATTTTCAGGTAGAAGCAGAGTTAATGACTAGCTTCAAAAACACGCCATCAAGATTTTATTTCACACTCGGAGCTTCTTATCGTCTTGACTGGCATAAGAAAGATGAAATTATTAGAGACAAAGATGCTGATGACCTAGACAATCTGAATAGTGAAGAGTCAGAACTAGAAAAGTTAGACAAAGAACTCGAAGAACTAAATCGCGAGATAGAAGGATTAAATGACGAGGACACACCTAAAGCGCCGCAGTCCAATAGAGGGCTAGAATCTTTTGAAGATCCTGAAGATATTGAAGAATTAGAACGTCTCAAAGAAGAGAACAGATCGCAATATGTTGAAGAACATCAACAAGAAGTACAAGAAAAACAAGATAAAAAAGATGCTAAACTCTCTAAAAAAGAGGCAAAACGTCAAGCGAAATCACAAAGAAAACTAGAGAAAGAGCAACTCAAGGAACAAAAAAGAAACGACAAGGAGTTGAATAAACTTGATAAGCAAGAAGGTGCTTTGGAAGATGGTACTGGTACCGAAGGTACTCCTTCGGCCACTGATCAACCAATCGAGGAAGTAAAACCAATCAAGAAACCGAAGAAAAAGAAACGTATTAAAAGGAAAAAGCTTTCTGAAGAAGAAAAAGAAAAAGAACTAGAAGATCTCGATCGTCAGATTAGAGAACTAGAGCTTGACTTCGAAAGTGACAGAAAGAAAAAGAAAGAAAAGAAGCCTAAGAAGAAAAAAGAGAAAAAGAAAAAAGAGAAGAAACGCACCAAAGAAGCCACTGAAGATATAGAAGAATTCTAGTTTTCTGCTAAAGTTTTGCATTTGCATCGCGATTTTTTTTCTAATGGCTTATCATTTGCGATTGTGTTTTATATATTTGCGCATCATTCGGCAGACTATATTATATGATTACCATAAAAGAAGTTAAAACAAAAGGAGATTTGACAGCATTTGTTAAGTTTCCTTTTGAGTTATACAAGAATTCTCCGTATTTCGTCCCTCCCATTATTAAGGAGGAGCTTCAGGTATTACAACCTGCCACTAATCCTGCTTTCAAAAATTCTGATGCCAAACTTTTTTTAGCGTATAAAGGCAAAAAATTAGTAGGTCGTATTGCTGGAATCATCAACCGATTAGAAGTTGATGAATTACAGAAATCAAAAATTCGGTTTGGATGGTACGATATTATCGACGATGTCGAGGTTAGTAAGGCTTTACTAGAAAAGGTCGTTGCATACGGAAAAGAACACCAATTAGATTATATAGAAGGTCCTGTTGGTTTTTCTAACATGGATAAAGCGGGCTTACTCATCAAAGGCTTTGAGGAACTCAATACCATGATTACCTGGTATAATTACCCCTATTACTCCGAACATTTACAAGCCCTAGGGTTTGAAAATGCTGCAACTTGGGTAGAATATAAAATCAAAGTACCGGAGCAAATTCATCCGAAAGTACTCAAATTTGCTCGAATCATTAAAGAGCGCTACAACCTCAAGCTTTTAAAATTCAAAAACAGTAAAGAAATCTTGCCGCATGTAGATGCCATGTTTGATTTATTGAATAAAACCTATAGCACCTTACAGACTTTTGTTCCTGTACAGCAATACCAGATCGAACACTATAAGGATAAATATATCCCCTATATCAATCCTGATTATATCACATGCGTAGCAGACGCTTCTGGAAAACTGATTGCTTTTTCTATTGTAATGCCTTCTTTCTCGAAAGCCTTAAAAAAAGTAAATGGTAAAATGTATCCTTTTGGCTTTTTACACCTCTTAAAAGCACAACGCAAAAATGACACTGCCGCTTTTTACCTCATTGGTATAGATCCAGAGTATCAAAACAAGGGAGTCACCGCTTTAATTTTTAAAGAAATGAATGAGACGTTTCTTAGAAATGGCATCACAAAGGTGGAAACGAACCCGGAACTAGAAGAAAACAAAGCGATACAAGCACTCTGGACTGATTATGACCATGAACAGCATAAAAGGCGTAGAACGTATAAGAAACGTATTAGATAGAGTGTGTCTTCGGCTTCGCTCAGACACCAGTTCGGTTTCACTCAAACCACCTTTTCTGTAGCGTACAACCATCATTCGAATTCGCTCGATCATCAATCAAATACACCAATCATAAATGATTTAGTGCTATGATAGGTCACTGAGCGAAGCCGAAGTGACTAGTGCCTACTCTTTAACACCCCTTCAATATCTTTAAGCGTATATCCTTTTGCCTGTAACAAGATTAAATAATGAAATAACAGATCAGCACTTTCATTCAAGAACAACTCTTCGTTATCATCTTTTGCTTCAATAACTACCTCTACAGCCTCTTCTCCTACTTTTTGTGCTACTTTGTTGATACCACTTTTAAAAAGTGATGCTACATAGCTTTTCGCATTCTCAGGATTGTCTTTACGATCTTT
>CAZYRG010000090.1:7935-12037 GCA_964650425.1 uncultured Flavobacteriaceae bacterium
CCATCAATTTGTTTGGCATCTATTGCCACTGTGATACACTGACTACCAAATTTAGCTGCTAGATCATTAATCAATTGTGGATTTTTGACCGCAGATGAATTTACCGACACTTTATCTGCACCATTTTGCAACAAAATATCAACATCAGCCACAGCTGAAATGCCGCCACCTACGGTAAATGGAATATTGACTTTTTCGGCGACTCGTAATACTAAGTCTGCCAAGGTTCTCCTGCGTTCTTCTGTAGCAGAAATATCCAAAAACACCAATTCGTCAGCTCCTGCCTTAGAATACGCATCTGCCAATTCTACGGGGTCTCCTGCATCGCGCAAATCTACAAAATTAACACCCTTGACCGTACGACCATTCTTGATGTCTAAACACGGTATGATTCTTTTTGTTAACACGTCTTTTTAAATTAGAAATTAGAAATTAGAAATTAGAAAGTTCTCAAATGGAATATCTAACAGCTAAAACCAATTTTATTACATTTTATACTTTATTTTTTTAAAACTATCCATCTCAAAATCTTTGAAAACAGCAAACGAATTTTAATTTCAAAAAATTAGCAATTTACATTCGTAAATTAAACAAAGTTTCCGATTTCTACTTTCGTTTTTCTAATTTTTCACAATGTAATTCTCTAACTGTTTCATCGAAATTCTCCCTTCATAAATGGCTTTTCCGATGATCGTTCCTTCACAACCCATTTCGGCCAATTTGGGCAACTCCTCAAAGGTAGAAATTCCTCCTGAGGCTATCAGTTTGATTCCGTCTAATTGCTTCAACATTTTTTGATACAGTGCAAAAGAAGGACCTTCTAGCATTCCATCTTTGCTAATGTCGGTGCATATCACATAGGCGATCCCTCCTTGTTGATATGCTTTTACAAAAGGAATCAACTCTTCTTTACTCTCTTCTTGCCATCCACTTACCGCAATTTTCTCGTCCATCGCATCTGCTCCCAAAATAATCTTATCAGCACCAAACTTTTGTATCCAGGACTTAAACGTATCTGGATCTTTGACCGCTATACTTCCGCCTGTAATCTGATTGGCTCCACTTTCAAAAGCGATCTTAAGGTCTTCATCGGTTTTGAGCCCCCCTCCAAAATCAATCTGCAAAGTCGTTTTGGATGCTATCTGTTCCAAAACTTTGTGATTGACGATATGCTTCGATTTAGCGCCATCCAAATCTACGAGATGCAAATACTCGATTCCATGCGCTTCAAAATTCTTAGCAACTTCTAACGGATTCTCATTATATATTTTCTTAGTATCATAATCTCCTTTGGATAGACGAACGCATTTTCCGTCGATGATATCTATTGCTGGTATTAGTCTCATAAGTTAAAGCTTCAAAAAATTCTCCAAAATCTTTTCTCCTGTGGCACTGCTTTTCTCAGGGTGAAATTGTGTACCATAAAAATTTCCTTTATGCAATGCTGTGGTGTACTCCAAACCATAGGTGCTTTGGGCAATCGTACATTCACAAATCGGCGCATAAAAACTGTGTACCAGATAGATATATTCATTCTCTATCACATCAGTAAACAAATCTCCTTGGAGTTCCGAAATCTGATTCCACCCAATCTGTGGCACCTTGACTCCATGGTTAAACTTTACCACATCGATATCAAAAATCCCTAAACCCCTAGTATTTCCTTCTTCTGAGCTATTACACATTAATTGCATCCCCAGACAAATTCCCAATACAGGTTGCGTCAATTGCGGAATCAAACTATCTAAACCAGATTCTCTAAGTTTTTGCATCGCACTACTCGCTTCGCCTACGCCTGGAAAAATCACTTTATCAGCTGCCTTAATTTCAGCTGCATCATTGCTCAAAACTGCCTCATATCCCAATCGCTGAATCGCGAACTTGATACTTTGGATATTTCCTGCCCCGTAATTTATGATTACTATTTTCATACTTAAATACGAAAAACGAAATTTGAAATCGGAAAACTAACACCTCCCTAACCCTCCTCAAGGAGGGAATGATTAAGAAAAATAATTCAAATCAAATTCTTTTCTAATTTCGTTTTTCTACTTTCTAATTTTATAAAACTCCTTTGGTACTCGGTAAAATCATTTTGTCTGGATCTCGCTTTACGGCTACTTTGATTGCTTTCGCGAAAGCTTTGAAAATGGCTTCGATTTTATGGTGCTCATTCGTTCCTTCCGCTTTGATATTCAAGTTGGCTTTGGCTCCATCTGTAAAAGACTTAAAGAAGTGATAAAACATCTCTGTTGGCATTTTACCAATCATCTCACGGTTGAATTCTGCTTCCCAAACCAACCAATTGCGTCCTCCAAAATCAATTGCTGCTTGAGCCAAACAATCATCCATCGGCAAGCAAAAACCGTATCGTTCAATACCTAATTTATTACTAAGTGCCGAGCTAAAAACTTCTCCCAAAGCTATTGCTGTATCTTCTATCGTATGGTGCTCATCTACTTCGAGATCTCCTTTGACCTTGATCTCGATATCCATAGCACCGTGCCTTGCTAACTGATCTAACATATGATCAAAAAAGTCTAGACCTGTACTGATATCACTTTTCCCTGTACCATCTAGGTTTATTTTGATATAAATATCCGTTTCATGGGTTTTGCGTGTGATTTCTGCTACGCGATCTTTGAGCTTCAAAAACTCATAAATTTCTTCCCAATCATTGGTTTCTAATCCGATATATTGATCTAACTCGTCACGTTTTACGGTAATTTCATCCGTACCCAGGTTGGTATTGTCATTGATAAAAATCCCTTTTGCTCCTAGATTTTTTGCTAACTCTACATCAGTTAATCGATCTCCAATAACAAAAGAATTCACTAGATCATACTCCTCAGAAAAGTACTCTGTGAGTAAACCTGTATTCGGTTTTCTTGTTGGTGCATTATCCTTGGCAAAAGTGCGATCAATCACCACCTTATCAAACACCACTTCTTCATTCTCGAAAGAACGCATTACAAAATTGTGTACGGGCCAAAAGGTATCTTCCGGATACACATCTGTCCCCAAACCATCTTGATTGGTTATCATTACCAACTCAAAATCGAGCTCTTTGGCTATTTTACCCAAATAAGTAAATGCTTTGGGATAAAACACCAATTTCTCAAACGAATCTATCTGCTCATCTGCAGGTTCTTTGATAATAGTTCCGTCCCTGTCTATGAATAATACCTTTTTCATATCTATGATTTTCGAAATTAGCTATACGAATTAGAACTTAAAGTATTCATTCCGATTTCGTTTTTCTACTTTCTAATTTTCTATTCTTTTTAATACTTCTATTAATTTCCTGTTTTCTTCTTCCTTACCCACCGTAAAACGTAAAGTGTTTTCACAAAGCGGTTGGGTAGTTCTATTCCGAATTACGATTCCATGCGCTAATAGTTGTTCATAGCGCTTATTTGCATCGTCCACTTTGGCTAACACAAAATTAGCATCGGTAGCATAAATTTTTGTTACAAAGGATACTTTGGTCAACGCTTCTAGCAGTTTTTTACGTTCATCTAGAATAGCTTTCACTTCTTTTGAAACAGTTTGCGTATCATTTACTCGCTCTAAAGCACGTTGCTGCGTCAACTCATTAACATTATAGGGAGGCTTTATTTTATTCAACACACCTATAATCTCCTTGGAAGCAAAACATAAACCCAATCGAATACCTGCCATTCCATAGGCTTTGGATAAGGTTTGCGTAATGATCAAGTTTGGATATGTTTCTAATTTTGTAATCCAACTTGGCGTATCTGCAAAATCAACATAAGCTTCATCAATAACAACCAATCCATTAAAACCTTCTATAATTGCAGTAATTTTTTCTGGTGAAAAAACATTTCCCGTTGGGTTATTGGGTGAACATAAAAAAATAATCTTAGAAGTATCAGTGACAGCAGCTAAAACGGCCGTTACATCTGGCTCAAAACTAGGAGTCAATAACACCTCTTGTTCTCTGATATTATTAATATTTGCCAACACCTTGTACATCCCATAGGTTGGAGGTAAGGTAATCACACTATCTTGTCCAGGCTCGCAAAATGCTCTGAAAATCAAATCCAGCACCTCATCACTACCATTACCTAGTAAAATTTGA
>CAZYRG010000091.1:0-12012 GCA_964650425.1 uncultured Flavobacteriaceae bacterium
GCATAATCCCCTTTATCATTATCTTCTTTGTGTAAGAGTACTGTCTTGACACCAGTTTCGAGAATTTCTTCTACATTTTCTTTGTCAAGTACCGTATCGCGATCTAGTACAATTTCATTACGCTCAATAGATACTACTTCTCCAGTATCTTCATCCACGAAATCCTCATGCCATGTATTCAATACACGAGCAGCAAGTTTACGTCCCAATACTTTTTTAAGACTCGCTTTAGATACTTTTACCTCTTCTGCAAGGTCAAATATCTCCAAAATATCCTTATCTCTCTCAAAACCAATAGCTCTAAAGAGTGTCGTAACAGGTAATTTTTTCTTTCTATCGATATAGGCGTACATGACGCTATTGATATCGGTAGCAAATTCTATCCATGATCCTTTGAAAGGAATCACTCTGGCAGAATATAATTTTGTTCCATTTGCATGGAAAGATTGTCCAAAGAATACCCCTGGTGATCTGTGCAATTGTGAAACCACTACACGCTCAGCACCATTGATACAGAAAGTACCACTAGGCGTCATGTAAGGAATTGTTCCAAGATATACATCTTGTACAATGGTTTCGAAATCCTCATGTTCTGGATCCGTACAGTATAATTTGAGACGAGCTTTGAGTGGTACACTATAAGTAAGTCCTCTCTCAATACATTCCTGTAGCGTGTATCGTGGTGGATCCACGAAATAGTCAATAAATTCTAAAACAAATTGATTACGAGTATCCGTAATCGGAAAGTTCTCCATAAAGGTGTGATACAACCCTTCATCTCCTCTTTCGTCAGATTTGGTTTCCAATTGGAAAAAATCCTGGAAAGATTTGATCTGGATATCCAAGAAATCTGGATAGTCAGGTCTGTTTTTCACAGAAGAGAAATTCAATCTTTCAGTTTGCGCTGCTAACATCAATGGACGGAATTAAATTAAATTTATAAAATGTAGTGCTTGTTTGTAACACGTTTTAGAAATACTAGCGAGTGCTGATTAGAGCTACCCTAAAAACGACATTAAACTCCTATTTCTAAAGAGTTAGTGACGGTGTACAACAACCTAAGTTATATATACACAAAATGGTTTAGACCTTGAAGCAATGCTTCAGGTCTAAACCTTTGTTTTGTTCTAAGTGAAGCTTACTTAAGCTCTACCTCAGCTCCAGCCTCTTCTAATTGAGACTTCAATGCTTCAGCTTCGTCTTTTGCAATTCCTTCTTTGATAGCACTTGGTGCATCATCAACAAGTCCTTTTGCTTCTTTAAGACCAAGTCCAGTAAGTTCTTTAACAAGTTTTACAACTGCTAATTTAGAACCACCTGCTGCTTTAAGGATTACGTCAAATTCTGACTTTTCTTCAGCATCTCCTCCACCAGCAGCACCTCCACCAGCAGCAACAGCTACAGCAGCTGCAGCAGGCTCGATACCATACTCGTCTTTTAATATTGTAGCTAATTCATTAACTTCTTTTACTGTTAAATTAACTAATTGTTCTGCGAAATCTTTCAAATCTGCCATTTTCTATCGTTTTAAAATGTTTTTTACTAAATATAATTATTAAAAAGTGCGTACTACTTTGTGTTATCCTTCTTTCTCAGATAACGTTTTGATAATACCTGCCAATTTACCTCCACTAGATTTCAACGCAGAAACTACGCTCTTAGCTGGTGACTGTAATAGACCAATAATATCTCCAATAACCTCTTCCTTAGACTTGATATCAACTAATGCATCTAGGTTTTCATCACCTACATACACAGCCTCTTCAATAAAAGCGCCTTTAAGAACTGGTTTTTCTGACTTCTTACGGAATTCTTTAATCACTTTTGCTGGCGCATTACCTGCTTCTGCAAACATGATAGAAGTATTTCCTTTCAAAGTTTCTGGAAGTGCTCCGAAATCTTTATCGGACTTTTCCATTGCCTTAGCCAACAATGTATTTTTCACTACACTTAGTGATACATTAGCTTTATGGCAGGCTCTACGTAAGTTTGAAGTTACTCCAGCATCTAATCCAGAAATATCAGTAAGATAGATATTTGAATTGTCGGCCAATTGAGCAGTTAAGTCTTCAATTACTTGTGATTTTTCTTCTCTTGTCATAATCTAATATCTTAACTAATTATCCTACTAAACCTTTAGATTCAACCTCAATACTAGGACTCATTGTACTAGACATGTATATAGACTTGATGTAAATCCCTTTTGCCGTTTGCGGTTTTAACTTCACAAGCGTTGTCAATAACTCTTGTGCATTACCTGCAATTTTATCAGCGCTAAAAGAAGACTTACCAATCGCTGCATGTACAATCCCTGTTTTATCTACTTTAAAATCAATTTTACCAGCCTTTACATCAGATACTGCTTTTGCAATATCCATAGTAACCGTACCAGTCTTAGGATTTGGCATCAAACCTCTAGGTCCTAATACACGACCTAATGGTCCTAACTTACCCATTACACTTGGCATGGTAACGATGACATCAACATCAGTCCATCCACCTTTGATTTTATCTAAGTATTCATCTAGTCCAACAAAATCAGCACCAGCTTCTTTAGCTTCTGCTTCTTTATCAGGTGTTACTAATGCTAATACCTTTACATCTTTTCCAGTTCCATGTGGCAATGTTACTACACCACGAACCATTTGATTCGCTTTACGTGGATCCACATTCAAACGAATTGCTAGATCTACAGAAGCATCAAATTTTGTTGTCGTTACTTCTTTAACCAATGCAGAAGCTTCTTCTACAGAATATGCTTTGTTGGTATCAACTTTAGCACGTGATTCTTTTTGGTTTTTTGTTACTTTTCCCATTGTCTTAACTTTTTATGCTATTAAAATGGAGCTTGTCCCTTAACGGTTACACCCATAGAGCGAGCAGTACCCGCCATCATTTTCATTGCAGATTCAACAGTAAAAGCATTCAAATCAGGCATCTTATCTTCAGCGATTGTTCTAAGCTGATCCCAAGTAACAGATGCTACTTTTTTACGATTTGGTTCTCCTGATCCTTTTTTTGTTTTTGCTGCTTCCAATATTTGTACTGCTGCTGGTGGAGTCTTAATGACAAAGTCAAATGACTTGTCTTTATAAACATTAATTACAACTGGTAAAACTTTACCAGCCTTATCTTGTGTTCTACCATTGAATTGCTTACAGAATTCCATGATATTCACTCCGGCAGCACCTAAAGCAGGTCCAACTGGTGGAGACGGATTTGCCGCTCCCCCACGTACTTGTAGTTTTACTACTTTACCTATTTCTTTTGCCATTTTTCTAGTTTTAAAAAAGAACGACTCTTCATGTGGAAGCAGTTCGAGTTATTCTAACTTATATTAAATGTAACACTTGATATACTCACTAATTACGCTAAACTTTTTCTACCTGCATATAGCTCAACTCTAAAGGCGTTTTACGACCAAAGATTTTCACCATCACTTCTAGCTTGCGTTTTTCTTCATTTACTTTTTCTACTGTTCCATTAAACCCATTAAACGGTCCATCAATCACCTTAATAATCTCTCCAACAGTAAAAGGTATTGCAACATTATCTGTTTTCACAGCTAACTCATCTACTTTACCTAACATCCTATTAATTTCTGCCTTACGCAACGGCACAGGATCCCCGCCTTTAACTTCTCCAAGAAAACCAATCACCCCATTAATAGATTTAATGATGTGTGGTATCTCTCCAGAAAGATTCGCCTGAATCATAACATATCCCGGAAAATATACACGCTCCTTGTTAATCTTCTTTCCATTACGAATCTGTACCACTTTTTCTGTTGGCACTAAAATTTGTTCTATATAATCTTCGAGTCCTAAGTGTGAAATTTCACGCTCTATATACTCTTTAATTTTATTTTCTTGTCCACTAACAGCACGTACTACGTACCATTTTTTTACATTGTTACTTGTCTCAGCCATGGCAATACTATGATTTAACCCAGTTAAAATATTGCTCTATCACATTACTGAACACCGTATCAACACCCCAAATCGCTAATGAAAAGATCACCGAAAACACCACTACAACCAATGTTAGTCGTTGTGCTTCTGCCCATGGAGTCCATGTAACATGATTCTTTAGTTCATTATACGATTCCGATATATAGTTGATCAATCCAGCCATTGTGTTTATATTTTTAAAGCGTAACAAAAAGAATTTTTCAATAAAAATCCATTTTGAAATACCATTTATAATTAAAAGCTTTTCGCAAACTTTTTAAATTATCGCACGGGTTGAGGGACTCGAACTCTCGACACCTGGTTTTGGAGACCAGTGCTCTACCAACTGAGCTAAACCCGTAAATATAAGTCAAGGTATCTGCTAAACAACAGATACCTATGACTTGTATTATTTATCTAGAACTTAATCTAAAATTTCAGTAACCTGTCCAGCACCTACAGTTCTACCACCTTCACGGATAGCGAAACGTAGACCAACATTCATTGCGATAGTCTGGATAAGTTCAACAGTAATTGTTAAGTTATCTCCAGGCATAACCATCTCTACACCATCAGGCAATGCGATAGTACCAGTTACATCAGTAGTACGTACGTAGAACTGTGGACGATAGTTATTATGGAATGGAGTGTGACGTCCACCTTCTTCTTTTTTCAAGATATAAACCTCTGCCTTGAATTTTTTGTGAGGTGTTACAGATCCTGGCTTAGTGATTACCATTCCACGAGAAATCTGGGCTTTTTCAATACCTCTCAAAAGGATACCTGCATTATCTCCAGCCTCACCTCTATCAAGGATTTGACGGAACATCTCAATACCAGTAATAGTCGAAGTCAATTTCTCAGCTCCCATACCAATAATCTCTACAGGATCTCCAGTATTTGCAATACCAGTCTCAATACGACCAGTTGCTACCGTACCACGACCAGTAATAGAGAATACATCTTCGATAGGCATCAAGAAATCTTTATCGATCTCACGTAATGGCTCTTCGATCCACTCATCAACTTGCTTCATCAATTCCAAAACAGTATCAACCCATTTTTGCTCACCGTTCAATGCTCCAAGAGCAGAACCAGCAACTACAGGTCCATTATCACCATCATATTCGTAGAAAGAAAGCAAATCTCTGATTTCCATCTCTACCAATTCTAATAGCTCCTCATCATCAACCATATCCACTTTGTTCATGAATACAACGATTCTTGGAATACCTACCTGACGTCCTAATAGGATGTGCTCACGAGTTTGTGGCATTGGACCATCAGTTGCAGCAACCACAAGGATAGCTCCATCCATCTGTGCAGCACCAGTTACCATGTTTTTTACGTAATCGGCGTGACCTGGACAGTCAACGTGTGCATAGTGACGGTTAGCAGTTTGATACTCCACGTGAGAAGTATTAATAGTAATACCTCTTTCCTTTTCTTCAGGAGCATTATCGATCTGATCGAAATCTCTTGCTTCAGAAAGACCTGCATCAGCCAATACCTTTGTAATAGCTGCGGTTAAAGTTGTTTTACCGTGATCAACGTGTCCAATAGTACCAATATTTAAGTGGGGTTTGGAACGATCAAAAGTTTCCTTTGCCATAATTAATTTATTTAATCTTAGTTATATATTAGTGTAAATTACATCCAAATATGAGCCAACGACGAGATTTGAACTCGTGACCTCTTCCTTACCAAGGAAACGCTCTACCCCTGAGCTACGCCGGCTGTTGGAGCATTTTTGAGCGAGAGACCAGGTTCGAACTGGCGACATTCAGCTTGGAAGGCTGACGCTCTACCAACTGAGCTACTCTCGCTTTTTTATAATTAGGAATTCAGAATTCTAAACTCTTAATTAATGGTAATTTCATTATTTCAATTTCTCATTCAAGAGGAGTGTATGTTTCAATAACATTCACTTGGATCCGCCGCGGCGGACTACCAACTGAGCTACTCTCGCTTTTTATAATCAAGAACTCACTTCGTTAGTGCGAACTCTGTAATTAATGGTAATTAAATTTTCAAAAAACAAAAATTTCAAATCCCAAAAAACAACCAATATTCTTTAGAATCTGGCTTTTGAAATCTGAATTTATTTCAATTTTTGCTGTGCAAAAATTTTTGTGGGGAGAGCAGGATTCGAACCTGCGAAGTTAAAAACAACAGAGTTACAGTCTGTCCTCGTTGGCCGCTTGAGTATCTCCCCATTTTAATCCAGAAAATGCTATTTCAACTTTCTCTGAATTTGTAAACTTTCAGTAAACTAAAAGTCTATATTAATATTTCAAAAAACAACACTTTACTTAGTGCGTTATTTTAAGCTTTAAAAGAGCCGATGGAGGGACTCCCTTCGACTGTCACTCAGGATAGACTTCTCATCCCTATTTTTGAACTATTTCAATCTACAAAAACAATTCAAAACCTGATTGACCTTTCATTACTTAAAAGAGCCGATGGAGGGACTCGAACCCACGACCTGCTGATTACAAATCAGCTGCTCTAGCCAGCTGAGCTACATCGGCTTTTAACTTTTCTTTTTCAGCATAAAAAAGTCCGCTATTTCTAACGGACTGCAAATGTATATAATTATTTTACTTGAAAAAACTTTTTTTTAAAAAAATTCATCAAACATGTGCATTTAATTTTTCTTTACGCTTACGCAATTGGCGTTCCAAAGAACTAACACACTCATCTACACCTCCTTCAAAGGATTTATGGGTTTTTTTAATAATAAACTCATCTCCTGGCACACTCAACAAAACTTCTGTAATTTTATTTTCTTTACCACTTGTATTGATCACTTTTAAAAAAACATCAGCATAAACGATCTTGTGAAAATGATTTTCTAATTTATCCAGCTTCTCCTGAACAAAATTTACTAGTTTCTGATCTACATTAAAATTTACGGATTGCAGATTTACTTTCATAGTCCTTTGCGATTAATTGATTAAACATCATTTTAGGCCTAAAAAAATTGAAGGGTCGAAGAAACATCCATAGAATTATTTCTTATTCCTAGGATGTGCACTATGATGCACCTTATGAAGCTGCGCAATGCTATGATGCGTATACACTTCTGTAGATGCAAGACTCGAATGTCCAAGCAGTTCTTTTACGGCATTTAGGTTAGCACCTTCATTCAGCAAATGTGTTGCAAAAGAATGTCGCAGTATGTGCGGACTCTTTTTTTCTTTCGAAGATACCCTACTAAAATAACCATTAATTACGCGATAAACAAGTGTTTCATAGATTTTAACGCCTTTTTTTGTGAGCAATAAAAAGTCTCCCCCATCCTGGGTAACCACCAAATCCCTATGCGCCAAATACCCCTGAAGCGTCTCCAAAACAGTAGGCAATAATGGCACATAACGCTCTTTATTACGCTTTCCTAGCACTTTTAGTTGCTTATTGGACAAATCTAGATCCTGCAAGCGTAAATTAACCAATTCTGCCCTACGCATGCCCGTAGCATAAAACAACTCCACAATCAACTTATCACGTACCTCTTCAAAACTCGCTCCCTCCCCTAACTCATCTACCACAGCTATCACTTCTTGTTCGGAAAAAGGAATTTGAATCTTTTTAGCCGTTTTGAGTGCACGGTGTTTCGCCAAAGGATTTACCTGCAATTGCTCTGTTTTCAATAAAAACTTATAATATGCTTTGAGTGAAGCGATTTTTCGATTTATACTACGATTACCCAACCCACCATCAGACAAATGAATCACCCATCGTCGAATTTGCACATACTCCGCTGACACAATCGCATCTTCATCAAATTGTTCTAAAAAAAAGTCGGCAAAAGCATTCAGATCCGCCAAATAAGCACCAATGGTATGTTGCGAATATTTTTTTTCTAAAGAAAGGTAATCTGCAAATGCTTGAAATATGCCCATAAAAAAACCATTAATGCCGTAAAAGTACTAAACTTTTGACACTAATGGTTCTAATTATATACGGATGAAAGCGGAATGTTATGAATACCTCAAAACAATTCGTTTCAAACACTACATTTTACTTAGACTTAACAACTAAGAAATAACAAAAGACTTATATTTCTTCCTGATCTCTTAATCCTTGAATGTATTGCGCTTTTTGTATTTGCGCTCTACGCTCTACAGAAGGTTTTGTAAACGCCTGTCTTTTTCTTAACTGACGCATCGTCCCTGTTCTATCAAATTTACGTTTGAAACGCTTAAGCGCTCTATCGATATTCTCTCCGTCTTTAATTGGTATAATTAACATAGATGTACCTCCTTTCTTTTAGATTCTTACTTATTTAAACCAAAACCGCTCTGGTTCGTTACACCTAGCTTTTGCTTTCATTTAAATCAGGCTGCAAATATACAGTAATAAAACTATTTGCAATCAATTATTTTAAAATATTTCTTGCGATCACTAATTTTTGAATTTCTGTGGTCCCCTCTCCTATCGTACAGAGTTTTGCATCTCTGTAAAATTTCTCTACGGGAAAATCTTTAAGGTAGCCATAACCACCATGTATCTGTATAGCTTCTGTTGCTACACGCACGCACATCTCACTCGCATACATCTTGCACATCGCTCCGATCTTTGTCATCTTACGCCCGGCATTCTTTAGAAAAGCCGCCTTATGCAATAATAGCTCGGAAGCCTCAATCTCTGTTGCCATTTCGGCCAGCTTGAAAGAAATACCCTGAAATTGACTTATAGGTTTACCAAACTGCTCCCGTTCTTTAGAATATTTCAGCGCAGCATCATATGCACCTTTAGCCACACCAATTGACAAAGCACCAATTGAAATTCTACCACCATCCAATACTTTCATTGATTGAATAAACCCTTCTCCAACTTCTCCTAAAACATTTGCAGCAGGAACTCGACAATTATCGAAGATTAATTCTGCTGTCTCACTAGCTCGCATCCCAAGCTTATCTTCTTTTTTTCCAGAACTAAAGCCTGGAGTACCTTTCTCTATAGCAAATGCCGTCATCCCATGCGAATCGCCCTTTTCTCCAGTCCGTACAATAACGACTGCAATATCTCCAGATCGACCGTGCGTAATGAAGTTTTTTGCACCATTAATAATATAATGATCTCCATCTTTGACCGCTGTAGTATTCATTCCACCGGCATCACTACCGGTGTTATGCTCTGTAAGTCCCCAAGCACCCAACCATTCTCCTGTGGCTAATTTTGGAATCCATTGCTTTTTTTGCGCTTCGGTTCCAAAACTCAAAATATGATTAGTACATAAAGAATTATGTGCCGCTACCGAAAGTCCAATAGAAGGATCTACCTTGGATATTTCCTCAATTATAGCAATATACTCATGATAGCCTAAGCCTGATCCTCCAAGGGATTCGGGCACTAAAACGCCCATAAATCCAAATTCCCCAGCTTTTTTAAATAACGCTGCTGGAAAAGTCTGCGACTCATCCCATTCCATTACATGCGGTCTAATATGTTTTTCTGCAAAATCTTTGGCAGATTGCGCTACCATATTCTGCTCTTCAGAATAATCAAAATTCATAGCTGTTTTTTAATGTTTCTTTGAATAATTCTCTTATATTTTCAAATATAATGTTATTCTATCAATTTTATCAGTAGGAAAACCTAATATTTTATCAAATTCGTAAAAGGATTTTATTTTTCCATTTTCTTTAACAAAATCATGAATCGCCAAAGCCATTTCAAAATCAAAATAAGGAATAGTCATTAGCTCTTTAACAGAAGCCGTATGAACATCCAAACGCTCAATAGTTCTTTTCTCTTTTACTGTAAACAAAGATAACACCTTCTGTATTTGTTTTGGGTATAATCCATAGACATCTTGCAATTGAGCATCAGAAACAAATCCCCCTAAACTTTTACGATACTTAATGATTCGCATAGCAACGAAATCGGGCAATCTTACAACTTCCTGAAGTTGAACTGCTGTAATCTTATTTAAATCTGATTTTTCTCCCTCCGTTTTTATAGTGCTATGTTGGCTTTTTTTAGTGTAATAGGATGTTTTTTTGATTGGAAATTTAAATAATGGTCCTATTTGGGACAGTAATAAATCATTAACCCCTGTAACTACTTGAAATTCTTGAGCTGAATTGATCCACTTATCTGTAGCTCGATAAGCACGTAACTTATCCAAAACTTGAGGAGAAAGTCCGAGCACGTAGCCTTTATAATCAGAAATAAAGTTTGGATTAAAGGGTTTTTGAACAAACGCCTTCTGTTGAGCTGCTGCTTTTTCTTTCAACACAACCAATTCTTGTTCGTACGCATCCAACACTACAAGATTCGATATATCCGCTTCTTTCTGACTCAGCATAAACAATCCAACGCCTAAAATACTGATCAAAAAAATCAAAGAAAAAACACCATTTCGAAAACGTCGGTGGATAGTAAAATACGCCAGAAATTCTTTAATCATTATAAGCTTTCAAAAAAACAACTATAAAAGCATTGCGTACTCTATTCACCTTTTATAGCTGACAAATAGCGATTCAATTGTTTTTTGACTACTGGGAATAATAAAAATAACCCAACCATATTAGGAAATACCATAGCAAAAATCATCGCATCTGAGAATGCCCAAATCGACCCCATACTGGCAGCCGCTCCAATAATCACAAATGTTAGAAATAATAATTTATACGTCAAATCTGCTACTTTACCTCTTCCAAATAGGAATTTCCAAGATTGCAATCCATAGTACGACCAAGAAATCATCGTAGAAACTGCAAAGAGTACTACCGCGATAGTAAGAAATATATCTGAATAAGGAATATATTGTGCAAAAGCTATTGATGTAATTCCTGCTCCTTCATACGAAACACCATTAATAAGCACAGCGCCAGTTCCGTCACCTCCATAAACGAAAGAACCTCCAGAGTTAAAGATTATTATTACCAAAGCTGTCATCGTACAGATAACTACGGTATCAATAAAAGGCTCTAGCAAGGCAACCAAACCTTCTGAGGCGGAATATTTGGTTCGTACCGCAGAATGGGCGATTGATGCAGAACCTGCTCCAGCTTCATTAGAAAAAGCAGCTCGTTTAAATCCAACAAGTAACACACCAATCAAACCTCCAACACCAACCGCTCTTGGATTAAATGCCTCAGTTACTATTAAACCAATAGCATCATCAACAAATGATATATTACTAAAAATAATATACAAACAAGCTAAAATGTACATAACAGCCATCAATGGAACAACTTTCTCTGTTACCGAAGCGATTCTTTTTATTCCGCCAATAATAATAATCCCAACAAGAATTGCTAATACAACTCCTATCCAAAAGCCTGCTCCAGCACTTTCCAAACCAAACATTTCTTTCAAAACAATTGTTGCTTGATTTGATTGCGCCGCATTACCACCCCCAAAGGAGCCTCCAATACAAAAAACAGCAAATAGTCCTGCTATGATTTTACCAGCTGTAGCAAACCCTTTATCTTTTAAACCTTTGCTCAAGTAATACATAGGACCACCATATATAGTACCGTCTTCACCCACATCTCTATATTGCACTCCAAGCGTACACTCCACAAATTTGGTAGACATTCCCAGTAGTCCACATATGATCATCCAAAAGGTGGCTCCAGGCCCTCCGAGCGCAATTGCTAATGCAACTCCTGCTATATTTCCGTTTCCTACTGTACCAGAAACCGCTGTAGCCAACGCTTGAAAATGCGAAACCTCTCCTTCTTGCGACTCATCACGGATCGTATCAGTAATATCGCCATCTAAGGCACTAAGTCCTGGATCTCCATCAATACCATGTTCTTCTAAATCATCATACTTTCCTCGCACCACATTAATCGCTTTTCCAAAATATCGAATATTAGGAAACCCGAAATAAATTGTGAAAAACAAAGCACTGCATACTAACAATATAATAACAAAAGGTGCTCCAGAAAACACTTCAAAGAAAATCACAGACGAGAAAAAATCAGAAACTGGTTTAAAAGCTTCATCGATCTTTTGATCTAAGCCTTTTTCTGCAACTTCTTGGGCAAATGTTAAGTATGGAATTACTGATGCTAAAAGTGAAAGAAGAAATTTCTTCATG